>NZ_JBHYJW010000019.1:0-143947 GCF_042741125.1 Amycolatopsis sp. NPDC058986 | reverse complement strand
GGACTTTCCTCGCATCTCATGCGAGGAAAGTCCCCTTCAGCACGCTTGGGGTCAGTCGCCAGGCAGGGCCTTGGCGGCCTTCTTGCGAAGCTTCTTCGCGCGCTTCTCGGCCTTCTTGCCGAGGTCTTCCGAAAAGTCGCCGGCCTTCTTCGCGGCGCGACGCGCACGCCAGCCCACCGACGGCTTACCCGCGGTGTCGCCGATCGCGAGCAGCAGCCCACCGGCCAGACTCGCGTTCTTGATGAACTGAATCTGTTGCTGCTGCTTCTCCGCCGGGTCCTTGCTCTCCCAGAACCGGTGCCCGGCCAGCGTCGTCGGCACGAGACTGCCGAGCAGGGCCAGCGACGCCAGGCGCGGCGCCTTGCCCGCGGCGAGCGCGAGCCCGGCGGTCACCTTCACCGCGGCGTCGATCCGGACGAGGGTCGCGGGATCACGCGGCACGGCGTCCGGGACGATGCCCTCGACCTTGTCGAACGTGTCGGTGAGGAACGGTTCGACGGCCTTCGCGTGCCCCTGGGCGTCCCTCAGCGCACCGATCCCGCCGAAGATGAAGATCGAGGCGAGCAGTGGTCTTGCCACACGGCGGAGTATCACGGTCCTTGCCTTCCTTGTTCCGAAGCCTGCAACGCGAACCTACGCCCTGAATGCCCCCACAGCCCGGCACCAAACCGGTACTAGCGGCCTATGTCCGAATATTGCTCCAGCCCTAGATAGCGGTAGACGGCGTTAGCGAGCGAGATAGAGCACTAGCGGCACGAGGGTTGACTTTGACGTTACGTCAACTTTTAACCTGGTTTCACCGACGAGATCAGGAGGGAGGCGGGCAGATGACGCGGTCGGAGTGGTCCATCCAGGACCTCGCCAAGTCCGCCGGGACGACGAGCCGGACGTTGCGCCACTACGGCGCGATCGGCCTGCTCGAGCCCAGCCGGATCGGCGGCAACGGCTACCGCTACTACGACGAGCACTCGCTCGTCCGGCTGCAGCGGATCCTGCTGTTGCGCGAACTCGGCCTCGGCCTGCCCGCGATCGCCGAGGTGCTCGACGGGCAACAGGACCGCGTCGCTGCCCTCGAAACGCATCTGGAGCTGCTGGAACAGGAACAGCAGCGGCTGGCGCGACAGATCGAGTCGGTCCGCACCACGGTGAAGAAACTGAAGGGAGGTGAACGACTCATGGCCAACGAAGTGTTCGAGGGATTCGACCACACGAAGTACGAGAAGGAGGTCACCGAGCGCTGGGGCGCCGACGCCTACCGCAAGAGTGCCGACTGGTGGCGCTCGCTGAGCGACGAGCAGAAGAAGGCGTTCCAGCAGGAGCAGCTCGACATCGCGGCAGCGTTCGGCGAGGCGCACTCGACCGGACTGCCGGTCGACGGCGCCGAGACACAGGCGATCACGCAGCGGCTGTACGAGTGGCTGCGGCCCGCGGCGTCCTCGGTGTCGAAGTGCTACTTCGCCGGTCTCGGCCAGCTGTACGTCGACGACCCGCGTTATGGCAAGTACGACGAGAAGTACGGCGCGGGCACGGCGGAGTACATCCGTGACGCGATGCGTGTCTACGCCGAGCGGAACCTGACCGACTAGACAGGTCAGGGGGCGGGGCTGCAGACCCGCCCGTCTCCCGCGAACGGCGGGTACTCGTCCATCCGGGCCAACCTGGCCAACACGCGCTAGGTCCGTATCCGCAAATATCGGGCTCACGCTAGATACCCCGATAACGTGGCAGAGTGGACCCGATCCGCAATCCCTTCGCCCCGGGCGCCGGTCAACGGCCGCCCGAGCTGGCAGGCCGCGAACGCGAGCTGAAAGCGTTCGAGGTGGTGCTGGAGCGGGTCGCGCGCGGACGCCCCGAACGCAGTCTGGTCCTGACCGGACTGCGCGGGGTCGGCAAAACGGTGCTGCTCGGCGAGCTGCGCTCGATGGCGATCAAGCACGGCTGGGGCGCGGGCAAGATCGAGGCACGACCGGACGCGGAGCTGCGGCGGCCGCTGTCGGCGGCACTGCACCGGGCGATCCGGGACCTCGCGGTACGGCACCGCGCGCCGGACCGCGTCGAAGATGTGCTCGCCGTGCTCAAGGCGTTCGCACTGCGCGCCAACAAGGCCGACGCGAAGCTCCGCGACCGCTGGCAGCCCGGCATCGACGTTCCGGCCGCGCAGGGCCGCGCCGACTCCGGCGACATCGAGATCGACCTGGTCGAGCTGTTCACCGACGTCGCCGAACTCGCCGCCGACGTCGGCACCGGCGTCACCCTGCTCATCGACGAGATGCAGGACCTCCAGCCGGACGACGTCTCGGCGCTGTGCGCGGCCTGTCATGAGCTGTCGCAGTCCGGGGCACCGCTGGTCGTGGTCGGGGCCGGGCTGCCCCACGTACCCGCGGTGCTCTCGGCGTCGAAGTCGTACTCCGAGCGGCTCTTCCGCTACGCGCGGATCGACCGGCTCGACCGCGAGTACGCCGACATCGCGGTGATGGCGCCGATCGAGCGCGAGGACGCCGGGATCGAGCCCGAGGCGCTGGACGCGTTGTTCGACGCCTCGGGCGGCTATCCGTACTTCATCCAGGCCTACGGCAAGGCGGCCTGGGACGCGGCCCCGGCCGATCCGATCACCGTCAAGGACGTCCAGGTCGCCGCCCCCGAGGCCGAAGCCGAGCTCGCCGTCGGGTTCTTCGGCTCGCGCTACGAACGCGCGACCCCGGCAGAGCGCGAGTACCTGCTCGCGATGGCCGAGCTGACCCAGGGCCGCGACGAGGCGGCAGGCACCGCCGATGTGGCCGTCTACCTGGGCCGTAAGCCTTCGTCGTTGTCACCGGCGCGGGACAGCCTGATGAAGAAGGGCCTGGTGTATTCGGCCGAGCGCGGGCAGATCGCGTTCACGGTGCCGCACTTCGGCCACTACCTGCTCGGCCGCGACTGAGCTTCCCGTACCTCTCTCACGGAGTATGCGCCTGCCTAAGGCTCTATAGCTTGAAAGCTAGAGATACTTAGACAGCTCTAGGCCGTTAGCGAAACGTGACCGGCGACACGAAGTCTCTCCGGCGATAAGCCAAGTTTGCCTACGATTCATCGGCAAGTGCGCCATGTCACCGTCGATTCGTTCGCTTCCTTGTGAAAAAAGGTGCATACTAGAGACACAGCAACCGAGACCCTCGAAGGGGATGCAGAAACCGATGAACAACATCGCCGCCAAGCTCCGTGCCCGCCGCGCCGAGGCTCGCACTCGCCGGGCGCTGAACCGGGCGATTGACACCGCGGCCACCGCGACCGTTCGTCAGGAACTGATCGCCATCGCTCAGGCGCGCCAGGGCTACATGCGCTGACGCGTCACCCACGTAGTCGTCGCCCATTCGAGTGACCTACACCACATAGTGCTCAGGGTGTAACGCCACAGAAAGTTGTGTCGATACCCCCTACGACCCCGTGATGCTGGCGGACCCCCGACCTGGCAGCATCACGGGGTTTCCATATGTCCGGCCACTGTGCAAGAGGCCAGCAAATGAGTTGCCCGCGGCCTCCTTTCGGAGTAATGGTTGACCGCGTCAACGAATTTGTTGAGGTGGTCAGTGAACGACACGCAGCTTGCCGACCGGGTCGCCACGGTCCGCGCCTTCAACCGCCTGTACACCGGGGTCATCGGCGTTCTCGACGAGGGACCAGCCGACGCCGAGTACTCGCTGAGCGAAGCGCGGGTGCTGTTCGAACTCGCCCAGCACGACCAGGTCTACGTCGCCGACCTGCGCAAAAAGCTCGATCTGGACGCCGGGTACGCGAGCAGGCTGCTCGCCAGGCTGGAGACCCGCGCGCTGGTCGTCCGGGAACGCTGCGACGAGGACGGCCGACGCCAGCTCGTCCGGCTGACCCCGGCGGGCACCGACGCGTTCGCGATGCTCAACGAGCGCAGCTCCCAGCGCATCGGCGGACTGCTCGAACAGTTCCCCGACGAGGACCAGCGACGGCTGCTCGGCGCGATGGACACGATCGCCGGAGTGGTGCGCGGGCGGCCCGCGGCGCCTTCGCTGGTTTTGCGGTCCCCACGCCCGGGTGACCTCGGATGGGTGGTGCATCGTCACGGAGCGTTGTATGCCCGGGAGTACGGATTCAACGACCGGTTCGAGGCACTGACCGCGCGGGTCGTCGCGGATTTCGCCGACCGCCGCGACGATCCCGGCCAGGCCGGATGGATCGCCGAGGTCGACGGCGAGCGTGTGGGCAGTGTCTTCTGCATGCGCGCCGAGGACCCGCAGGTCGCGAAGCTCCGGTTGCTGCTCGTGGAGCCGAGCGCGCGTGGCCTCGGCGCCGGCAAGCGGCTCGTCGGCGAATGTGTGGGCTTCGCACGGGCGACCGGATACGCGGCGATGGAGCTGTGGACCGTCTCGGTGCTCACGGCAGCCCGCGACATCTACCGCAAGAACGGCTTCCGGCTGGTCGGCGAGGAGCCGACCGAGAACTTCGGGCCGAAGCTGATCGGTGAGACCTGGCGGTTGGAGCTGTGAGATGTTCGTCGTCTACTGCGCCGAATGCGATCGCCGGACCCTGCTCGGCGTGGACGAGGTCGACTGGGTCGAGAACCTGACCCCCGGCATGATCTCGGTGTCCGGGCACTGCCCGCGCGGGCACGAGGTGGTCGTGCTGACCGGCGACGCCTTCACCCCGCACGAGGACCCGCGCTACTACGGCCCCGCACCACGGATCTGGACGAAACCGTTCAACCGCGTCCGCGCGCTCTTCGGCCTGCTCCTGGCCAGGTTCGAGGTCCGGCGCGATCTGCCGGGCCCGTTCTACCGGTACTGACCGGGCTCACGACTCGCGCGGCAGCCTGCCCAGCAGGTAGAACTCGGCGTTGGGCCGCAACGCCGTGAGGTGCGCGAGCCGGTTCGACATCGCGAAGAGCGCCGTGATCGCGCCGACGTCCCAAATCTCGTCGTCCGTCAGGCCCGCCTCGCGCGCGGCGTCGATGTCGGCCTCGCCGAAGAGCGCGGAATCCTGGGCCAGTGCGAGCGCGAGGTCCACGATCGCCCGGCCGCGTTCGTCGAGTTCGACCTGCCAGGGGTTGCTCGACACCCGGTCCGCGAGCTGCGGGTCCTTGGCGCGGACACGCAGGATCGCGCCGTGCGCGACGACGCAGTAGGTGCAGTGGTTGGCGCCCGAGGTGGCGACCACGACGAGTTCGCGTTCGGCCTTGCTCAGCCCGTCGGAGCGGTCCATGAGCGCGTCGTGATAATCGAGGAAGGCCCGCAGTTCGGCGGGCCGGTGCCCGAGGGCGCGGAAGATGTTGGGCACGAACCCGGACTTCCGCGCGATCTCGCCGACCCGCTCGCGTAGGTCCTCGGGCAGGTCTTCGAGGTCTACCACCGGAAACCGGCTCACCGACTCGCTCATGCCCGCCACGCTAGTCGCCCGGACGCCGTGAAGGCCTCTTTACCGGCACTGGTTGCCGGTAAAGAGGCCTTCACGGACTGTCCTCTGTGGACTAGTGGACGCCGATGGGGCGGAGGTCCTTGTCGTGCTCGTCGGCATGGTAGTCCTCCGGCTCGGTCTGGTCCGTGCCGTTGACGACCTTCAGCTGCCGCGCGATGACGGTGACGATCACGGCCACCACGATGTTCGCGATCAGCGCCACGAACCCGGGGTAGATCTGCACGGCCGAGCCCGCGAACGGGTGCCAGCCGAAGATCGACAGGTCGCCCAGCGGCAGCGCCGAACCGCCGAAGTGCTTCTTGCCGTTGGCCGGGTTCGGGATGCCGTAGAGCATGATCAGGCCCCAGCCCATGCCGACGACCCAGCCCGCGATCAGGCCCCACCGGTGGAACCACCGGGTGTACAGCGAGAGCGCCACCGCCGGCAGGGTCTGCAGGATCATCACCCCGCCCATGAGCTGCAGGTCGATGGAGAACTGCGGGTCGATGAACAGGATGAACGCGACCGCGCCGAACTTCACGATCAGCGAAGCGAGCTTCGCCTGCTTCGCCTCCTGGCCCGGCGTCGCGTTCTTCTTGATGTACTCCTTGTAGATGTTGCGCGTCCACAGGTTCGCCGCGGCGATCGACATGATCGCGGCGGGCACCAGCGCGCCGATCCCGATCGCGGCGAAAGCGATGCCCGCGAACCAGGACGGGAACTGGGTGTCGAACAGCACCGGCACGATGGTGTTGCTGTCCGGTTTGCCGGTCGCGTTGTTGTTGATCGGCTTCACACCGGCAGTGATCGCGACGTAGCCGAGCAGCGCCAGCAGGCCGAGCAGCAGCGAGTACGCCGGGAGCGCGACCATGTTCCGCTTGATCACGCTGCGCCCGCGCGAGGCGAGGACGCTGGTGAGCGAGTGCGGGTAGAGGAACAACGCCAGCGCCGAGCCGAGTGCGAGCGTCGCGTACTGGAGCTGGTTGTTCGAGGTCAGCAGGACCGACCCGGACGGCTTCCCGGTGGCCGGGTTCGGCTTGGCCAGCTTCGCCGCCGCGGAGTCGAAGATGTGCGACCAGCCGCCGAGCTTGATCGGCAGGTAGATGATCGCCACCAGGATCACGATGTAGATCAGGATGTCCTTGACGAACGCGATCAGCGCGGGCGCGCGCAGGCCCGACTGGTAGGTGTAGAGCGCCAGGATCACGAACGCGATCAGCAGCGGCAGGTGCCCGACGATGCCGGAACCGTTGAGGCCCATCGTGCGCAGCACCGACTCGAGGCCGACGAGCTGCAGCGCGATGTAGGGCATCGTCGCGACGATGCCGGTGATCGCGACGAGCAGCGCCAGCGTCGGCGAGCCGAACCGGCCGCGGACGAAGTCGGCGGGGGTGACGTACCCGCGCGACCGCGAGACCGACCACATGCGCAGCGCCGGGAGCAACACGATCGGGTAGACAATGATCGTGTAAGGCAGCGCGTACATGCCGAGCGCGCCGGCGCCGAACATCAGCGCGGGCACCGCGACGAAGGTGTAGGCCGTGTACAGGTCACCACCGAGCAGGAACCAGGTGATCCACGAGCCGAACTTGCGCCCGCCGAGACCCCATTCGTCGAGATGGTCGAGCGTGTTGCCCGCCTTCCACCGCGAAGCGACGAAGCCGAGCACCGTCACCAACAGAAAAAGAAGGGTGAAAATGACCAGCTCCGGCCATTGCAGGTTGCTCATTCGCCGCTCCCCGCGTCGAGGTCGTCCACACTCAGCCGATCCGGCTCGTCACTGACCGGTTTTCCTTTGGTGGCCCAGTAGACGATCGCGGTGCTGAGCACACCGACGAGCACCATCGCGAACTGGAACCAGTAGAAGAACGGCATCCCGAACAGCCGGGGTCCGTCCAGATTGAACAGTGGTGTGACCAGCACCAACAGCGGGACGATCAGGAGCAGGTTCCACGGGCTGAACTGGAACCCGCGCACCTTCCCGCCTTGTTTGGCAGACGACATCAGACCTCACCTAACACTCGCGCGACACCGCGTCCGCACGACACTAGAACCTGGGTACGACATCGTCACCCCAGTCCGGTATCGATTCGATCAGTGATGGTGACGATGCCGACGAAGGGCGGTTGCCGCCTCTGCCCCCGACGGATATCAATAGCCAGAGATTCCGACACAAAGGGGCATCCGGATGACGAAACTCCGCTATGCGGTGGTGATCCCGGCCGTGGCCGGCACCCTGCTGGCCGGGTTCACGCCTGCCTTCGCGGGCGAGGAGGCGAAGCAGCCTCTGAACTCCACGAACATTCCAGCGCAGTACGCGAACCAGAAGCTGGCCTGGCACAAGTGCACGTCGAGCGAGCTGCCGACACCGCCGCCGCCGGGCGCCGAGGACATCGAATGCGCGACCTACCAGACGCCGCGCAACTGGTACCGCGCCGACGACAAGATCGACCTGACCATCGCCGTCAGCCGCCTCAAGGCGACCAGCGGCAAGGCGACCGACAGCGTGGTCACCAACCCGGGCGGTCCCGGCGCACCCGGCCGCAACTTCCCCGCCCGGTTCCGTAACCAGGCCAAGCTGCGGGCCAACCAGGAAATCGTCGGGATGGACCCGCGGGGCACCGGCAAGAGCACGAACATCACCTGCGGTGGCGCCATCGGCACGGGCAGCGACCTCGACCCGCGGGACCGCCGCAAGGAGAACCTCAACCTGATCCTGGACGCCACGCGGTACGCGGCGCACTCGTGCCAGGTCAAGTCCGGTGAACTGGGCCCGCTCATCAACACCGACCAGACCGTGCGCGACATCGATCTGCTGCGCGTCCTGCTCGGCCGCGACAAGATCAACTGGGCCGGTTACTCGGCGGGTACCTGGCTGGGCGCGCACTACGCGCAGCAGTTCCCGACCCGCACCGGCCGCTTCCTGCTGGACTCCTCGACGGAGTTCACCACGACCTGGCAGAAGTCGTTCGACTGGCAGCCGCTCGGCTTCGAGCGCCGCTGGCGGCAGGACTTCCTCCCGTGGATCGCGAAGTACGACAAGCTCTACCACTTCGGCACCACCGGCGAGGAAGCTCGGCAGACCTACGAGCAGGTCCGCTACGCGCTGACGCAGCACCCGGTGACGGTGGACGGCACCACGGTCTCGGCCAACGCGCTCGACTCGTTCATCGCGAACCAGCTCTACAACAAGCGGAACTTCGTCCCGCTGGCCCAGTACCTGGTCAACGTCCGGACGCTGACCCAGGGCGGCGCCTCGCAGCAGCAGAAGGCCGAGGCCGCGAAGCAGGTCAAGGCCAAGGTCAACGACAAGGTGGTCGGCCCGCAGCCGCTGATGGTGCCGAGTGACGGCGACGCCTACGACGCGAGCTTCTGGACCATCCCGTGCAACGAGGGACCGTGGACCGGCAGCCCGAACAGCGCCATCCGGCAGTCGCAGAAGCTGATCGACCAGCAGAAGCCGCTGCTCGGCGCCGGCTGGTTCATCCAGCCGTGCCTGTTCTGGAACAACCCGCCGGCCCCGCTGCCGCCGATGACCGGCAAGGGCGTGCCGCCGGTACTGATCGTCGAGTCGGAGCACGACCCGGCGACGCCGATCGAGGGCGCGCAGCGAGCGCACAAGGCGTTCGAGAACTCGCGCATGATCACCGTGACCGGCGAGGGTGACCACGGCATCTACGCCGGCGGCAACGCGGGTGTGGACAAGGTGGTGGAGGACTACCTGGTGGACGGGAAGGTCCCGAACGACCAGAAACTGCCCGGTGTCCCACTTCCGGTGCCTGCCGGCGCCTGAACCCCCTAGGGATTGTGGCCCCGTCGAGCTTCGGCTCGGCGGGGTCTTTCCACATGGGCTTTTCACACCTGTGCACAGAGTTGTCCACAGGGGGTGGATAACTCTGGTGATCGTTGGGGTGGTAGCGGGGTGGTATTAGTATTGGCCCCATGGTGCGTGTACCGCTGACGGACGAAGAGCGCGAACGTGGCGAGCGGCTGGGGCTGGCCCTGCGCGCCGCGCGGGCAGGGCGCAGCATGGCCGACGTCGCGGCGGAGGCCGGGATCTCGGTCGAGACGCTGCGCAAGATCGAGACCGGGCGGATCCCCACACCGGCGTTCTTCACGGTCGCCGCGATCGCGGACGCCGTCGGCCTCTCGCTCGAAGAGCTGCGAGTGGCTACCGAGCCGCCGAGGCCGTCACTGTCCCAGGCGAGTTAGGCCGCAGCCGCTCCAGGATCTTGTTCCGGTCGTTCAGGAAGGCGAAGCCGGGCAGCGGGATCTCGTAGGAGTAGAGCAGCCGCTCGAGGTCGGCGAACTCGTCGGTGCTCAGGTTCAGGTCGACGCTGACGGCATGCGCGGCGAGGACATCGACGAGTTCCTCCCACTCGCCCGCCCACAGCAGCGCGCGGTAGTGCGTGAAGTCCGCCGCCGGGATCCGGTCGGCCAGCTGGTCGAGCACGCGGTCGGCGTAGTAGGTGATCCGGCTGTCGGTGAGGTCCTCCAGCGTCGGATTCGCCGGGTCCTTCGGGGTGTCCGGATTGCGCACGACGCCGGGGCCGCCGACCGGATAGGCGGTCCGCACCTGGCCGTCCTCGTCGGCCAGCACCACGACGTGGACGCCGTAACGTTCCCCGGCGCAGCGCCAGCGGCCGTTGTGCTGGCGGCGACGTGGCTCGCCGGGAAGGTTCGCGACGTCCTCGATCACCGCGATGATCTGCCGGTCGCTCCAGCCGTACGGGAACTCGCTGGTTCCCCGGCGTCCGACGCCCGGTGCGTGCCCGCCACCCACGCGCTACTCCTCTCGTCGCAGAGAGGGTAGCCCGCGAACGGCCGTGAAGAATGCCCCGAAAGCGGGAACGGGACGGGCCTAGCCCTTCACGGAGAGCACCAAAATGCCGATGACCAGCACATCGACGCCGCGGACGAACTGCCGCGCCATGCTGAAACCTCGGCCGTCCGTGTAGTCCATTTCCTTCCGGGTCACCGCGCGCAACACGGCCAGTACCGCCAGTGGCACCGCGAGCCAGACGATGACCGGGACTGTGGCGCCCACCAGCAGGGATACCGCCACGAGCAGTGCCGACCAGCCGAGCGCGAGGATCGCGAGCAGCAGGCCGTGTGTCACGCGCAGTTCCCAGTCGGACGTCGCGAGCCAGCGGCGGCGGCCGGGGTTGCGCCACAGCACCCCGAGCCCGCCGCCGAACGGCACCAGTGCGATGAACGCGCCGAGCCCGACCAGGATGGCCGCGGGCAGCGTGGGTACCGCGACCCTGGCGACGGCGACCCCGAGCGCGAGCAGGACCGCGGCGCCGAGATACCGCGTCCGGCCGGCGAAACCGGCCCACGCCAGGCGCAGCGCGGTCGGCCGGCGCAGCGACAGCCGTCCGACCGGGGCCGACTCGGGCAGGACGAGCATCGGGTCCATGAACGTCACCGCGACGGCACGCAGCACGCGGACGTTCCAGCCCTCGACCAGCGTCAGCCGTCCGGCTCCGGTGACCGGCTCGCCGCCCAGCGCGAGGCCGCACGCGACGATCAGGACACCACCCGCGACGTACTGCACGGTCAGCGGGCCGAGCGCGGCCGCGGCGATCACCAGCCCGGTCACCGCGAGCACGAGCGGGCCCGCGACGTCGGCACGGAGCGCGGTACGGCGCGCCGTCGCGAAGATGAGCACCGCGCATGCGGCCACCAGCGCGACACCGGCGGTCCACACGTCGCGGCCGCCGCCTCCCGCGGCGACGACCAGCGCGACGGCGTAGCCCGCGGCGAGCACGACCGCCGACCACACGACCAGGAGCCGGGCGCCGACCACCCGGCGCCGATCGGCGCGGGCGAAGTCCAGCCAGGTCAGTTCGGCCGGTTCGGCCCAGACGAACCCCCGCCGCAGCAGCACCCGCCAGGCGAAGGCCAGGCAGATCGCGAGCAGCCCCAGCACCGCCGGAAAGTCCGCTGTGGACTGTCCGAAGAGGATTCGATGCCATCGGTCGAGGTTGAAGAAAGCGGTGAAGAGGAAGCCGAAACCGAACAACGCGTAGAAGGTCCCGTAGTCCCCGCTGAAGATCCCGCCGAACCGCCGCCTTCCCGGCACACGCGTGCGGACGCCCACTGTTGCTAATCCGACTAAAAGTAGGCGGACCCCGGGCAATAGGTAACCGTTGCTACGCAAGCCGGATAGCCGTGACTGTAGTCGGATTAGCAATGAACGGCACAGCGTCACCATCAGAACAGCTCTAGGACGCTGTCCGCAGCTTCGAGCAGCGGCGGATGGTGGGTGGCCAGCACGACGGCCGCGCCCGCCGCGGTCGACCGGCCGATCAGCTCGACCAGCCACTCCTTGCCCGCGACGTCCAGCGCACGCTCGGGCTCGTCGAGGATGAGCACCTGATGCGGCCGCGCCGTCGCGCCGAGCAGCAGGAGACGGCGGCGCTGGCCCGCGGAGAAGCTCCCGGCGGTGACCTCCGCCCGCTCTTCGAGCCCAGCGTCGGCGATGAGCGCGCGGAAGTCGCCGAGGTCTGCGCCGAACGTCCCGGCAAGCAGCTCCAGGTGCTGCACCGGGGTCAGCTCCGCGAAGAAGTCCGAGTCGTCGAGCAGCACGGACACCTTGCGGCGGAAGGCGACCTTGCGCTCGTCCGGCGGAGCGCCGTCGACGAGCACCCGGCCGCGCTGGGGTTTCTGCATCCCGTACAGACAGCGCAGCAGTGTCGACTTCCCCGCCCCGTTCGGCCCGACGATCACCGCGCATTCGCCGGGGTCGACGGAGAAATCCAGCTCGTCGAACAGCCAGACGTCGCCGGCGCGGACGCCGATCGCCCTCGCGTCGATCATCGGCCGCGCACCAGTTCGAGCACCGGCGCCAGCCGTGCGGCATGACGTTCCAGCACGCTGACATAGCTGAATCCGAAGCGTGCGCGCATGGCGACGAGCTGCTCGGCGATCTGCTCCGGCGTGCCGACCAGCACGGTCGGCACGTCCGCCAGCTGTTCGATGGTCAGCTCTCCCTTGATCCGCTCGCGTACTTTTTCCAGCCCTGCCTGGCGATCGCCGGTCACGTCGACGTAGCGGGGAGGCAGGTTCAGCTCGACCTCGCGACCGCCGAGCTTGTCGCGGACGAACTCGACGCGCTCGCCGATCGTGGCCGAGTCGACCGGAATCAGGGTCCGGGTGTCGGTCCTTCGCGTGCCGGTGAAGCCGATGATGTCGGCGTGCTCGGCGGCGAGGGTGAGCACCCGGTCGCCGAGCCCGGCGATCAGCAGTGGCGGGCCGGCCGCTTGGACGGGCGCGGGTTCGTGCTCCGGGTCGGCGAAAAGCCGCTTGAGTTTCTTGATCGTGTGTCCGAGGGTGTCGACGCGGTCGCCCGCGGCGGTCCACGGAATCCCGGCGTCGTCGAATTCGGCCTTGACGTACCCCACGCCAAGGCCGAGTTCGAGGCGTCCCCCGGTGAACTGGTCGGTGCCCGCGGCATCCCGGGCGAGCAGGGCCGGGTTCCAGAAACCGGCGTTGAGCACGAACGTGGCCAGGCGCACCCGCTCGGTCACCTCGGCCGCGAGGACCAGCGCCGGAAAGGGCGGGGCCATGCCGAGGTGATCGGCCACGCCGATGACGTCGTAGCCGAGCTCTTCGGCCTTGCGGCACTTCTCGGCCCACGCGGTCCGCGACCCGGGCACGGTCATGGTCACGCCGAATCTGAACGGTCTCTCCCCGGCGTCGGACATGGTCCTCACGGTACTCACCCGAAAGCAGGCGATGTCTACGACGGTAAACACCGGCTCCGCGACTTCAACCGGTCGGCTACGCGCGTTACGACGTGCGGCGCAATAGCGTGGTCACATGGCCGAAAATCCTATCGAACGCGCCGAACGGCGGCGGCTCGAAGCCGCGCAGGCACTCGTCGACGCCTCGGCGGCGCGTGGCTTCCTGTTGCACAGCGAGGACGAGGTCTTCAGCTGGGGAATCGAATTCCGTGACCGGAAAGGAAAATCGCACGCACTGACCAGTTTCGCCGACAGCAGCGGTTACAGCCTGCACGATTCGGCACTCAGCGCGGTGGCGAGGGAGAACATGTTCAGGCCGCTGAACCTGACCTATCTCGACGAAATCCATCGCTGAACTTACCCATTAAAAGGACGAAGGGGACGTCCCCCGCGAAACGAGGCACGTCCCCTTCGAACAGAACCGGGTCAGCCGAGACGCTGGCGCAGGGCGTCGAGCTCGTCACGCAGCGAGCTGGGCACCTTGTCGCCGATCTTCTCGAACCACTCCTCGATCAGCGGCAGCTCCTGACGCCACTCCTCGGCGTGGACGTCGAGCGCGGCCTGGATGTCGGCGAGCGGCTCGGTCAGGCCCTCGGTGTCGAGATCCTCGGCCTTCGGCACGAAACCGACCGGGGTCTCGGTCGCGTTGCCCTTGCCCTCGACGCGCTCCAGAACCCACTTCAGCACGCGCGAGTTCTCGCCGAAGCCCGGCCACAGGAACCGGCCGTCGTCGCCGCGGCGGAACCAGTTGACGTAGAAGATCTTCGGCAGCTTGTTCGCGTCGGCGTTCTTGCCGAGGTCCAGCCAGTGCTTGAAGTAGTCACCGGCGTGGTAGCCGAGGAACGGCAGCATCGCCATCGGGTCGCGACGGACGTTACCGACCGCACCGGCCGCGGCGGCCGTGGTCTCCGACGACATGGTGGCGCCCATGAACACGCCGTGCTGCCAGTCGCGGGCCTCGTTCACCAGCGGCACCGTGGTCTTGCGGCGGCCACCGAACAGGATCGCCGAGATCGGCACGCCCTTCGGGTCGTCCCACTCCGGCGCCAGGATCGGGCACTGCGACATCGGCGTGCAGTAGCGCGAGTTCGGGTGCGCCGCCTTCTCCTCGGACTCCGGCGTCCAGTCCTGCTTCTTCCAGGACGTGGCGTGGGCGGGCTTGTTCTCCATGCCCTCCCACCAGATGTCGCCGTCGTCGGTGAGCGCGACGTTGGTGAAGACGGTGTTGCCCTTTTCGATGGTGCGCATCGCGTTCGGGTTGGTGTGCCAGTCGGTGCCGGGCGCGACGCCGAAGAAGCCGAACTCCGGGTTCACCGCGTACAGGCGGCCGTCCTCGCCGAAGCGCATCCACGCGATGTCGTCGCCGAGGGTCTCCGCGCGCCAGCCGGGAATGGTCGGCTGGAGCATCGCGAGGTTGGTCTTGCCGCAGGCGCTCGGGAAAGCGGCCGCGACGTAGTGGACCTTGTCCTCCGGCGAGATCAGCTTGAGGATCAGCATGTGCTCGGCCAGCCAGCCCTCGTCACGGGCGATGACCGAGCCGATGCGCAGCGAGTAGCACTTCTTGCCCAGCAAGGAGTTCCCGCCGTAGCCGGAACCGTAGCTCCAGATCAGCCGCTCCTCGGGGAAGTGCGAGATGTACTTGATCGGGTTGCACGGCCACGACACGTCCTTCTGGCCGGGCTCCAGCGGCGCGCCGACGGAGTGCAGCGCGGGGACGAACTCGCGCTCGGTGCCGTCGGGCGCGACGAACTTGTCCAGCGCGGCCTTGCCCGCGCGCGTCATCACGCGCATCGAGGCGACGACGTAGGCGAAGTCGGTGATTTCGATGCCCAGTTTGGGGTTTTCGTCGCCGAGCGGGCCCATGCAGAACGGGATGACGTACATCGTGCGTCCCCGCATCGAGCCGCGGAACAGCTCGGTCATGGTGGCCTTCATCTCGGCCGGGTCCATCCAGTTGTTGGTCGGCCCGGCGTCCTCCGCGCGCTCGGAACAGATGAACGTCCGTTCCTCGACACGGGCGACGTCATTCGGGTCGGACGCGGCCCAGTAGGAGTTCGGCTTCGCGTCCAGTTGCACGAAAGTGCCCGCTTCGACCAGTTCCGCGTTGATCCTGGCGGCTTCTTCGTCGGAACCGTCCACCCACACCACGCGGTCGGGGGTGGTCAGCTCGGCGACCTCCCTGACCCAGGACAGCACGCCACTGTGCGTCGTCGGCGCGTTGTCCAGTCCGGGGATGGCGACTGCGGTCATCTCTACTCCTGACTTCCGACGACAAAAGAGCCCACACCGGAACGACGCTGTTCAGGTGCGGGCCTCATTGCCGGCGACCGAATGGCTTCGCACACCGGCTGGGGACCGGTGTGCGGGTTTTGGGATTCCCCGAGAGTAGCCGGATGACCGGCAGGTAACCGAGAGCTGACCTGTCGGTTCTCTCACAAGAACGATAAGGGAATCGATTCAGTCGTCACCGGAACGGGCCATCCGCCGAAAATTCTTCGGTGAGCGGGGCCACATCACACGGGCCGGGTCACACATTCGATGCCGAATTGCACCCCGCCGGGTATGGCAAAGGCCCGGCACGCGTGCGTGCCAGGCCTCGAGTGAATCGCAGGAATGTGACCTGGATTACATTAGTTTGCCATTAGTTGGGGCTGATCCACTGCCCGGTACCGGAGTCGATCTTGGCCACGCCCTCCAGCGTTTCGGTGCCGGGGCGGCCCCACGCGGCGTCGCCCGCCGGATCGCCACCGGACATCGCCGCCGACGGCGCGGAGTCGGAATCCATGACACCGCTGCCGGTCTGCGTCCACTGGCCGTGCCCGGTGTGCTCGAACGTGGTGGTGTGCCCGCTCGCGTCGGTTTGCACCGCGATGTCGGCTTCGCCGTCGCCGTTCTTGTCGGTGAAGGCGATCGTGCCGCCGTCCTTCGTCTGCACCACCGCGGTGTCGTTGTGGCCGTCGTGGTCGGTGTCGATGGTGGCGACCCCGGCGTCGACCTCGCCGCTGGGCAGGTCCGCGTGGATGTGCCCGCCGGAACCCGAGTCCCGGCCGGAGTCGTCCCCGCCGGTGTGGTGCCCGCTCGAGTGGACCCACTGGCCGCTGCGCTCGTCGTACACAGCCTGGTCGACGGCGTGCCCGGTGGAGTCGATCACGACGTACTGGTCGGCGACGCCGTCGTGGTTCGTGTCGATGAAGGCCTGCGCGGTGCCGTCATCGTGCTGGACCAGCGCCGTGTCGTTGGTGCCGTCCTCGTTGGCGTCGTAGTTCACCTCGGCCTGGTAGTCCTGGCCGTCGACGTGGACGGTCATCGCGTTCGGGCCGCTGGCGTCCGCGTCGGTGCCACCGCTCTCGTCGACCCACATGGGTAATCCCCCTTACCGACCGGGTACTGCCGGATGTCGCTGACCTGTTTGTCGAGGATATGACTCACCGTATGCCGGTTCGGTTCCGGTCCACAACAGGTTGTCCACAGACCCACCCGTGTGGTCACGCTCCGGCGCCGCCAGGTGTCGGAACGCGTCTCAGCGGGTGACGGTTAGTGGTTGTCGCGCAGCGAGCGGATGTGGGCGAGCAGGGTTTCGGCGCGGTCGCGGCCTTCGCTGACGTCCTTGAGCCGCTTCGAGACGATGGCGATCTTCTTGGCCCGCTCCTGCGCGCCCATCTTGATCGTCTTGTCGACTTCCTTCAGTTCGGCCTCGATGGCGTCGATGCGGCGGCCGAGCGCGTCGTCGAGTGCCATCGACAGCTGCTGTTCTGCCTCGATGAGCTGCTCGGCGACCAGCTGGTCGAGCGTGGAGCGCGCGTCGGCGATGGCTTCGACGAGCCACTGCTTCATGTGCTGTTTGTCCGACGCGTGTTTGCGGGTGCGCGCCATCCACCAGCCGGCGCCGAGGCCGATGATGATCGTCGCGGGCAGCACCACCGGGTTGAGGATGGCGACCCCGGCCAGCGGCAGCGCGGCGATCTTGCCCGCCCCGACGCCGCCCGAGATGCCCATGAAGACGAGCAATTTGTCTTCGGCGGTCGGCGGTTTCTTGTCCGGCGGGCGCAGGACGACCGGCGGGCCGCCCGCTCGCAGGAACTGCGCGCGGATGACGTCGAGTTCCTCCGGCGAGAACAGCTCGGCCAGCGAGACGTTCGTGACCTGGTTCAGCCGCTGGGAAAGCTGCATCGAGATCCGCTGCGACGTCGTCTGCAGCGCGATGTCGACCTGCTGGGGGAGCGCGGCCAGGTCGTCGCGCTTGGCGGCGTCGATCACCTGGCGGAAGTGCGACTGCGCGTCGCGCATCTCGCGGCTGCTCTCGTGCCCGATCTCGACGCGGGTGCGCTGGACCTCGGCCCGCAGTTTCAGCTGCCAGCCCCGCGTCGACGTGCGGCGGTCGGCGGTCAGCTGATCCCGGCGTTCGCGCAGCTGTTCGGCTTCGGCCTCACCGGAGGACAACGCGCGGCTCTCGGCCTGCAGTTTCGCCTTCAGCTCGCCGAGCGCGCTGGACAACGCGCGCAGCGTGTTGGCCTCGCCGAGCATCGCGGAGCGGCCCACCAGGAGTTCCTGCAGCGCGACCTGCAGCGGCGCGATCCCGGACTTCTCCCGCAGCATCGCCGCCATCTGCTCGTTCGGCGCCTTCGCCGCGGTCTCGAACATCCTCGCCGAAACGGGGTGGAACACCGCGTCGGCGAAGCGGGGCGCGTGCTCGGCGAGCAGCTGACGGTCGGCCTCCATGACTTCACGCCAGCCACGGAAGGCGTCCACTTTGGACAGTGCGAACACGACCGTCTCGACCCGGTCGCCGACGTCGCGCAGGAACTGCAGCTCGGTCGAGGTGAACGGCGCCGAGGCGTCCACGACGAACAGCAGCGCCGTCGCGCCGGCGGCGGCTTCCTTGGCGAGTTCGCCGTGCATCGAGTCGAGCCCGCCGACGCCGGGGGTGTCGACGATGGTGATGCGCTCCAGCAACGGGACGGGCCCGCTCACCTCGACATACCGAGGCGGGATCTGTCCGGGCGGCAGCTCGTGCGCCGCGGAGACCCAGTTGATCAGCTGGCCGAGATCGATCGGCACCGGCGCGAGCTGGCCGGGGTAGCACGCCTGCGCACCCCACTGCTGCGCGTGTTCGAAGACCAGATACGTCGCGGTCGCGACATCGGCGTCCACAGGGGACAGTCCCGGCGCCGAGATCAGGGCGTTGACCAGGGAGCTCTTCCCGCGGTTGGTCTCCCCGACGACCACCACGGACGGCCGCCCCTGCCGCGCCTTGCGGATGTCCTCGACCCACTTCGCGGCCTGCGGATCGGCTTCGCGGACGACGCCGAGCAACTGCTCCTGCGCGGCTTTGACCTGCGCGGGAAGAGTCGGCGCACTGACGGGAGCGTTCACAGTGTCTTATCCGGCTTCTTCGCGTACACCGTGACGATGGGCGCGCGCAGCAGCTTGCCGTGATCGGCGAACCCGGCGATCTCGGTCTCGGCGACGACGCCGTCGAGCGCGGGATCCTCGGTCGCGACGGCACCGCCCGCCTCGTGCTGTGCCGGGTCGAACCGTTCGCCGTCCGGGCGCAGCGCCTGGACGCCGATGCCGGCGAGGCCGTGTTCGAGCCGCTCGACCACGCCGCCGCTGCGGGCGCGGTCCAGTGCGTAGAGGCAGAGCTGGATCAGCGTCTGGCGGTCGGCGAGTGCGCGCTCCAGGTCGGCGGAATCGACGTGCGCGGCTACGGATACGGCGTCCACATCGGGCTTCGACGCGTCGTCGGCGTCTTCGGTTCCCGCACGATCGGCTGCCTCGATCACAGCCGCGGCGATCTGCCCCGTCGGCTCGTCGGTGTCCTCACCGCCGCCCTTGCGAAACCACGCCATCGCGACCCCCGTCCGGAACCCCGTCACTCCGGGGAGATTCCACCAGTCTGGGGCATCTGTGCGCCACCGGGGGCCGAAACCGCGGAATCCGGGCGCAGGAACCGCGTCAAGATCACCTTGAGCATGGCCCGCTCGGCGGCGACGTCGAGTTCGGGATCCATGTTCGCCCGGCTGATCAGCGCGTCGATGAGCGCGGTGATCCAGTTCGCGGCGGACAGCGGCGGGATCGACGCGTCGATCAGCCCCGCGTCGGCGGCACGCTGGACGAGCACCTGGAGCCCGTCGCGCGTCGCGGCTTCGTTGCGCCGGATCAGCGCGGCGAACTCCTCGTCCCGCGCGGCCTGCGCGGCGACTTCGAGCACGAGCCGGACCAGGATCGGCTCGGCGACGTCGGCGGAGAGACGGTCGACGACGGCGAACAACGCCGCGAGCGGGTCCTGCGCCTTCGCGGCCTCGGCGAGGAATCCGGCGGTCCGCTCCCCGTCCTCGGCGAAGATCGCGACGAAGACCGCGCGTTTGGTGGGGAAGTAGTGGAAGAGGCTGCCCGAGGAGATCCCGGTGGCGCGGCAGATGTCCGCGGTCGTCGTCTTCTCGAAGCCCTTTTCGGCGAAGCACCCGACGGCCGCGTCGAGAATCGCCTGGCGCTTGGCCGCGTGTTTGGCCGGGTCGACCTTTCTCATCGCTCCGCCGGTGGCTCGTCCAGCCAGGGGAAACCCTGTCCGGTAAAGCCCTTCGCCAGGTCGGTTTCGGAGAGGTCGGTCTTCTCGCGCACCAGTTCCTTGCCTTCGACACCGAGCAGCACGAGTTCCTTGTCGTCCTTGAACACCGCGGTCACCTCGGCCTCGATGCGCCGCTTCTTCTTGCCCCGCTGGAGCCGGACGCTGCCCGGTGCGACGGTCACGATCAGCCGCTGGTCCGCCCAGACCGCGGCGAACAGCCAGCCCGCGACCAGGCCGAGGACGAGCAGGCCGACCAGCGCCCACGGTTTCGGGATCTGCGCGATCAGCTGGAACGGCTTCTGCCACGGGAACCAGGCGAGCGAAACCACCCAGCTCGCGATGGCGTAGAGCCCCGCCCCGATGGCAGCGCCTGCCAGCGGGCACGCGAACCACGAACCGCGCCGGACCCAGCCCGGCTCGTCGATGACCGTCTCCATACCGGACATTATTAGACCGGCTGCTCGGTTTATCAAACTCGGGGGTCAGACCAGCTCGTCGATCACCTCGCGCAGCGCGGCCTCCAGCCGCGGCCCGTCCTCGGCGAATCGCGACGACACCAGGACCTGGTCCTCGGCCGCCCGCAGCCACACCGGCCCGGCCACGGAGATCTCGATGACCGCGAGCCGGAACGGGTACGCGCGCCTGCCGAGGCGGACCTCGGCCTCCCGGACCAGCTGGCCGAGGCGTTCACCGGCGACGATCTGGCGGCGGTAGAACCCGGGTGCCCACGGGTCGCCCTGCCGCTCGCCGGCGCCGCGGAACGCCGGCCCGCGCGAGGAGGCGAAATGCCGCGACGCCGGCGCGGCGAAGTACTCCATCGCGTGCCGCATCGCCGCCCCTTCGCCCAGCCCGCCGCGCCGGTAGCGGCCGCGCGGGTTGCGGGGATCGGGATCGTCGCGGACGCGGAGGAACCCGAGCAGTTCGTTCCACCAACCGCACCAATCGCGCTGGATCGCGGCCCGGTCGAGCCCCGGTGGGATGTGCACCGGGACGTCCGGCTCGACCGGTGGCAGCACCGGCCCGTCTTCCACGGACAGCGCGAGGGCGTCACGCACGTATAGCGCGACGTCGACCTCGGATTCGCTGCCCCAGCCGACCCGCCAGGACGTCGTGTTTTCTAGGCGCACAGAATCCAATGTACGCCGGGAAACCACCGGTTCCGGCCGCGTTCGCGCTGGTACGCAACCAGGAATAACCCCTCAGCCCTGCGGTTCGCGAATCTGTTGCCAGATCAGGAAGTACGCCCGGTGCACGACGTGGGCGACGCGGCTTTGCGCCGGTGTCGCGCCGAAGGACGCGAACGAACGCCACCAGCCCGCGCGTTCAAGCGCGTGCGCGGTGAGTTCGGCGCGGCCCGCGCCCGGCATGCCGAGCTGCGCGCCGATGTCGGCGTTGCTGCCGACCCGCAGGACCTCCTCGGTCAGGTCCTCCGGCATGTCGACCGCGCCGGACGCGACCAGCGTCAACGCCTCCAGCAACCGCAGCTGGTGCGCCTCGGGCTTGGCGAGCAGGACCTCGATCGCGTCGTGGACGCGCTGGCGTTCCGCGGGATCGCCGGAAGCGTGCGCGAGCGCGGTGACCGAGGCGAGCGCGGCCGCCGCCTTGATCCCGTCGGCACGGGCGGCGAACACGATCGACAGCCGCTGCCGGACGGCTTCGAGCCCGGAGGCGTCGAGCAGCACGCGCCGCAGCGCGCCCGCGGTGATGCCCGGCTCCGCGCGGATCGCCTCGACCGCGCGCCGGACGCCGAACAGGTCGAGCTTTTCCAGCAACCGCAAGCGGGTCCCGGCCGGGACGTCGCATTCCCAGCTGGTGAAGATGTCCGCCGAGATCAGCATCGTCTCGAGGATGTCTTCGTCGAGTTCGGCGAGCTGCCGCAGCGCCTCGGCGTCGGCCGAGGTGAAACCGCCGGACTCGGCCGATTCCGCGATCAGGCCGATGACCGGGAGGACATCGGCGACGCGCGGTTTCAGCGTGCTCGCCTGCTTTTCGGCGAGCATCGTGGCGGCCTTCCACACGTCGCCGCCCGCGCCCTCGACCGACTCGGGCGCGATCGTGTCGGCCTTGTTGAGCACCGCGATCGCGTTCACCGGGCCCGCCTCGCGGCTCGCGGTGGCCGCGGTGAACGCGGCGAGGGCCTGCTGGTCGTCGGCACGGACGCCCTGGGTGACGACGTACAGCACCGCCTCGGCGCCCGCGACGGCGCTGCGCGAGGTGTCGTCGAGCTCGTTCGAGCCGTCTTCCGCTTCGTCGTCGTCCTTGCGGTGTTTGGCCGCGCCCAGCAGCTGTTCGGTGCGGGACACCGACGCGGCGTCGAGCGAACCGAGGCCGGGGGTGTCGATCACCGTCATGCCCTGCAGGACGGCGTTGGTCAGGTAGGCCTCGATGTGCGAGACCTGGTCGATGTCGACGCCGAGTTCGGCGGGGATCATGCCGTCCGCGGCGAAGGGCAGCACCTGCTTGCGGCCGTCGGTGAAGACGATCTCGACGCGGTCGACCGTGCCGTACTGGAACCGGGTCACCAGCCGGGTGCACTCGCCGATGTCCGTCGGTGCGACGCGGCGGCCGATCAGCGCGTTGACCAACGTCGACTTGCCGGACTTGATCCGGCCGGCGACCGCGACCTGCAACGGGCCGCCGAGCCTGCGCAGCACTTCGGCGAACCCGGCCGCGGTGCGTGGCGAGACCTGCGACTGGAGCCGGTGGCAGAGGTTCGCCACGGACATCGACAGCGGGCCCGCGAGACGCCCCTGCTCCGCCGCTGACGTCACGAAGTCCTCCCCTCCCGAAAAGTCGCGCGCACCGAATCGTGCCATGTCCGTCATCCTCGGGTCGCACCGAAGGTGCTACCGCCGACCGACGCGCCGGGACCCGGCGGGGACCTACTGTGTCCAGGTGCGACGGTTCAGCCTCTGGTTGCGTGCTCACCCCATGGTGGGCGATTCCGTGCTGGCCGGAATCGTCGGCTTCATCGACCTCCTGATCCTCGTGGTCGGCGAGCTCGACGGCGAGTCCCTCGGCATGCCGCCGTGGTACGTCGCGCTCCCGATCGACCTCGCGATCATCCTGGCGCTGGTCTACCGCCGGAAATCGCCGCTGTGGTCGGCGTACGTGCTGCTGGTGATGGGCACCATCCACAGCACACTGATGCTCGGGGTCTCCGGGGTGGCCGGGCTGGCGATCAGCATCTACTCGGTGGTCGTCTACGTCGGCCGCCGCCAGGGCCTGCTCTACGTCCTCGTCCTGACCGTGGCGAGCGCGATCCAGCTGGTGGCCGAACGGTCGCCGGATATGGTGGCCCAGGCCGTGATCGCCGTGTTCGGTGTCGCGCTGTGCTGGGTGCTCGGCGAGTTCGTCGGCGCCCGCCGCGCCTACGACGACGAGGTGCAGGCGCGCCTGCACCTGCTGGAGACCGAACGCGATCAGGCCACCCGGATCGCGGTCGCCGAGGAACGCGGCCGGATCGCCCGCGAACTGCACGACGTCGTCGCGCACGCGGTGAGCGTGATGGTGGTGCAGGCCGATGGGGCGTCGTACGCGCTGAAGTCGGATCCGGAGCTGGCGGAACGCGCGTTGCGGACGATCTCGGAGACCGGCCGGGGCGCGCTGGGCGAACTGCGGCGGCTGCTCGACGTGCTGCGCAACGACGAGGGTGACGGTGAGCCGCGGGTCCCGCAGCCGGACGCGCACGCGCTGGCCGACCTCGCCGAGCGGATGCGGGAGGCCGGGGTGGCGGTGACCCTCGACGTCGAAGAGGATCTGGGCGATCTGCCCGCCGGGGTGTCGCTCGGCGTGTACCGGATCGTGCAGGAGTCGCTGACCAACACGCTCAAGCACGCGGGTGCCGGGGCGAGCGCCGACGTGCGGGTGCACCGCGTCGGCGAGTCGGTCGAGGTGCTGGTCCGCGACGACGGCGCGGGACGAGCGGAAGAACTGGTCTCGGCGACGGCGGCGACCACGTCGTCACAGCGGACCGTGAAGGCCCCGATCCGGCTCAAGGTGCCGGGCGGGAACGGACTGATCGGGATGAGGGAGCGCACGAACGTGTACGGCGGAACGCTGGAGGTCGGCCCCGCCGACGGTGGCTGGCAGGTGCGGGCGGCGCTGCCGGTGAGGTTGACGTCGTGATCCGGGTGATGCTGGTCGACGACCAGGAGCTGATGCGTGTCGGCTTCCGGATGGTGCTGGGCGCGCAGGAGGACATCGACGTCGTCGGCGAGGCCGGGGACGGCGCGCAGGCCGTGCGGCTCGCCGAACAGCTGCGCCCGGACGTCGTGCTGATGGACGTGCGCATGCCGATTCTGGACGGCGTCGAGGCGACCAAGCGGATCGTCGCGGCCGGCACGGCGCGGGTCCTCGTGATGACGACGTTCGATCTGGACGAGTACGTCTACGCGGCGCTGCAGGGCGGGGCGAGCGGGTTCCTTCTCAAGGACACCCAGCCCGATCACCTGATCTCGGCACTGCGGTCGGTGGCGAGCGGCGACGCGGTGGTGTCCCCGTCGGTGACGCGGCGGCTGCTGGACCGGTTCGTCGGCGCGGGCGGGAGCCCGATGCGCGACGCGACCGAGCTGGATGTGCTGACCGAGCGGGAACGCGAGGTGCTCGTGCTGATCGCGAAGGGCATGTCGAACCTGGAGATCGCCGAGTCGCTGTTCCTGTCCGAGGCGACGGTGAAGACCCACGTGGGCCGGATCCTGGCGAAGCTGGAACTGCGAGACCGCGTACAGGCGGTGGTCCTGGCCTACGAGACAGGACTGGCGAGACCCGGCGTCAGCTGACCTGCCGGGGACGTGCCCCTTGGTCAGGCACGTACCCGGGTCCGGTCCGTGGGTCCCGAGAGAATCAGAGTCCCTCGGGGCCCACGGACTCTCAGCGTCTCAGCGGAACGCGGCCGGATCGGCCGTCGCGGGGTCGAGGCCCGCCTTGTGGACCTCGGTCATCCAGCGGCCGAAATCGGGCCGCGAGCCGTCGGCGTCGGTGATCCCGTACTCGTGCATCAGGGTCCACGAGGCCAGTGTCCGGCCGGCGAAGCGTGCGACGTCGGGATCGGTGGCCAGCGCCGCGACGCCCCGCGCCACGTAGGCCGGCGTCTCCGAGATCGCGAAGTCGACCGGCGCGGTCTTGCCCACCGCGTCCCGCCAAGTCTCCTCGCTGACGCCGAACAGGTCGAGCATCGCCTCCGAACGCAGAAAGCCGGGGCTGACCGCCAGCCCGGTGCAGCCGTGCTCGGCCAGCTCCGCGCCCAACGCACGGCCGAGCGCGCGGATACCGCATTTCGCGAGGTAGTACGGGATTCCGGCGCCGACGTAGTCGTCGTTGTCGCCGTCGGTGACCTCCAGGACGAGCCCACCGGGGCGCCGCACCACGAGCGGCAGCAGGCGATGCAGGGCGATGAGGTGGGTCTCGACCGCGTTGCGCACCAGCGTCAGCGCATCGTCCAAAGAGGACTCCCAGTACGGCGACTCGAAGTCCGCGAACGGGTCGCCGCCCCAGACGTCGTCGACCAGGATGTCGATCCCGTCCGTGATCCGCTCGCGCAGCGTGTCCACATCGGACACCGAAGTGAAGTCACAGCGCACCGCGACGCCCTTGCCACCCGCCGCGTCCACCAGCTCAGCGGTGTCCTCGATGGTTTCGGCGCGTTTCATCGGCGACGCCGTCGTCCGCGTCGTGCGTCCGGTGACGTACACCGTCGCGCCGAGGCGGCCCAGCTCCACCGCGATGGCCCGGCCGCAGCCGCGCGTCGCGCCCGTGACCACGGCGACCTTGCCCGCCAGTGTTTTCACTGCCCCTCCTTTCCCCGCCACGCGGACAGCACCGCGTCGACGTCTTCCTCCAGCCGCCGGGCGAGTTCGCCTTCCGGACGGATCGACCAGTCGAGAGCCGTCCCGTTGACCACCGCGAGCACCGTGCGGGCCGCGCGCCGCGACGCGGGCGCGTGCGGCAGGTGCGGGGCCGCGGCCTCAACCAAAAGGCGTAGTTCGTCCTCCACCGCGGCGTAGTGCTCGCCGAGCAACGCACGCAGCGCGGGATCGCCGATGTCGACGCCGAGCTGGCCGAGGTGGTTTGCCGCCGTCTCGGCGTCCCCGAGCCCTGCGTACGTCTGCACCAGCGCGGCACGCAATCCCGCGACGCCGCCGTCCGCCGCCTCGGCGTACTCGCGCATCCGGGTGACCGTCTCCCGGGTCGAATGTCGGCTCAACGCCTGCAAGAGGCCGGTTTTCGAGCCGTAACGCTGGCTGAAGATGCCGACCGCGACCCCGGCCTCGGCGGCCACCTGGGCGAGCGTGAAGCCGGGACCGACGCGTCCGATGACGGTCGCCGTCGCGGCCAGAAGCCGTTCGTCGGTGATGCTCCGCGGTCTCGCCATGCCATTATTGAATCACAGTTCATTAACCGGTGCGCAAGAACCCCGGGGATCGAGTTCAGGGTTGACTCAGGGTCATCACCGATCGCGCCAGTGCCCGAGAGCGAGCAAGGTACTACTCAGGTCGGGTGACAGGTTCGATCCTCAGGATGACGCGCCGAGAGCCCACGATCAGTCACGATGGGTCCCGTCAAACAGCTGAGGGTGAAGCGGCGAGACCTCGTCACGCTGCACCACGCACGTCACGACGCACCAGCCGCTTCAGAGGGAGCAGACATGATCGAGGCAACGAGCCTCACCAAACGCTACGGCGCAACGCTGGCGGTGAACAACCTTTCGTTCAGCGTGGCGGCGGGCAAGGTGACCGGGTTCCTCGGCCCGAACGGGGCGGGCAAGTCGACCACCATGCGGATGATCCTCGGCCTGGACAACCCGACCTCGGGCCAGGTCCTGATCGGCGGCAAGCGGTACCACGAGCTCAAGGAGCCGCTGCGCACCGTCGGCGCACTGCTCGACGCGAAGTGGGTGCACCCCAACCGGTCGGCGCGGGCGCACCTGAGCTGGATGGCGAAGTCGAACCGCATCCCGGCCTCGCGCGTGGACGAGGTACTCGACATCGTCGGGCTGACCAGCGTCGCGGGCAAGCGGGCAGGCGGGTTCTCGCTCGGCATGTCGCAGCGGCTGGGGATCGCCGCGGCACTGCTCGGCGACCCGGAGGTGCTGCTGTTCGACGAGCCGGTGAACGGCCTCGACCCCGAGGGCATCCTGTGGATCCGGCAGTTCATGCACCGGCTGGCCGACGAGGGCCGCACCGTGTTCGTGTCCTCGCACCTGCTGTCGGAGATGGCGCTGACCGCGAGCCAGCTGGTGGTGATCGGCAAGGGCCAGCTGATCTCCCAGTCGTCCACAGAGGACTTCGTGGCGCGGGCCGCGGAGAACACCGTCAAGGTCCGCTCGCCGCAGCTGGACCGCCTGCGTGACGTGCTGCTCAAGGCCAGCGCGCAGGTGACCGCCGAGAACGGCGCGATCCTGGTGTCCGGAATGGACAGTGACAAGATCGGCGAGATCGCCGCGGCCAACCAGCTCGTCCTGCACGAGCTGAGCCCGCAGACCGGCTCGCTGGAGCAGGCGTTCATGCAGATCACCGGCGACGCCGTGGAGTACCACACCGGTCTCGACGCCGAGGCACAGCACGTACTCGACCCGGCCGCCCACTGACTTTCCCGAGGAAACGAAGATCATGACTCTGCTCGCGGTAGAACGCATCAAGCTCTTCACCACTCGCTCGCCGTGGTGGTGCGCCCTCATCACGCTCGGACTCGTCGTCGGCCTCGCCGGGATGTTCGCCGCCGCGGCGCCCGACGGCATCTCGATGGACGTGCAGACCACCCAGATCGGCTACCAGTTCGGAGCCGCCGTGATCATGGTGCTCGCGGCGCTCTCGGTGACCACCGAGTACCGCTTCGGCACCATCCGGACGACCTTCCAGGCGGTGCCGCACCGCGGCTCGGCGCTGGTGGCCAAGACGGCCGTCGTCGCACTGCTCTCGCTCGTCATCGGCGAGATCGCCGGGTTCGGCGCCTGGGGAATCGCGAAGCTGATCCGCCCGCAGGACAACCTCGCGCTGAGCACCACCGCCGACTGGATCAACGTCGCGGGCGTCGGCGTGCTGTTCGCCTTCGCCTCGGTGATCGCGGTCGCGGTCGGCATCCTGATCCGGCACAGTGCCGGCGCCATCGCCCTGCTGCTGATCTACAGCCTGGCCGCGGAGAACCTGATCCAGCTCATCCCGAAGGCCGGACCGAAGATCCACCAGTGGATGCCGTTCAACGTCGCGGACAAGTTCCTCCGCGGCGGCGGGAACCTCGAACAGGGCAGGCCGCTTTCGGACGCCCCGCTGAGCCCGGGCTGGGCGCTGGCCTACTTCGCCGGATTCTCGATCGTGCTGCTGGCCATCGCGATCGGCGTCGCCAAGAAGCGCGACGCGTAACTAAAAGACCCACCACAGGGAAAGATCCGGACGGAATACGGCGGGGGCCGCACCGGCTGGACAAGGGGAAAATAGGGGAAGAGTAGATCCGGGTCACCAATCGGGGGGTGACCCGGATCTCTCCATTTCGGCGTAAAGTCACCTCCGTCCAAAACAGGAGGGGGGAGGGCTTCGGTGATCGAAGCGAGAGGGCTGACCAAGGCCTACGGCGCCACGGTGGCGGTGAACGAGCTGACGTTCACCGCGCGGGCGGGGCGCGTCACCGGCTTTCTCGGGCCGAACGGCGCCGGGAAGTCGACGACAATGCGGATGGTGCTCGGCCTCGACGCCCCGGACGCGGGGGACGTCCTCATCGACGGCGAGCCGTACCGACAGCTGAGCGATCCACTGAGGACGGTTGGCGCGATGCTGGACGCGACGTGGCGGCACCCCGGCCGCTCGGCGCGGGCGCACCTCCGCTGGCTCGCGGCGACGAACGGGATCCCGGACCGGCGGGTCGACGAGGTGCTCGCGCTGGTCGGGCTCGACAGCGTGGCGAAGAAGCGGGCCGGGCAGTTCTCCCTCGGCATGCTCCAGCGGCTCGGCATCGCCACGGCACTGCTCGGCGATCCCCGGGTGCTGCTCTTCGACGAGCCGGTGAACGGGCTGGACCCCGAAGGCATCGTCTGGATCCGCCAGTTGATGCACGCGCTGGCCGCCGAAGGGCGGACGGTGTTCGTCTCCAGTCATTTATTGCCGGAAATGGCGCAGACCGCGCAAGATCTTGTCGTGATCGGCCGGGGCAGGCTGATCTACCAGGGCACGATGGAGGACTTCGTCGCGCGCACGAGCGAGCACGGCGTCCGCGTCCGGACACCGCACGCCGAGGCCCTGCGCATCGCGCTGAGCGAACGCGGCACCGCGTTCACCGAGCACGACGGTGCGCTCGTGGTGTCCGGAATGGACAGTGACGCGCTCGGCGAGCTGGCGTTCACCGCTGGCGCGACGCTGCACGAGCTGAGCCCGATCACCGGCTCGCTCGAACGCGCGTACATGGAACTGACCCGGGAAGCGACCGAATTCACGATGCACGGGCAGGAGGCCGCGCGATGAACGTGTTGCGTGCCGAGCGGATCAAGCTCTTCAGCACTCGCGCGCCGTGGTGGTGCACCGCGCTCGCGATCGTCGCGCCCCTGGTGTTCACCGCGATCTTCATGGGACTCGCCGGGCCGGAGTTCCAGATCAACGTGGGCAACACGCAGGCCGCGTCGGCGCAGGGCCGGACGGTGGTGCTGGTGCTCGCGGTACTGGCGGCGACAACGGAGATCAACTGGGGCACGCTGCGGCTGACGTTCCAGGCGGTGCCCTCGCGCGTGCCCGCGCTCCTGGCGAAGGTGACCGTGGTCGGCGCGCTGTGCACGTGCATCGGCCTGGTCGTCGGCTTCGGCTCGTGGGCGATTTCCCTGGTGCTGCAACCGAGTGCGGATCTCGCGCTGCACACCGGCGCGGACTGGCGTTCGGTGCTCGGGCAGTGCGTGACCTTCCTGCTGACCGGAGTTCTCGGCGTCGGCGTCGGATTGTTGTTGCGCAGCACCGCTCTCGCGCTGACCTTGGTGCTCGTCTGGACGCAGGTGCTCGAGGGCCTGGTGATGCTGATTCCCCGGGTGGGCAAGGACATCTACCAGTGGATGCCGTTCTACGCGGCCGACCAGTTCGCCGGCGGAAACCTGCTGCGGACGACGTTGCGGCTCTCGCCACCGATGGGGCCGTGGGGATATCTGGGCTATTTCGCGGCGATCAGCGTCGTCGTGTTCGCCGCGGGTGTCGCGGTGACCCAGCGCCGGGACGCCTGAACCCGACCACCGGGAGTGACGGGCGATGGTATACCGCAGGCAAAGGAGTTAAGACCATATTAAGAGCCTGTGGCTTCCCTCACAGGAAGCGGACATAATGCCGTGACCAGGAAATATTCGTAGAGAACGAACCGGAACCCGTCTCAGCTCCCGTGGAGGTGATCCTTGGCGGTGGACACCGGTCAGGATGTAGGCAGCACGATTCCCCGCGCCCGCACGGAAATGGCGGCGCCACGGCTGGAACCGATGCTCGATCTCGAGTGGTCGCAAGCCATCGAGCTCCCGCGGACGGCGGCGTCCGCGACGGGCCCCGGTGAGCTTCGGCGCGCGTGGGTGCATCGTGCCCCCGAAGATCGAGTGGTGACGTTGTTCCGCAAGGCGGGTGGCATGCACGGCCCGGTGCCCGCGCCATGGTGGTTACGCGCGGTCGCGGACGGGAAACTGGAATCGCGGGAACTCGGTTTCCGCATCGAAGATCGAATAGCGCAGTTGCTCGGCAGGCGACCGGGCTGGGAATTCGTACCCTGGGCGGCCGACGGCGAATCCGGGTATTGGGAATTCATGCCGTCCGAGCGCGGCAAGTCCGGGCACGCCATACCCACCACGGTGCTCAACACCGATCGCCACCCCGGCTGGATCGACGTCCTGCCCGCACACAGCGGCACCACGCCCGAGCCCATCGCGGTCGCCGGGCTGGCCGGTCTGCGCGCCCGGCTCGGGGAGTTCGAAGCCGTCCGCTAGCGCGCCGTAGGGTTGGGCCCGTGGAGAGCGAGGACCAGCCACGACTGCGCAGCGTGGTCAGCTATGTCAAACGCGGCGGCCGGATGACCGTCGGCCAGCAACGAGCCTGGGAAGAACAGTGGCCGTCGCTCGGCCGCACGGTCACCGAGCTGCCGCCGGGGCCGGTCGACTTCGACGCCTGGTTCGGCCGCTCCGCTCCGGTGATGCTGGAGATCGGGTCCGGCATGGGCGAGACGACCTCGCAGCTGGCGGCTGCCGCGCCGGAGCTGAACTACGTCGCCGTCGAGGTGTACGACCCCGGCCTCGGGCAGCTGATGCTGCGTGCGGAGAAGCTCGGCGTGACGAACCTGCGGCTCATGCACGGCGACGCGGTGATCCTGCTGAAGGAGCACGTCGCGCCGGACTCGCTGGCCGGGGTGCGGCTGTTCTTCCCGGACCCGTGGCCGAAGAAGCGCCACCACAAGCGGCGGATCGTGCAGCCGGACTTCGTCGAGCTGGTGGCCTCGCGGCTCGCGCCAGGCGGCACCTTCCACCTGGCGACCGACTGGGAGCACTACGCCGAGCAGATGCTGGAGGTGTGCTCGGCCGCGCCCGCGCTGCGCAACCGCCACGCCGACGAGCCGGGTGGCTGGGCGCCGCGCCCGGACTGGCGCCCGGTGACCAAGTTCGAGCAACGGGCCGACGTCGAGGGCCGGATCTCCCACGACCTGATCTTCGAACGCCGCTGACACCGCCGCGACGGTGACACCGGATCGTGGTTTTCGAGGCGGAGTTGTCCACAACCGGCTGAACCCTGTGGACAACCCCGTCCTGACGTGCCGAGCACCTGGTCAGGATGTCCGTGAGTGCTTCATTGAGGTTTTCTCGGTAGGTGTGGGGCGCGGCTTTGTTGGTGGGCGCTTCCCCAGGGCCACTGCGGGCCCGCGATGTGTCGCGAACGCCCCGTTCGGGACGTTCATCGTCGGCAACGGAGCGTTCGCGACATCGGACGAACGGCGCCGACGAGCGTGGCAAGTCCGAGGGACGCCCTCGGCACACCCAGACCAGCGCACCGAAGACGCCCGGCAGCACCCAGGGGCCCAGAGCCCCTGGCGAGAAAACCCCGATGCGGCCTTCACCGACCAGTGGCGACACCCCGCAAACGCGCTGAAGGGGACCTTCCCCGCACCCCGAGCGAGGAAAGTCCCCTTGCAGCTACCCCCGTAACTCGCCCCTCCCCCGAATCGAGGGGCGAGCACGTATCTATTCGTCGGCCAGCGGCTCCGCCTGCACCCGTTTCAGCGCGGGCGTGCAGACCGACGCCCCGAGCAGCGCCACCAGCACCCCGAGTACCACCGGCGCCGCGATCCACGGGCTGAGCACTATCGAGCCCTTGTTGACCAGGCTGAACAACCCGATCCCGACCAGCGTCCCGACCGCTCCGGCACCGATCGTCGCCACCAGCGCGGGCAGCGCGGCCTCCATCCGCAGCGCCTTCGCCAGCACGCGCACCGGCGTCCCCGCCGCGATCAGCGCGCCGAAGGTGCGCCGCCGGTCCATCACCGAGCCCGCGGTCGCGACCGCGGCACTGCACCCGGCGAGGATCCCGGCGGCGAGCAGGCCGATGACGGTGACCCGGCGCAGGTCGCCGAGCTCGACCTCCTGACGGTGCAGCCGCTGCTCGCGGCTCCAGATCAGCTCGCCGCCCGCGGCACTGACGAGTGCGGTCCGCACGACCTCGCGGTTCGCGTCGGTGGTCGGCGCCACCACGCTGATGTATTTCGGCTTGACCTCGGCAGGCAGCACGGCCGGGTCGATGATGAACGAACCCGTGAGGTCCTTGTCCGCGTTGGTGATCTTGTGGACCGGCGTGTTCGGCGCGAACGCGGCGGCGGACAGCTTCTGTGCGCCGGGATCGCCGGTGACCTTCCACTGGGCGAGATCGACCGGCGCGTCGCCGTAGATACCCGGAGCACCCTGGCACGAGCCCGCGACGCCGAACCGAGTCAGCTTCGCGGCCTCCGCGCAGGGCATGACCAGCGCGGACCGGGCCTGCCTGCTGCGGCCTTCACCGGACACCAGTGACACGGTCGCCACCGGGAGCGCCCGAGCCGACTGGCCGTACTTCGCCAGCGCCGCGTTGGCCTGGTCGACCGCCTGTGCCGAGTGGGCGCTGTCGGTGTCGAAGTAGAGCACGGAGTCCTGGAACGACCGGCCGCCACCGGCCAGCGACTCGAACGTCGGCAGCAGCGTCAGCGCCATCGAACCGGCGAACACCGCCAGCACGATCCCGGCCGACGACCGATACGCGCCCTTCGGGTCCTCCCGCAGCCGCCGGCCCGCCAGCAGCGCCGCCGGGCGGCGCCAGATCCGCACGAACGTGCCGCCCACCGCGGACGTCACCCACGGCCCGACCACCATCGCGGACCCGACCAGCAGGAACAGCCCGCCCATCACCAGGGCCATGCCGTTGGAGTTCTCCTTCGACGTGGAAATCGCGTAGAGGAAGAACAATCCGGCCGCGGGCAGCGCCAGCAGGCGCCACCACTTCAGCGGCTTCGGCGTGTGGTTGCCCGCCGCGAACAACGGCGTCTTCAGCACCCGGCGCAGGCCGAGCACCCCTGCCAGCACCACCAGCACCGGCAGCGCGACGACCAGCGCGGCGGCCAGCCCGACCGGCAGTGCGAAGTCCGAGGTCTGCCAGGTGCCGCCGTCCCACGGCACAAAGGTCGCCAGCGCGGCCAGGCCCGGGCTGACGGCGAGCCCGGCCAGCGCGCCGATCGCGGCCGACAACGTGGTCTCGGCGGCGACCATGCCGGTCACCTGGCCGGGGGTGGCCCCCGCCAGCCGGATCGCGGCCAGCCGCCGTTCCCGCCGGGCCGCGGTGAGCCGGGCCGAGGACGCGACGAGCACCAGGCTCGGCACGAGCAGCACGATGATGCCGACCCAGGCCAGCAACGTGAGCATGCCGTCGACGCTTGCCTTGCCCTGCGGGAACGAGGTCACCGGACGGGCGCTCTCCGGTATGGAGTCCGGCGACTGGCCGGCGAACGCGACCAGCTGCTCCGGGTACTTCAGCGCCTCCGGCCCCAGCTCACCGACCACCTTGCCGTACCGGTCGGCGAGGTGGGCCGAGGTGTCGGACTGGATGAGCTTGGCGAGCGCGGGCGACACGTAGGCCTGACCCGGCCCGGGCAGCCCCGGCAGGCCGGGGGACGGCTTCAGCGCGGTGGCGTCGCCCTTCCCGGTCAGTGCGACGTCGACGCGGGCGATCTCCTGGCCGTGCGCGTAGTCCTTGGAGTCGAGCATGAGCATCGGCACCGAGTTGCGTGCCTGTGCAGCGGACGCGTCGTAGTCCTGGGATTCCTGCTGCGAGCTCGTGGTGTAGTGCCCGTAGTAGTAGCCCTCCTGCCAGATCGCGCGCTGGGCGCGAACCTGCGTGGCGAAGGGCAGCGCGGCGAGCAGGAGCACCAGCGAGGTCGCGACGGCGACACCGACCGCTGTGAGGATCGCCGAGGTGCGGGTGCGCCGGTCGATGCGCAGGACCCGCAGTGCGAGGCGGAGCGAGTTCATGCGATCGCCTCGCTCCGCGAGACAGTGTTGAATCCTTTTTGGCGCATGATATCCATGATTCGCTTGCAAGCGGCGCTCATGCCGCGACCTTCGAAGCGATCAAGCCGTCACGAATGGCGACAGTGGTAGGCAATGATTCGGCGAGGTCGCGGTCGTGGGTCACCACGATCACCGCGGCACCCGTTTCGCGGGCCGCGTCGAGCAGCGCGTCCATGGTCTCGCGGCCGGTGCGGGTGTCGAGCGCGCCAGTCGGTTCGTCGGCGAAGATCACCTTCGGCCGGTGGGTCAGCGCCCGCGCGATCGCGACACGCTGGGCCTGCCCGCCGGACATCTCGCCGGGACGCCGGTTCTCCATGCCCTTCAGCCCGAGGCGTTCGAGCCAGATCCGGCCCGCGTCGATGGCTTCCTTGCGGCCCTTCCCAGCCAGCAGCGACGGGAGCGCGACGTTCTCCTCCGCGCTCAGCTCGGAGACGAGCATGCCGGACTGGAAGACGAACCCGAATTCGGTGCGGCGCAGTTCGCTGCGCTTCTTCTCGCCGAGCTGGTCGACCCGTTGACCCGCCAGGTAGATCTCGCCCGAGTCGGCGCGGAGGATTCCGGCGAGCACGTGCAGCAGCGACGTCTTCCCGGAGCCCGACGGGCCGACGATCGCGACCGCGTCGCCCGCCCGGATGTCGATGTCGACCCCGGCCAGTGCGTACTGGGCGCCGTAGCGCTTCACCAGCCCACGGCCGGAAAGAACGGGAGCGCCGGTCCACTGTGGATTGTTCGGCTGTCGCGGGTGCACTGTGGTTCTCCTCGTCGTTCACCGTGTTTGACCAACGGCGACGAGCTTCGCCGAAACGGGAATGTGTCCACTTCGGGCAGACGGCCAGTGCTGCGCCGCCCGGCATCGGCCGATCGGCCGACCCGGTCCGGGCCACACGGCCAAGGTGCGGGGCGCGGGCGATCCTCTACCGTTTCGTTGTGGCCGCCGAAAACACCGAGACCTCGTTCTACGCACGCGCCAGAGAGTTCGCGCGGCGGCTCGGCGTGCCCGCGATCGTGTTGTTCGGCGCGCTGCTGTTCGACATCCTGTTCCTCGGCAGCGCCGCGATCGACGACGCCGGCCCCAAGTGGGTCGACCTGTGGCTGTTCCCCGGCATCTTCGCGATGGCGGGCTGTGTGTGGTGGTCGCGCTCCCGCGCCGCCGTCGCCGCTGCTGCCGGGGCAGGCGTGCTGGTCCTGTCCAGCGTGCTGATCCGGTACACGCACGCGCCGACGTACTCGAGCCTGCTGGCGAACCTTTCCATCACCGAGGTGGTGGCCGGGGTCGAGTTGGTCTACTTCGCGGCGCGAAAGACCCGTCTCGGTGTCGCGTTCGCGGTGATCGGCTCGCTCGTGGTCGGCGCGCTGTGTGCGGTCTTCGGCCGTGTCCACACCTACTACCTCAGCGGCAATCAGGTCGTGACCAGCATGTTCGTCGGCTTGGGCCTGCTGGCCGGCGCCACCGTGCTCGGCCTGATCGCCCGGCCGCGCAACCTGCCGAAGCCGAAGACACGCTGGCTGGCCGACCACCAGTCACCGACGGTCCGGCTGATCGCCGAGACCCTGCGCAACCAGTGGCCACTGGTGGGCATCCTCGCGCCGCTGTTGCTGATCGACTTCATCACCACCTACAACAACAACTTGCGCCCGCTGCCGATGCTGGTCTGCTCGATCGCCGCCGCGGGCATTGTCCTGATCGCCCCGCGTTTTCCGGGACCCGCCACGGTGGCGTTGGCGGCCGTGTTCTTCCTGACCACGCTCGTTTCGCCCTTCGCCGGGCGCGGCATCCTCTGGGGCGGTGGGTTGACGCTGCCCGAGGTGGCAGCCGGGATGGGCATGGTCGTGCACCTCATCCGTCTGGTCCCGGCGAAGCGCGCCTGGCCGAGAATCGGGTTGCTCGCCGTAACGGTCGCGATCAGCGCCACGTTCGGCGGCGACGCGAAGGGTGGCCGGGTCAGCTCGGAGCTGCTGGGCATGTTGTTCGTCGTCGCGGCGCTTCTGCTCGGGCTCGCGGTGGCCACCGGGCTGTTCCTGCGCTCGCGGGACCGCGAACGCAAGCAGGTCATCAAGTCCGCGGTCACCGACGCGCAGACGTCCGAGCGGATGGCGCTGGCCCGCGAGCTGCACGACGTCGTCGCGCACCACGTCACGGGGATCGTGGTGCAGGCGCAGGCGGCGAAGATGATGGCGGCGAAGGACCCGCAGATCGCGGTCGAGGCGATGGGCCGGATCGAGCACGCCGGGACCGAGGCACTCGTCGCGATGCGCCGGCTGGTGAGCAGCATGCGCGGGGACACGCCCACCGGGTCGAGCGAGTTCAGCGAGCAGGCGACCACCGATCTCGGGGCGGACCTGCGCAGGCTCGTCGAGGGCTCCCAGCACGGTGTCGAGACTTCGACCCACATCGACCTGCCACCGGATCTGCCGCACGAGGTCGGCCGGTCGGCGCTGCGGCTGGTCCAGGAGGCGCTGACGAACATCGGGAAGCACGCGTCGGGTGCGACGGAAGCCCTGGTCGTCGCCGAGGTCGCCGGGCAGGAACTGCACCTCCAGGTGACCGACAACGGCCGTGAGCCGGACCGCCGTCCGGCCGGGGGATCGGGAGGATACGGTCTGGTCGGTATGCGCGAACGGGTCGCGTTGCTGCACGGCAGGATCTCCGCGGGCCGGGCCCCGGACGGGGGCTGGCGGGTCGAGGCCTGGCTGCCGCTCGCGGAGCAGAGGAACGAGGACGAGTGATCCGGGTACTGATCGCCGACGACCAGGAAATGGTGCGGATGGGGTTCCGCATGATCCTGGACGCGCAGGACGACATCGAGGTGGTCGCCGACGTCGCGGACGGCGTCTCGGCGGTGGCGAAGGCTCGCGAACTGCGTCCCGACGTGTGCCTGCTCGACATCCGCATGCCCGGCCTCGACGGGCTCGAGGTCACCCGGCAGCTGGCAGGCCCGGACGTCACCGACCCGCTGAAGGTCGTCGTGGTCACCACGTTCGACCTCGACGAATACGTGCACACCGCGTTGCGCAACGGCGCCAGCGGCTTCCTGCTGAAGGACGCCGGGCCCGCGCTGCTGATCGAGGCGGTGCGCGCGGCGGATCGCGGCGACGCGCTGGTGTCGCCGCAGATCACCGTCCGGCTGCTGAAGCACTTCGACGGCAGCAACGGCAAGGCGAAGCGCAACGCCCCGCCGCCGTCCGAACCGCTGACCGCGCGCGAGATGGACGTCGTGAAGGCGGCGGCGCGCGGTTTGACGAACACCGAGATCGGCGCCGAGTTGTTCCTTTCGCTGTCCACGGTGAAGACGCATCTGGCCTCGGTGCAGAGCAAGGTCGGCGCGCGCAACCGCGTCGAGATCGCGGCGTGGGCCTGGCGGAGCGGTGTCGTCGACTGACAGGGTGAGCCCGTAAGATCTCGTCATGTCGCGCCGTTTTCACGCCCCCGTCGTCCTGCCCGCCGATCCCTCCTGTTCCCTGCTGCGTGACGCGGTCGTAGATGTCGGCGAAGACGGCCGCATCACCTTCTGCGGTCTTCGCGCCGAGGCACCGGAATGGTCCGGCGCGGTCACCGAGCTGACCGGGATCCTGCTGCCGGGCCTGGTCAACACGCACGCGCACAGCCCGATGACGCTGCTGCGCGGGATGGGCGGGGACCTGCCACTGCTGCGCTGGCTGCGCGAGATCATCTGGCCCGCCGAGGCGAAGCTGCGGCCGGAGGACATCCGGGCCGGGATGCTGCTCGGCTCGCTGGAAATGCTGCGGCACGGTGTGACGACGAGCGCCGAGATGTACTTCGAGGGCGAACAGCTCGCCGACGCCGTACTCACCACCGGTGGGCGCGTGCTCATCGCGCCGCCGGTGATGGACCTGCCGACGTTGGGACTGACCTGGCGTTCGACGCTCGGCGCGATCGACAAATGGATCGACACCGACGGGCTACGCTTCGGCGCCGGTGACCGGATCGAGCTGAGCTACGGACCGCATTCGGCGTACATGCTTTCCCCGGAAGGCCTCGCGGCGACGGCGGAATCGGCCGCGGCCCGCGGCGCGCTGGTGCACATCCACGTCGCCGAGGCGGCGCTGGAGGACACCGCGCAGCGCGAGGAGTTCGGCTCGGTGCCGAAGCTGCTGGAGCAGGTCGGCATGCTCCAGGGCCGGATGCTCGCGGCACACGCGATCCATCTGTCCGATGAGGACATCGAGTTGTTCGCCAAATACCGGGTCGGGGTGGGGCACTGCCCGGGTTCCAACGCGAAGCTCGCCTCCGGGATCGCGCGGATCGCGGAGCTGCGTGCCGCGGGCGTCGACGTCGGGATCGGCACCGACGGCCCGGCCAGCAACGACGACATCGACCTCTGGGAGGAAATCCGGCTGACCGCGATGTTCGCCCGGCTGGCGACCGGCGATTCGACCGTGCTCACCGCGGCCGACGTCTTCATGCTCGCCACCCGCGGCGGGGCCGCGGCGCTGAGCCGCCCGGACATCGGCGCGCTGGAGCCGGGCCGCTGGGCCGACATGGTGCACGTCGACGTCGACGGCCCGGCGTTCGCCGCCGGCCTCGACGTCCCGGACGAACATCTGCTGTCGAACCTGGTGTGGGCCGCGGGATCGCGGTATGTGCGGGACGTCTGGGTCGCGGGCGAGCAGGTCGTGGCGGACGGCGAATCGACGCGGGTGGAGCGGGCCAAGGTGCAGGCCGCGGCGGGCGAGGCCGCGGCCCGGCTGCGCTAGCGGTTCGTGCGGGGCCGGAGCACGACCTCGGTGAGGTGTGCCTCGGGGCTCGCGGTCACGGCCGTGCGGACGGCGGCGGCCACGGACTCGGGACGCAGGTAGCGGCCGGGGTCGTAGTCGTTGCCCTCGCTCGCGACGAGCGCCTGCTGCATCTCGGTGTCGGTACGCCCCGGGTACACGGACGTCACCCGCAGGGCCTGCTCCTCCTCGCGAAGCGAGTCGGCGAAGGCACGGACGGCGAACTTGCTGGCGGCATACGGCCCCCAGCCGGGCCGCGCGTTCTGCCCGGCACCGGAGTTGATCACCACGACGTGCCCCTTCGCCGCGCGGAGCGCGGGCAGCAGCCGCCGGGTGAGCTCGACGACCGCGAGGACGTTGACGTCGAAGTTGTCGCGCCAGTCCTGCGCGGTGGAGTCGGCGAGCGTGGCGACCTTCGCGACGCCGGCGGAGTGGACGAGGACGTCGAGTTTGCCGATCGCGGCGGCGGCCTTGTCCAGTGCTTCGGGATCGGTGAGGTCGACCGGCCATACGCTGCTGTTCGGGACCTCGGCGGCGATCTTGGCGAGCGCGTCGGCGTCACGGCCGCCGAGGAGGAGACGGTGGGTCGGGGCGAGTGCGCGGGCGATCGCCGCGCCGATGCCGCGGGAGGCACCGGTCACCAGGGCAAGGGGAAGCTCGGTCATGCTCCCCACGGTAAGGGCGGTGGTGGGTTGGGTCCGGGTGGGGTGCTGAAGGACCCCTTCGGTGCACTCAATGCACTGAACGCGTCCTTCAGCACGGCGAACGCACCGAAGGCGTCCTTCACGGACTGCCCGAGGCGTTGTCCACAGGTAGTCGGCCGTTGTGGACAACTCCGGCCTCAGCGGCTCGTTTTCGGGGTTTCGTCGTACCCCGGCGATAGAATGGTCTTGGGGTCGCCCCCCGGAGCGGGTGGGGGACACCCCCACGTAGCGAAGGAGTGGGTCAGGGGGTCGAGGCCAGGCGGATGCCGGGGATGAGGCCGAGGTCCAGAGCCAGGTTTTCGCGGTGCGCGGCGTCGATCGTGGTCGGCGGGGTGCAGCCGGTCACGGGGTCGGCGTCGGAGTCGCGGGCCGGGTCGCCGAGGTGCGGGCGGGTCGGCAGGTAGCCGGAGTGGGTGGGCGGCAGGGCCTTCACGTCGAAGCAGACCTGGTATACGCCCGGCTTCAGCTTGTCGAAGAGGTACTTTCCGTCGGCGCCGGTCGTGGTGGTGGCGACGGTGTCCCCGCCAGCGGATTTCAGCAGCACGCGCACGCCACGGATTCCCGTCTCACCACGGTCCTGCACACCGTTGCGGTTCCCGTCCGCCCAGACGTAGTCGCCGATCCGGCCGATCGCGGGCGGCGGAGTGACCACAATGGACGATGAGGCCGACTTCTCCGGCAGGGTGCCACCCGGGTAGGCCGCGGTCACCGTGGCGGTGCCGACGTGGCCGTTGTCCTGCTCGGTGACGTTCGCGTGCTCGCACAGGACGTCCCGGCTTTCCCCTGCCGCGAGCGGAAAACCGCTGTCGGGCAGTGCGCACCACGGATCCCGCACGGCGACGTTCTCCAGTGCCTGCGTGCCCTCGTTGGTGACCGTGACCTTGAACCGCGCGGTGCCGCCCGCGGGAATGGTCGCGATCGAGGCCCACTCACCCGTTGCCGGGTTCTGCACCTGCGACCGCACCGAGTACGCGGCCAGCTGCAGGTAGACGCAGTCCCACATCACCCACGTGTAGTTGGTGGCGGCGAAGAACTTCACCGACGTCGCGGAGTCCGGCGCCACCACCGGCGCGAAGTCCTGGCGTTCGAGCCCGCCCTGGTCGACGTCGCGGCCGACGTCGAGTTTGTGCTCGAGCACCTGCTTGCCGCCGCCGTCGTAGAACCGCAGACCGGTGGCCAGTGCCCGATCGGGATAGGAAAGATTCGCTTTCAGCGTCCCGGTCCAGGCGGTCAGCGTGTAGGCGCCGCCGGGGACGAACTTCTGGTCCTGTTCGGCGCTGCTGACCATGCGGTCCGGGGTCTGGACCAGCGCGTACTTCGCGCCATCGGCGGGATAGGTGCCGTCGGTGAACAGCCGTGGCGTCTTCACCCCGGGTGTCCGCGGCGGCACGGGCGCGGCCGGAGTGAAGAGGTAGCCCTCGGGGGCACCACGCTGAGTGACCTTTTCCACGCTCGGGTTCGCGGCGATCCCGCCGGTGCATCCCGGCGCGACCGGCCCCGGTTCGGTCACCCCCGAAGCGGTGGGGGTGACCGAACCGAGGACGAGGGACACGGCGGCGACCACCACAAAGCCCGCACGTGCCCTGTTCACCGGACGCTCCTGCCTGCCGACAGCTACCAACCGTGGAACACCACGAGCGAAGTTAGCTGCCGGAGCGCGGCCGCGGCATCGCTGAACAGGGTCGAATGCTCGCCACGCTCGGTTACCGGACGCCGATCTGGCCGACCAGCCCGAACCGGCCCTTCTTCCACACCGACACGATCGCGGGCCGCGGCTGCGCCGATCCGCCGTCCGGCCAGTGCGAGGTCGGGTTCGCCGAGCTCGCCGCGTTCTCGCCGGGGTGCTGCACCGCGACGAGCACCAGGTGGTCGGTCACCACCGGGCCGCAGGTCTCCGCGCCGACCGGCACCGAGAGGAACTGCTTGACGTGCCCGCGTTCCGGCCCGTCGACCGGGACCGAGAACAGGCCGTCGTTGGCGCCGAGCACGTTGCCGTCGGTGGCGATCCACAGGTTCCCGTGCCGGTCGAACGCGACGTTGTCCGGGCACGAGATCGGGCTGACCTGGTCCTTCGGGAACCCGCCGAAATAGGTGTCCGCGGTCGCCGGGTCACCGCAGACGAGCAGCAACCGCCAGGTGAACTTGGTCGACGCGGCGTCGCCGCGATCCTCCGCCCATTCGAGGATGTGGCCGTTCTTGTTGCCCTTGCGCGGATTCGCCTCGTCCGCAGCGGCTTTGCCCGCCGCGCCGCGGTCGCTGTTGTTGGTGAGCGCCGCGTAGATCCGGCCGTTGACCGGGTTCGGCTCGATGTCCTCCGGACGGTCCATTTTGGTCGCCCCGGCTTTGTCCGCGGCGAGCCGGGTGAAGACGTAGACCTCTTCCGCGGTCATACCGTCCACAAAGGACTTGTCGCCGCTGGCCAGCGGAATCCATTCGCCGACGCCGTCGAATTCGCCGTCCGAGGGGAGCTTGCCGGTGCCGTCGATCTCGCCTGCCGGGCTGTCGCCGGTGAACTTGCCGACGTAGAGCGTGCCTTCGTCGAGCAGCGCGGAATTGTGCCGCCGCGCGTGCGCGCTGTCGCCCTTCTTGTACTTGCCCTTCGAGACGTACTTGTAGATGTACTCGAAACGCTCGTCGTCACCGGAATACACCGCGACGCGGCCGTCCGCGGTGATCTTGACGTTCGCGGCCTCGTGCTTGAACCGGCCCAGCGCGGTGTGCTTGATCGGCGTCGAATTCGGGTCGTGCGGGTCGATTTCGACCACCCAGCCGAACCGGTTGGGTTCGTTGGGCTCCCGCGCGACATCCCAGCGCTTGTCGAACCGTTCCCATTTCCGGGTGCTCGCCCCGGTGCCGACCGCGTACCGCTTGAGCCGCGACGCGGTGGCGGGGTCGGCGACCTTGTCGGCGTTGGCGAAGTACTGGTGGAAGTTCTCCTCGCCGGAAAGCACCGTGCCCCAGGGCGTTACGCCGCCGGAGCAGTTGTTCTGCGTGCCGCGTACCTTGCGCCCGGTCGGATCCGCCGAGGTCTTCAGGAACTTCGACCCCGCGGCAGGGCCCCGCACCTCGAACTCGGTGTCGAGCGTGATCCGGCGGTTGTAGCGGCTCGGAACCGCCCGCAGGGCACCGAAAACCGGGTCACGGTAGGTCTGCACGACGGACAGGCCGTGGGCGGCCCAGGCGATCTTGACCTGTTCTTCGGTCGGGTTCGCCGGGTCGTACTGGTCGGCGGGGAACAGGTGCACCTCGGTGGTGTACTCGTGGTTGACCACCAGCAGATTGCGGACACCCAGCGGATCCTGCGGGATCAGCCCGACGAAGTCGTTGTTGTAGCCGAACTGCTTCGCCTGTGCCGCCGCGGTCTGGTTGCGGAAGTCGAACTTCGGCGCGCCGGGCACCACCGCGTCGCCCCACCTGATCACGACGCTCTGGTCATAGCCCTCGGGAATGCTGACCTGGTCGAGCTTGTTCGGCGGCACCGGGTCGAAGTCGGTCCCGGGCGCCGGGCGGTCCGGGTGCCCGGGCCTGCCCGCCGCGGCGGGGACGGCACCGGCGGCGGGGCTGGCGGCCGCCGCCGTGCCGGAGAGAGCGGCGAAGCCGCCCGCCGCCGCGGCGAGCACCGCGCCCGCCTTCAACGCTCCGCGCCGGGACACCACGTCCTTGACGACGTCACCGAAGTACTCGTTGCCGGACGGGTTCGGTGCCGGGTGCGCACAGGCGTTGCCACAGCGGTACTCGCAGGTGAGGGGAGAACGTCCGCCGGGGTGTACGGGGTACAACGGCAGCGGACGTCCACGCTCGAAGGACACGGGGCCTCCAGGGTCACTCAGTCGGGAACGAGCCGACCGTAAGTGCCCGAAGCCAGCCGATTCGGACAAACAGGTGAACAACGGGTGTATTCCGCCTGTGTGCCCGAATGGTTACGGCTGGTCAGAACTCTTCGTCGCCCACCAGCGCGGCTTCCTTGGGCACCGTGTGCGGGTCCGCCTGCCGCGTCCGGACCATGAGCAGCCCACCCGCGCCGACGCACAGCACCGCGGCGACCACGAACGGCGCGTGCGGCGAACCGAACCAGTCCGCGACGTGCCCGACCAGGGTTGCCGCGACGGCGCCGCCGAGCCAGCGGCAGAAGTTGTAGCCCGCGCTCGCGACCGGGCGCGGCGCGTCACTGATCGACATCGCGGTCCCGGTGAACAACGTGTTCAGCAGCCCGGAAACCAGGCCCGACAGGATGATCCCGACGACGATGACCGGCTTGCTCGGCACCGCGAGCACGACCATCAGCACCGCGTAACCGAAGACCGCGAGCGCCGCCGCGTGCCGCTCACCGAGCCGGGCCGCCAGCTTCGGCGCGAACGCGACACCCGCGACCGCGACGCAGACACCCCAGCCGCAGAAGATCAGGCCGACCGCGATGGCGCTCCAGCCGAGGACGAACGGCGACCAGGCCAGCACCGCGAAGAACGCCGCGGTGTAGAGCGCGGACGCGATGGAAGTCCGCAGCAGGCCGGGGTGTCGCAGGGCGCGGATCGGGTCGAGGAGCTTGATCGGATCCCGCTTCTCGTGCGCGTCGCTGCGCAGATAGACGGCGCACAGCACGAGTCCGCAGGCCATCAGGATCGCGGTGCCGACGAACGGGCCGCGCCACGAGATGCTGCCGAGCAGCGCGCCCAGCAGCGGGCCGACGGCGAGGCCGAGACCGAGCGCGGCCTCGTACAGCAGGATCGCGCCCGCCTGCCCGCCGGTCGCCGCGCCGACGATCACGGACAACGCGGTGGCGATGAAGAAGGCGTTGCCGAGACCCCACACCGCACGCAGTCCGACGAGCTGTTCGATCGAACCCGCCGCCGCACACAACGCCGTGGCCAGCACGATCAGCGTCAGCCCGACGAGCACCGTGCGCTTGGCGCCGAACCGCGCGCTCGCCGCGCCGGTCACCAGCATCGCGATGACCTGGACGCCGAGGTACGACGAGAACAGCAGCGTCACCTGCGACGGCGTGGCGTTCAGTCCTTTGGCGATGGACAGCAGGATCGGGTCGACGAGCCCGATCCCCATGAACGCGATGACCGCGGCACCCGCGGTGATCCATACCTGCTTGGGCTGTCCTTTGACGGCGTCCAGCAGGCTCGCGTGTCCTTCAGCGCTCATCGGGGATCAGTTCCTCCTTCTTGAATCCGATCGGCTTGGTTTCGACCAATTTGGTGAGGGCGGGCAGCGCGGCCTCGATGGCGGCGCGGTCGGCGTCGTCGAGTTCCATGAGCCGCTCGCGGAGGAATTCCTCCCTGGCGGCGGCCAGTTCGGCGTAGAAGCGGTTGCCCTCGTCGGTGACCTCGACGAGCACGGCCCTGCCATCGGCCGGGTCGGGTGTGCGGCTGACGATGCCCATCCGTTCGAGGCGGCGGACGACATCGGTCATCGACGGCATCCGGACGCCTTCCAACTCGGCCAGCGCGCTCATCCGGCGCGGCCCGCCCTCGATCAGCTCACGCATGACGGACCCCTGGGTCAGGGTGAGCGTGAGCTGCGGGGTCTGCCGGCGGATGACGTAGTACAGCCGGAAGAACAGGGGGCGGAGCTCATGCGCCAGGTCGGCCACTCGGGAAGTCACTTAGCTATGCTAACAAATTTAGTTAGGGTGTCGAAGTAATTCCACTCACAGCTACCCTGCGAGGTATGGACGCGGTGATCTTCGACCTCGACGGCGTACTGGTCGACTCCGAGCGGATCTGGGACGAGGTGCGGCGCGCGGTCGTCGCCGAACACGGCGGAACCTGGCGACCCGAGGCGACCAGGGCGTTGCAGGGGATGAGCACCCCGGAGTGGGCGCGCTACCTCGTGGAAGAACTGGGCACACAGCTCACGCCGGGCGAGGCGGCAACGCTGGTCGTCAAGCGGATGGCCACGCGCTACGCCGAGGACCCGCCGTTGATCGACGGCGGAGTGGACGTCGTGCGCGCTGTCGCGGACCGGTGGCCGGTGGCGATCGCCAGCTCGTCACCGCCGCTGCTCATCAAGGGCTACCTGGACGTCACCGGCCTGCCGGTGGCGGTCGCGGTGTCCTCGGAACAGGTCGGCGCCGGGAAGCCTGCCCCCGACGTCTACCTGCGGGCGGCCGAGCTGCTGGACGTCCCGGCGGCGGACTGCGCGGCGGTCGAGGACTCGACGAACGGGCTGAAGTCGGCGATGACCGCGGGGATGGCGGTGTACGCGGTCCCGAACCCGCACTTCCCGCCGGACCCCGAAGTGCTCAAGGAGGCCACCGCTGTGGTCGACGGCATCACCGCGCTCCCGGCCGCGCTGGGCGTGGGCTGAAGGGGACTTTCGTCTCGTAGGACGCGCTGAAGGGGACTTTCCTCGCATGCGATGCGAGGAAAGTCCCCTTCAGCTCACAGCGTCAGCGTTCGATGTCGCCGCGGATGAAGCGTTCGACGGCGTCGCGCGCGGTGGCGTCGTCGTACTGCTCGGGCGGCGACTTCATGAAGTACGACGACGCGGAGAGGATCGGGCCGCCGATGCCGCGGTCCAGCGCGATCTTCGCGGCGCGCACGGCGTCGATGATGATCCCGGCCGAGTTCGGCGAGTCCCACACCTCGAGCTTGTACTCCAGGTTCAGCGGCACGTCACCGAAGGCGCGGCCCTCCAGCCGGACGTAGGCCCACTTGCGGTCGTCGAGCCACTGCACGTAGTCCGACGGTCCGATGTGGACGTTGCCCTTGCCCAGCTCGCGGTCGACCTGCGAGGTGACCGACTGCGTCTTCGAGATCTTCTTCGACTCGAGACGCTCCAGCTCCTTCATGTTCAGGAAGTCCATGTTCCCGCCCACGTTGAGCTGCATCGTCCGGTCGAGCTGGACGCCGCGGTCCTCGAACAGCTTCGCCAGCACGCGGTGCGTGATGGTCGCACCCACCTGGGACTTGATGTCGTCACCGACGATCGGCACACCCGCCTCGGTGAACTTCGCGGCCCACTCCGGGTCGGACGCGATGAACACCGGCAACGCGTTCACGAACGCCACACCCGCGTCGATCGCGGCCTGCGCGTAGAACTTGTCGGCCTCCTCGGAGCCCACCGGCAGGTACGACACCAGCACGTCGGCACGCGCCTCGCGCAGCGCGGCGACGATGTCCACCGGCGCCTCGTCGGACTCCGCGATCGTCTCGCGGTAGAACCGGCCGAGCCCGTCGTAGGTGTGGCCCCGCTGCACGGTGACGCCGAGCGGCGGCACGTCGGCGATCTTGATCGTGTTGTTCTCGCTGGCGAAGATCGCCTCCGAGAGGTCACGGCTGACCTTCTTGGCGTCGACGTCGAACGCGGCGACGAACTCGATGTCACCGACGTGGTAACCGCCGAAGTCGACGTGCATCAGACCGGGGACGCGCGTGGCGGGATCCGCGTCACGGTAGTACTGGACGCCCTGGACCAGCGACGCCGCGCAGTTGCCGACGCCCACGATGGCCACCCGAACGCGGCGGTTCTCGCCCATGCCGGTTACTCCTTCATCCGTTTTCTTCTCGTGTGGAACTTCGGCCGCGACGCTGCGGCGCGCGAACGACTCAGGTCCCCTCCGGACCCCGCCGCTCAGCTTGTTCGTGCGCGATCAGCTCGTTGAGCCAGCGCACCTCCCGCTCGCTCGTCTCCAGCCCCAGCCGGTGCAGCTCGCGGGTGTAGCGATCGATCTTCTCCTCGGCCCTGGCCAACGCCGTCCGCAAACCCTCGCGACGCTCCTCGACGCGACGGCGACGGCCTTCCAGAATCCGCATCCTGACGTCGGCCGGTGTCCGCGAGAAGAACGCCAGGTGGACTCCGAAGCCCTCGTCGTCCCAAGTCTGCGGACCCGCGTCGCCGAGCAGCTCGGCGAACCGCTCCTTCCCCTCCGCGGTCAGCTTGTACACGCGCCTGCCGCGCCGGGACCACGCCCGTTCGTCCGCCGTGTCGAGCTCCTCGACCAGATATCCGGCCCTGAGCAGACGACGCAGCGTCGGGTACAGCGAGCCGTACGAGAACGTCCGGAACATCCCGAGCGTCTCGTGCAGGCGTTTGCGCAGCACGTACCCGTGCATGGGCGCCTCGTGCAGCAGCCCCAGGATCGCGAGCTCCAGCACACCGCACCCCCTTCCGGGAACAAACCACGGCCGGCGGCGTTGCTCCTGAGCGGGCCACCGGGCCGCGTCAACCTACCGGGCCACTATATCGCGCCGATACATCCGAGTGGCGTACCTAACCCAGCCCACCCTGGGGCGAACCCGGCGAAAGTCACCAGAGAGTTATGGAAGGTTCGGCGTGTCGGGGTAGCGCCGGGGCCCTGAAGTCGCATGGGCCGCCGGGCACACAGCAAGAACCCGTAGTCTGTGCTCGTGCGAAACCAGCGGCAGGTAGTGGACTACGCCTTGCAGCGCCGTGCGCTGCTGGCGGGTGTCCGCTCGGGACGCGTCGGTGACCTGGAGGTCTGCGACGCGAGTCCCTATCTGCTCCGTGCGGCCAAGTTCCACGGCAGGGCAGGCGATCAGCGCTGCCCGATGTGCCGCACGAAGGAGCCGCTGACCCTGGTGTCCTGGGTCTACGGCGACGAGTTGAAGCACGTCTCGGGGTCGGCGCGTACTCCCGACGAACTGGCCAGGATGGCCGGGGTGTTCGGCGAGTTCACCGTCTACGACGTGGAGGTGTGCCGGTCGTGCCATTGGAACCACCTGGTCCAGTCGTACGTCCTGGGCACGGGGGAACAGCCACGGACCCGCCCGCGGAGGACTGCGGGTCAGTGATCAGAACCACAACAGCCGCAGAGGACAGAACGGTGTTGCCCGAGACGCCGGTCTGGGAGGCCCCTTCGTGAACGACGACCGCAGCGCCTGGCCGAGCCAGGAGCCCGACGCACCTCGCCGTGCCGCTTGGCCGGGGGAAGAGCCGGGACCCGCGTGGCCCGGCGAGGAACCCCCGCGCCGTCCGCAGCGCCGGAACACCCCGCCGCGCGGGACGGCGCGGCCGAACGGTGCTCCCCAGAACGGTGGCCCCGCGTGGCCGACCGGCGACGAGCCGGGCGGCGCGGGACCGCAGTGGCCCGGCGACGAGCCGCCCGCGCGGCCGCAGCGGCCGCAACGTCCTCAGCAGGGCATGCCGCCACGACGGCAGGGTCCGCCGCCGGGTGGCCGCCCGCCCGGCCCGCCGCCGCAGAACGGCGGTTTCCGCCAGCCGCCGCCGGGTCGCCGTCCGGCACCGCCGCCCCCGCCCCAGGAGCGGGAACCCGACCTGATCACGCATCAGGTGCACAACGGCACCGACTTCGGCTACGACCCGTACGACGATCGCTACGACGACCGGTACGACGACCGCCGTCGTGACGACTACGACGACGAGGACGCGCGCTTCAACGAGTTCGCGGCCGGCGAAGACGAGGCCGAGCCCGGCGAAGACGGCAAGAAGCAGCTCACGCCGAAGCAGCGCAAGAAGCGCCGCTGGAAGATCATCCGGCGGTGCGCGTACGCGTTCGTCGGCATCTTCTTCGTGATCCCCGCGATCGCCTTCGTGATCACGTACTTCCTGGTCGACGTGCCGACGCCGGAGAGCATCGCGGCGCTGCAGAACCAGCCGGTGACGTACTACTACGCCAACGGCGAGGTACTGGGGAAGGACATCCCCGAGGGCGGCAACCGGGTGCTGCTGCAGCCCGGCCAGATCCCCGACGTGGTCAAGCACGCGGTGTACGCCGCCGAGGACGCGACCTTCGAGACCAACAGCGGCTTCGACATCCTGGGCATCCTGCGCGCGGCCGTCAACCAGGTCACCGGTGGCCAGGGCGGTGGCTCGACGATCTCCCAGCAGTACATCAAGAAGGCGACCGAGAACGAGGCGCCGACGCTCAGTCGCAAGTGGACGGAGCTGGCGAAGTCGTTCAAGATGAACAACCAGATGTCCAAAGAGCAGATCATCACCGCCTACCTGAACACGATCTTCTTCGGTCGCAGCTCGAACGGGATCCAGGCGGCGTCGAAGGCCTACTTCAACAAGGACGTCAAGGACCTCAACGCCTCCGAGGCCGCGCTGCTCGCGGGACTCATCCAGGGCCCGAGCAACTCGGGCAAGACCGAGTACGCCACCAAGCGATGGAACTACGTACTCGACATGATGGTGAAGTACAAGTGGCTCGACCAGGCCACGCGCGCGAGCTACCAGTTCCCGACGCCGATCCCGCTCAGCCAGGCCAAGAAGGAGGAGGGCGGCAGCGTCCCCTACTTCGTCAAGCTGCGGATGAAGGACGAGCTGGAGGCCAAGGGGTACGACGAGAAGAAGCTCTACTCCATCGGCGCGAAGGTCTACACCACCATCGATCCGGCCGCCCAGAAGGCCGCCGAACAGGCGGTCCAGGAAGGGATGAAGGGCCAGACCGACGAGAACCTCAAGAACGCGCTGGTCGCGGTCGATCCGAGATCCGGCGGTGTGCTCGCCTACTACGGCGGGCCCGAGGTCGTGAAGGACGAGAACGGCACGGACCAGCTCGGCCAGGACAGAGCCAACCAGGCCAGAAACCCTGGTTCGTCGATGAAGCCCTTCGACCTCACGGCGTTCCTCAAGATGGGCGGTGGCCTCGGCGACACCTTCGACGGGACCAACAACCGGAACCTCGGCGGCCGCGTCGTCCGCAACGCGGACCCGAGTTCCAGTTGCAGCACCCAGTGCACGGTCGCGGAGGCGATGGAAATCTCCGCCAACACCGTGTTCTTCGACATGGTGCTCAACAAGACCCATCCGGGGCCGGTGGCCGACGCGGCCAAGGAAGCCGGGATGAAGATGGCGCCCGACGGCCGGGCCAAGATGGGCGACGACGCCAACATCTCCCTCGGCGGTGGGTCCACCGTCGCCACCCCGGAGGACATGGCCGCGTCGTACGCGACCTTCGCCGCCGGTGGGTTGCGCCGGGACCAGCACTTCGTGGCGAAGATGCAGAACTCCGCCGGCGAGACGGAATTCGAGGTCAACGATCCCGGCAAGCCCGCGTTCGACCCCGACGCGGGAAGGAGCTCGCAGCTCGCCGGTACCGTGACCAAGTCGCTCGTGCCGGTCATCCAGCACTCGAAGCTGAAGTGCCCCACCGGTCACGAATGCGCGGGCAAGACGGGTACGCAACAGTACGACCCGCAGCCGAACGACCCGCCGTCCTACAACGACCGGAACGCGCAGACCTGGATGGTCGGCTACACGCCGTCGGTGTCGGCCGCGGTCTGGGTCGGCGGTGACGGCAACAAGCCACTGCACGACAAGAACGGCAAGCCGATCTTCGGGTCGACCATCGCCGGTCCGACGTGGGCGAACTTCATGCAGCTGTATCTGAAGGGCAAGCCCGCGGAGAAGTTCCCCCAGGTCAAGTTGGTCGGCAAGGACCCGACGACGGCGACGCCGACCCCGACGTACACGCCGACGAACACCCCGACCCCGACGAACACCCCGACTCCGACGACCACGCCGACCACGCCGTCGGAAACGGAGACCCCGACTTCGCGGAGCAGCAGGAGCAGCACGCCGCGCCCGGGGCCGACCAGCGGGATCTTCCCGCCCGTCGGTGACAACGGCACCGGAGGCGGTGGCTCCGGCGGGCACAACGGCGGCGGGCCGGCGCCGCCGAACTAGCCCGAACAGCCCAGTGAGGCGGGGCGTGCGCGACGCACGTCCCGCCTCATTTTTTGCCGTAGGCCAGTGAACCCGCTCCCTGCCTCATACGTCCTCCTTGACAAGGAGGGCTGCGCCCGCAGCCCGCCCGCGCCTCCGGAGGACCACACGTGAACGACGACCGCACCCACTCCTGGCCAGGTCAAGAGCCTGAACCATGGCGTCGTCCGAACCCTGGCCCCCCGCAGCCGGGCACTCCGCCGGGAGGAATGCCGCCCCGGCGGCCCGGACCACCGCCGCCCGGCTACCGGCCGCCCCAGCAGCAGCGCCCGCAGGGCCGTCCGATGAACGGACCGCCTGCCCGCGAGCCCGAGCTGATGACCCATCACGTCCACAACGGGACCGAACCGGGTGAGTTCGAACCGCGGCGGAGACGGATGGACGCGCCGCCACCGGAACTCGCTCGCGGTGATGGCGGGCAGGGCGGCGTGCTCACCCCCGCACAGCGCAAGAAACGCCGCTGGCGCCGGATCCGCCGCACGTCGTATGTCCTTTTAGGACTGTTCGTGGTGGTGCCCGCGATCGCGTTCGTGATCACGTACTTCGCCGTCGACGTCCCTTCGCCGACCGACGTGGCCCGCTCGCAGAGCCAGGCCGTCACCTTTCTCTACGCCGACGGCACCGAGATGGGCAAGGACAGCCCGTCCGGGGCGAACCGGCAGATCCTCTCCCCGCAACAGATCCCGGACGTGATGAAGCACGCCGCGATCGCCACCGAGGACTCGACGTTCGAGACCAACAGTGGCTTCGACGTCACCGGCATCTTCCGCGCGGTGTACAACCAGGTCACCGGCGGCGACGGCGGTGGCTCGACGATTTCCCAGCAGTACATCAAAAAGGCCACCGACAACGACGCGCCGACCCTGACGCGCAAGTGGACCGAGCTGGCCAAGTCCTTCAAGATGAACCAGACGTACGAGAAGAAGGACATCATCACCGCGTATCTGAACATCATCTACTTCGGGCGCGGGGCGTACGGCGTCGGCGCGGCATCGCAGGCCTTCTTCCACAAGGACGCCGCCCAGCTGAACTTCTCCGAGGCGGCGCTACTCGCCGGCCTCATCCAGCAGCCGGGCCGGTCGGAGAACGACAAGGTCGCGCGCGACCGGTGGACCACCGCGATGGACCGGATGCTGCAGAACCACTACATCACGCAGGCCGAACGTACGTCGGCGCAGTTCCCGACGCCGATCCCGCTCGCGCAGAGCAAGCAGCAGTCCGGTGCGCCGAACCGGTTCATCGCCCAGCAGGTCCGGGACGAACTGGCGGCACAGGGCATCACCGAGGACAAGTACTACTCGGGCGGCTACAAGGTCCAGACCACCATCGATCCCAAGGCGCAGCAGGCCGCGGAGCAGGCGGTCAAGGAAGGCATGCAGGGCCAGACCGACAACCGCCTGCTGAGCGCGCTCGTCGCCGTCGACCCCAAGACGGGCGGTGTGCTCGCCTACTACGGCGGCGCGGAAACCGTGAAGGGCCCGAACGGCGAGGAGCAGGCCGGACCCGACCGGGCGAACCAGGCCCGCAACCCCGGCTCGTCGATGAAGCCGTTCGACCTCGTCGCGTTCCTCAAGATGGGCAAGGGACTCAACGAAACCTTCGACGGTTCCAACAACCGGGTCTTCGACAACCGGACGATCCGCAACGCCGGGCCGGGTTCCACCTGCGGTCCACAATGTACGGTCGCGAAGGCCATGGAGATCTCGGCCAACACGGTGTTCTACGACATGGTCATGAACAAGACCCATCCGGGCCCGGTGGGGACCGCGGCGCAGGAAGCCGGGATCAAGACCAAGAACGAGGGCGGCCAGTCGACGATCTTCACCGGCGACAACAACATCGCGCTCGGCGGCGGCAAGACCGAGGTGTCGCCGGCGGACATGGCCTCTGCCTACGCGACGTTCGCGGCGGGCGGTATCCAGCGTGACCGCCACTTCGTCGTGAAGGTGGTCAACTCACAGAACGAAACCGCGTACGAAGCGAAGACCACGGGCAAGACCGCGTTCGCGAACGATTCCGACAAGTCCAAGCAGATCGCCGGGAACGTGACGACGTCACTGAAGCCGGTCATCTCGTTCTCGAAGCTGAACTGCCCGTCGGGGCATGAATGCGCGGGCAAGACCGGCACGCAGCAGTACGCGCCGCAGTCGGGCGACCCGGCGTCGGCGGCCGATTCCAACGCGCAGACCTGGATGGTCGGCTACACGCCGTCGGTCTCGGCCGCTGTCTGGGTCGGCGGTGACGGGAACATCGCGCTGCACGACAAGAAGAACCAGCCGATCTTCGGATCGACGATCGCCGCTCCGACGTGGGCGAAGTTCATGTCGCTGTACCTGAACGGCAAACCGGCGGAACGGTTCGACACGGTCAAGCCGATCGGCGACGCACCGAGCCAGTCACCTTCGCAGTCGCCGTCGCGGAACCCCGACGACGACAACGACACGACGCCGACCACCACGCCGACAAGGCCGTCCGAGGAGACGACCACGCCGACGAGGCCGACCAGGCCGAGCCACTCGAAGCCGCACAGGCCGTCGACGTCGACCATCGAGCTGCCGGGAGACGGCGACGACACCTGATCGACAACCACTGCTGAAGGGCGTTTCCGAGGACTCGGAAACGCCCTTCACTGTTTTGACCGATCGTGCTACCTTCTGGCCATGCGGTCAGATTCCAAGTCGAGCGGTCCAACTTTCACCGAGCTGGCCAGACGGCGTCAGTTCGTGGACTGCGCGATCGAGGTGATCGCCGAACAGGGGTTCGCCGCGGCGTCGCTGGCGAAGATCGCCGCACGCGCGGGGACGAGCAAGGGCGTCATCTCCTACCACTTCAGTGGCAAGGACGAGCTGCTGGAGCAGATCCTGCGCGACGTGATCACCGATGTCGCCGGGTTCGTCGGGGCCGCGATGGCGGCGGCCACCACGGCGACCGGGAAACTGACCGCGTACCTCGAGTCCGGCATCGAGTACATGCGGCTGCACCGCGCCCAGTTCCTCGCGCTGCGGCAGATCTTCCCGAACATGCGGGACACCGACGGCAACGAGCGCTTCGTCAACGCGCCCGGCGGAGCCCGGGACCGGTCGATCGAGGAGATGCTCATCGAGGGGCAGCGCACCGGGGAATTCCGGCGGTTCGATCCCACCGTCATGGCCGTGACCATCCGGTCCGCGGTCGACGGTGTCCTCGACCACTGGGCGATGGACCCCGATCTCGACCTGCCCGCCTACACCCGCGAACTCGTTTCGCTGTTCATCCACGCGACCAGGGGGAAAACATGAGTCATTTCGCATTCTGCGTGCCGACCGGTGCCGGACACGTCAATCCGACGCTCGCCGTCGCCTCGGAACTCGTCGCGCGCGGCCATCGCGTCACATATGCCGCACCGGCGTTCTTCGCCGACCGCATCGCCGAAACCGGCGCAGAGCTGATCGGCTACGAGTCGACGTTCGCGAAGATGTTCACCGAGCCGCCGAAGTTCGACCGCGGGGAACTGCCGAAGGTGATGGCGGGGAACCTGGAGGAGACACGGGCGGTGCTGGCACAGGTCGCCGAAGGGTTCGGCGACGTACGACCGGATCTCGTCGTGACCGACGCGCCGATCTCCTGGTGGGGACAGTTGCTCGCGGCGCGATGGGGTGTGCCGCGGGTGCTGAGCTGGCCGCACCTGGTGAGCAACGAGCACTGGTCGATGTCGAACTACTTCGAGGTCGACCTGCTCGACCCGCTGATCCTGCGCACGATCGAGCAGGCGGGACGCCTCGCCGCCCGCGACGGTCTCGACGGCGCGGACATGATCAACGGGACCGGCGCCGCCGCGGACCTGGTGTTCCTGCCGCGGGCGTTCCAGTTCGCCGGGGACACGTTCGCCGGCCACCATTTCGTCGGCCCGGCGCTGGGTGAGCGCGCGTTCCAGGGCAGCTGGGAGCCGCCCGCGTCCGGTCGCGACGTGCTGCTCGTGTCGTTCGGCACCGCGTACAACAACGAGCCCGAGTTCTACCGGACCTGTCTGAAGGCGTTCACGGATACCGACTTGCACGTGGTGCTCGTGACCGGCGAGCAGGTCGACCACGCGGCGCTCGGCGAGGTGCCCGAGCACGTCGAACTGCACAAATCCGTGCCACAGCTGAGCGTGCTGCGGCACGCGAAGGCGTTCGTCACGCACGCCGGAATGGGTTCGACCATGGAGGCGCTGAGTTTCGGTGTGCCGATGGTGGCGGTGCCTCAGGTCGGCGAGCAGCGCGCGAACGCCGACAGGGTCGCGGAACTCGGCCTCGGCAAACACCTTCCGCCCGCCGAGGTGACGGCGTCGAGCCTTCGCGATGCCGTGTTGTCCATTGTGGACAACACCGAGATCGCCGCGAACCTGAAGACCATGCAAGGAGAAATCGCCGCCGCCGGAGGCGCCCCGGCCGCGGCCGACGTCCTCGAAGGGCTGTGCTGAAGGGGACGTTCCTCGCATCGCATGGGCTGAAAGTCCCCTTCAGCTCATGTCATGAGACGAAAGTCCCCTTCAGCCGCACGACCTTGCGTTCCTTGCCCGCCAGGTGCGCGGCTTCGATGACGCGCAACGCTTCGACGGCCTCGGCCGCGTCGACCGGGTACGGGGCGCCGTCACGGACGGCGTCTCGTACCTGCGCGTAGAAATCCTCGTAGCGGCCCACCTCGGTGGGCACGATCTCGACGTCGTCGTTCACGCCGAGGGTGCCCGCGTCGCCTTCGGGCTCGACGCCCCAGCCGTCGCCACCCGGGCGAAGACCCGCCTTGATCTGCGGCTCTTGGACGTCGAGGCCGTATTTGGTGAACGTCGCCTTGTCGCCGAGTACCCGGAACCGCGGGTTTCGGGTGCCGGCCAGCGCCGAGGACCACAGGTGCGAGCGGACGCCGTTGACGTGGTGCAGCGCGACGAAGACGTCGTCGTCGACCTGGACCCCGGCGCGGCGGCGGTCGACCTCCGCGTACACCTCGGCGACCGGGCCGAACAGTTGCAGCGCCTGGTCGACGATGTGCGCACCGAGGTCGTAGAGCAGCCCGCCCGCCTCGGCCGGATCGCCGAACTCGCGCCAGTTGTCCTTGGGCTTCGGCACCCACCGGTCGTAGCGGGACTCGAAGCGGAAGACGTCGCCGAGCCGCCCGGAGCCGAGCACCTTGCGGACGGTCAGGAAGTCGGAGTCGAAGCGACGGTTCTGGAACACGGTGAGCCCGACGCCCGCCGCCTTCGCCGCAGCGACGACCCGCTCGGCCTCGGCCGCTGTGGGCGCGAACGGCTTGTCCACCACCACCGGCTTCCCGGCCTCGATCGCCCGCAGCGCGAGCGGGACGTGGGTGCGGTTCGGCGTGCTGACCACGAGCAGGTCCAGTTCGTCGACGCGCGAGAACAACGCGTCCGCGTCCGGGACGACGTCGGCTCCGGCGTAGTCGGCCCGCGCCTGCGCGGCGCGTTCCGGATTTCCGGTGACGATCAGCGCTGGCGTCAGCCCCGGCGTCGCCGCGACGAGCGGAGCGTGGAAGACGCGACCACCGATGCCATAGCCGAGGATCCCGACGCGCAAATCAGCCATGCGCTAATTAAACAACAGTGTTGCTAAATTGGCCAGCCATGCCAGGATCGGGGCATGCCGGAGACCGGGGTCAACCTGCGCGGGCTGCGCCAGCACAACCGCGCCCTGCTGCTCACGCACATCCTGCGTGCGGGCGGGCTGAGCCGCGTCGAGCTCGCCGAGCGCACCGGGCTGACCCAGCAGGCGGTGTCGAAGATCGTCCCCGAGCTGGTCGGTGGCGGCCTGCTCGACGAGGAACGCCAGCCCGCGAACGGGGTCGGCAAACCCCGCACGCTCCTGCGGATCCGTGCGCACGCCCGGCACGCGATCGGCGCCCGGCTCGACCGCGACGAGTTCCACGTCCTGCGCGCGGATCTGACCGGCGCCGTCGAAGCGTCGATCGGCGGGCCCCTGCCGCGGGGCTTCACCCCCGACCAGGCCGTCACCGCGATCGCCGACGCGACCCGGGAACTCACCGCGGGGGTCGACGGCGTACTCGGCCTGGGTGTCGGCGCCGTCGGCCCACTCGACCACGACGCCGGAATCGTGCGCGACGCGACCAACATGCCCGGCTGGCACGACATCCCGCTGCGCGATCTCCTCGCCGAGCGGACCGGGTTGCCGGTGACGCTGGACAAGAACACCAACACCGCCGCCTTCGCGCGGAACTGGCCGAACGGGGACAACACCGCGACGGCGGTAGTGCTGGTGGGCACCGGCATCGGCGTCGGACTGCTCGTCGACGGCAGGCTCTATCGCGGGCCACGCACGAACGCGGGCGAGTTCGGGCACACCACGCTGGCCTTCGACGGGCCCCGGTGCGGCTGCGGACGCCGTGGCTGCGTCGAAGTCCTCCACAACGCCGCGCCGGACACCGAGACCGCCGCGAGCCTGCTCGGGATCGGGCTCGCCGATCTGGTGCAGGTGCTCGACCTCGAACGGATCGTGCTGGCGGGCCGCGCGGTGCGGGCCGCGCCGGAGGTCTACCGCGACGCCGTTCTCGCCCGGCTGGGGGAGTTGCTGCCGCTGCCGCGATGGCAGCGCATCGAGGTCGAAGTGGACGGCCTCGGCGAGGAAATCGTGTCACTCGGCGCCGCCGCGGAAGTGCTGTCGAAGTTCTTCGTGGACCCAAGATGACATGGCTGTGACTTACCGACCGGTACCATCCGCGACGTGTCCGAGCAGACCACCGCCCCAGAGCCCGAAGCGGCTCCGGCCACGCTTTCCTTCCGGGATCGGGTGATCCCGAGCCGGACCGACCCGATGGTCGCGGCGGTGACGAGACCGCTGGGCGGACCGCTCGGGGAGCACGCGGCCGTCGGCAGGCACTGGTTCTGGTCGCCGCAGCGGGTCGGGCTGCTGCTGGCCGTGCTCGCGCTGGTGCTGTGCTGGTTCGGCAAGGCGTCGTGCATCCAGCAGTACACCGACGGCGCGGGGACCACCCAGCTCGACTGGCGTTCGGGCCGCCCGTTCGTCGCGATGTGCTACTCCGACGTCGTCCCGCTCTACTCGTCCGAGCACCTCAACGATCCGAACGTGTTCCCCTACACGTCGTCGTGGTCGGAAAACACCCAGACCGCGGAGAACGGCACGCGGTACATGGAGTACCCGGTGGTCACCGGGCTGTTCCAATGGGCCAACGCGCGGCTGGCCGACGGCTGGCTCTCGCTGGCGAACGCGGGCTGGCTCCCCGGCGCGCTGCCGGTGGCGGTGTACTTCAACCTCGTCGCGTTCTGGCTCGCGCTCGCCTGGCTGGTGACGGTGTGGGCGACCGGGCGCGTCGCGAAACGACGGCCGTGGGACGCCGCGCTGGTGGCGATCTCGCCGCTCGTGCTGGTGCACGCGTTCACCAACTTCGACGCCATCGCGACCGCGTTCACCGCGGCGGGCCTGCTCGCCTGGTCCCGCAAACGGCCGTGGCTGACCGGGCTGCTGCTCGGCATCGGCGCGGCCGCGAAGCTGTATCCGTTGTTCCTGCTCGGTGTGCTGTTCGTGCTGTGCCTGCGTGCGGGCAGACTCCGCGAATGGGGCCGCACAGCCGGGGTCACGGTCGCGACCTGGCTGGTCGTCAACGTGCCGTTCCTGCTGTTCGCGACCCGCGGCTGGGAGGAGTTCTTCCGGCTCAACACCCTGCGGCCGATGGACCCGGACTCGATCTACAACGTCATCGGGTACTTCACGGGCTGGACCGGGTTCGACGGGATACTCCAAAAAGGACAGAACCCGGTCTGGCTCAACGCCGTCGTCGCGGTCCTGTTCCTCGCCTGTTGTGCCGGGCTCGCCTACGTGGCGCTCACCGCGCCCCGGCGCCCGCGCGTCGGCCAGCTCGCGTTCCTCGTGGTGGCGGCGTTCCTGCTGACGAACAAGGTGTGGAGCCCGCAGTATTCACTGTGGCTCGTGCCGCTGGCCGTGCTGGCGATCCCGCGCTGGCGGCTGCTGCTCGGCTGGATGGTGCTCGACGCGCTGGTGTGGGCGCCGCGGATGTTCTACTACCTCGGCGTCGACCACAAGGGCCTGCCCGAAAGCTGGTTCCTCGGCACGGTGATCGTGCGGGACCTCGCCGTCGCCGGGCTGTGCGTGCTGGTGCTGCGGGAGATCTACCGGCCTTCGCGGGATCTGGTGCGGTTGGCCGGCGACGACGACCCAGCCGGTGGCGTGCTCGACGGCGCCCGCGACCGGTTCAGGACCGGCGGCGCCCACCGGGCCGAGGCCGTCCCCGCCGGCTGAGCCGCACCGAGGGACGCCCTGGGTGCGTTCGATGCGACGAGGGCGTCCCTCGGTGCAGCCAACGCACTGAAGGCGTCCCTCGGTGTGGCTCCGTGCTCGGATTCGCTCAGGCGGTGAGGGCCTTGCGCAGGTAGGCGATGTCGGCGGCCTGGCCGTCGCCCGGGGTCTCGACCACCACCGGCGCGCCCGCGTCCCTGGCCACGGCGACCAGCACGTCCGGGTCGATCGTGCCGTCGCCGCCGACGACGTTGGCGTGCCGGTCGCGGGTGGAGCCGAACTCGTCGCGGGAGTTGTTGAGGTGCACCAGGTCGATCCGGCCGGTGATGGCCTTGATCTTCTCGACGGCGTCGGCCAGGTCCCAGCCCGCGGCGAACGCGTGGCAGGTGTCGAAGCAGAACCCGGCACCGAACTCGCCGACCTTGTCCCACAGCCGCGCGATCGTGTCGAGGTCGCGGGTCATCGCGTTGTCGCCGCCCGCGGTGTTCTCGATCAGGATCGGCACCGCGAAACCGCCCTTTTCGGCCTCGCGCTCGAACAGCTTGCGCCAGTTCACCAGGCCCTCTTCGGCGTCCTCGCCGTCACGGACGTGCCCGCCGTGCACGATCAGCCCCTTCGCGCCGATCGCGGCCGCGCCGTTCGCGTGCTGCGTGACGTTCTTGCGCGAGGGGATGCGGATCTTGTTGTTCAGCGAGGCGACGTTGATGAGGTACGGCGCGTGGATGAACACCTCGACCGGGTGAGCCTTGATCTCCTCGCCGAGCGGATGCGGCTTCGGGGCCTTCCAGCCCTGCGGGTCGGAGAGGAAGAACTGGACGACGTCGGCTTCGCGTTCGGCGACCGCGGCCAGCGGATCGTCGTCACGGACATGGGCGCCAATCTGCATGCGCAGCACGCTACTCCGGCTGAACCTTGCCCCTTCAGCCCCAGTTGGTGACGCTCGTGGAGTACCGTGAGCGCGTTCCGTGATCCACGTTGGCTGAAGGGCCGGAGGCGACTCTATGGGGAAGAACGCGCGCCGGATCACCGTCCTGGGATTCGTCACGGCCATGGCGGGCGCGCTCGCCTTCCCACCTCAGGCGTCCGCGGCGGACAAACCGGATCCGACGCTCGGCGGCGACTGCGCGTCCACCCTGCAGAACGGCAGGCAGGGATCGGGGCTCACGCTGGACGCCGGGGCGCCGCTCGCCGCACCGGGTGCGCTCACCGTGGGGCTGGACTCGACGTCGAAGGCCAAGGACGGCAAGAACCCCTTGCTGACGCTCCCGGTCGGCGACACCGTCAGGGCGTTGCGCGTCGGCGAGGTCCCGGCCGTCGGCGACCTGGCCGCCAAGGGCGTGTGCCCGGCGGCACAGGGAACCGTGAACGCCGTCGGGGACACGACACAGGGCCTCCTGCGCGGAGTGACCCAGCCACCAGGTCCCGGCCCGACGCCCCCTGGGCCGGGACCGCAGCCGCCTGGTCCTGGCCCGGGACCGAACCCGCCGCCCGGCCCGGGTGATCCGGGGTCGAACCCCGGCAACCACCTCGACCCGGTCGTGGTCGGTCCCGGTGGTCCCGGCGCCATCGGCGACTCGATCGCCGGCCTCGGCGCCGGGCTCGTGCTGCCCGCGAACTTCAGCCAGGCACCGGTGATCACCCAGGTCGTCCCGGGACAGGTCCCGGACGCCCACGTGCCGACCGTCGACCAGAAACCGGGCACCGCGCAGGCGCTGCCGACCGCGATGCCCCCGGCGAAGCTGCCGATGCTGCTCGCCGTGCTCGCCCTGGCCGTCGTCGCGGCCGCGCTGGTCCGAGCGTGGATCCGCCGTAAACCCGCGTAGTCCCTTTCGATCACCGCCTGTGACGCCCGTTTCCACTCGAATGCGCGAAAGCTTCGGGGGAGCGGGCGTCACTCGTCTTCGTTACCGTCGTTGTCCTGGGTGAGAACCGACGGCGGGGAAAGGGACCGGCCATGCAGAGTCGTGTACGGAGGGCAACCGCGGTAGGCGCGTCCGCCTTCGTTCTCGCTGGTTCCGCCGCGCTGGCGATGCCCGGCACCGCGGCCGCCGAAACCCAGACCGTCCCGTGTGGCAGCTCGGTCACCGCGAAGCCGGGCGACACGATCTTCGGCACCACTCCGTTGCTCGGCATCCCGCTCAACCTGGGCGTCGTCGGCCAGGTCTCCGGCGTGCTGACCGGGACGATCAACGCGTTGCTCGGCACCGTGTGCCGGGTGAGCGTGACCGTGGTGAACACCGTCGTCGCGCCGGTCCCGGTGGTCGGCGCGCCCGCGGCGAGCGCGATCAACCAGGGCGTTTCCGGGGTCACGAACGGTGCGAGCCAGGCACTCACCGGCGGCGGCAAGCCCGCGCCCGAGAAGCCAGGGCCCGGCTCACCGCCGCCGCAGCAGGGTGGCCCCGGCAGCCCTGGCGCTCCCGCGCAGGGTGGGCCGCAGCAAGGGGCGATGCCCATCCCGGACGCGAACAGCCCCGTCCTGTCCGGCGCGTACTCGCCGAGTTTCGGCGGGCTGCCGTTCGCGCTTTCCACCGGTTACGCGCCGATGCGGGACTACAGTGACATCCCGGCCGCGATGGCCGGGCTGTTCGCCCCGGCCCCCGGCCTGCGCTACGGCAGCCAGATCCCCGGCTACGCCCCGCAGTACGGCCTGCCGGAGCAACAGCAGAACGGCGGCTCGGCCGAGGTCCAGAATGCGGGACAGGCCGTGGCGCTCCCGAACTCCGGCGGCGGCTTCACGAATGGCGCAGGATTACCCGTGCTCATCGCGGTTCTGGCACTCTCCGGAGTCAGCGCGGGCCTGGTGCGCACCTGGGTGCTCCGCCGAATGGTCGCTACTCATTAGCCCGACCGCCGAGTATCTTTCCAGGGAATCACTCGTTGACCCTGTTGCCATCAACGACGCCCACGGACCCCGGAGGACAGCGCTCGTGCGGAAACTCCCCACCTGGCAGACGACCCGCAAAGCACTGACCGCCACCGCACTCGCCGCGTTCGTGACCGGCGGCGTGTTCCTCTCCTCGGGCACCGCGTCCGCGGCGACCACGCTCGCGGATTCCTGCGCCGGTTCGGTCAACGGCGGCATGGGCGACTCGGTCGCGGTGAAGGGCTCCGGTTTCGCCGACGTCGTGCGGACGGCGGCGAAGCGCAACGAGATCTTCCTGCACCTCAACGGTGTCGACCCGGACGGACTGGCCAGGGCGATCAGCGGCAAGGTGCTGACCGTCGGCTCGGTCCCGCAGTCCGCGGGCGGCTCGATCGCCGGTAGCGACATGGCCGGGCCCGTCCTCGACGCGCTGCAGAACGAGTGGGGCCTGGGCGAGAGCGCGCTCGGCACCAAGGCGAAGACGCTGCAGTACATCAGGGAAGGCGTCTCCAACAGCTGCAAGCTGACGACGCTGGCCACGAACTACGTGGCGCCGAGCACGCCACGGTCCGACCCCGCGCAGGGGTCGCAGCCCGGCAGGGGCACCAGCACCGCGCCGAACGGCGGCTCGAACCTGTCGAACCTGCTCCCCGGCGGCCAGACCGGCACCGCACCGCAGCGCGACTACAGCGGTATCCCCACCGCGACGCCGGGTGTCGCGGTCGCGCCGGGCGTGCGCTACCCGTCGAACGGGACGCTGCCGGGCGACGGCTCGGCACCGCAGTTCGGCCAGGGCCAGGACGGCAGCAGCGGCCAGGGCGCCGACATCCGCAACGCGGGCAACGCCGAATCGCTCGCTTCGTCGAACACGGCGAACAACGTCCAGCTGCCGATGCTGCTCGCGGTGATCGTGCTGGCCGGCGTCACCGCCGGGCTGGTCCGGACCTGGGTGCTGCGCCGCACGAGCTGACCCCGCGCACCCTGCGCGCGGAACTGTCGGTGCCCGTAGGTACGCTTTACCCCGACATACCCTCCTGCCATGGAACGTCCATGGCCGCGAGCCCATAGGAGGTGAGTGGTTGTGTCACGCCATTACGAGGTAATGGTCATCCTGGACCCCACGCTCGACGAGCGTACGGTGGCTCCCACCCTGGACAACTTCCTCAACGTGATCCGCACTTCGGGCGGCAGCGTGGAGAAGGTCGACGTCTGGGGCCGCCGTCGCCTCTCGTACGAGATCAAGAAGCACGCCGAGGGCATCTACGCCCTGCTGGACCTGAACTCCTCGGCCGACGCCGTCAAGGAGCTCGACCGCCAGCTCTCGCTGCAGGAAACCGTCCTGCGCACCAAGGTCATGCGCCGCGAGGTCAAGCGCGCCGCGGCCAAGCCCGCCGCCGCCGCCAAGGCCTGAGCCGAAGGGAACAACGCCCGATGGCTGGAGACACCGTCATCACGGTGATCGGCAACCTCACGTCCGACCCGGAACTCCGCTTCACCCCGTCCGGCGCGGCGGTCGCGAACTTCACGGTCGCGTCCACGCCCCGCACGCTCGACCGGCAGACCGGCGAGTGGAAGGACGGCGAGGCGCTGTTCCTGCGCTGCAACATCTGGCGCCAGGCGGCGGAGAACGTCGCCGAGTCGCTGACCCGCGGCGCGCGGGTGGTCGTGCAGGGCCGGCTCAAGCAGCGGTCCTTCGAGACCAAGGAAGGCGAGAAGCGCACCGTCGTGGAGCTCGAGGTCGACGAGATCGGCCCGTCCCTGCGGTACGCCACGGCCAAGGTGAACAAGGTCAGCCGCGGCAGCGGTGGTGGCGGCGGCTTCGGCGGCGCCCCCTCCGGTGGCGGTGGCGGCGGCGCGCCCGCCGACGACCCGTGGGGCTCGGCCCCACCCGCCAGCAGCGGTGGTGGCGGCGGCTTCTCCGACGAGCCGCCCTTCTGATCGGTGCCGCACCGCGGGCCGGACGGCCCCGGCGAGCGCCTGAAGCGAGATACGCAACCAAACGTGAAATTTCCAGGAGTACACAGTGGCCAAGCCACCCATTCGTAAGCCCAAGAAGAAGGTCTGCGTGTTCTGCAAGGCCGAGAAGAAGGGCCGTCCGGAACTGATCGACTACAAGGACACGAACCTGCTGCGGAAGTACATCTCCGACCGCGGCAAGATCCGTGCCCGCCGGGTCACCGGCAACTGCAGCCAGCACCAGCGGGACATCGCCATCGCGGTGAAGAACTCGCGCGAGATGGCGCTGCTGCCCTACACGTCGACCGCGCGCTGAGGGAGCTGAGTCATGGCGAAGATCATTCTCACCACCGACGTGGCGAACCTCGGCGGCCCCGGCGACATCGTCGAGGTCAAGGACGGGTACGCCCGTAACTACCTGCTCCCGCGTGGCTACGCGATCGTGGCCACCAAGGGTGCCGAGAAGAACGTGCGGACCATCAAGCGGGCGCAGGAGAGCCGTCGCATCCGCGACCTCGACCACGCCAAGGAGATCAAGGCGACGCTGGAGGGCCTCGGCGCCATCCAGCTGTCCGCCAAGGCGGCCGAGGGCTCCAAGAAGCTCTTCGGCTCGGTCACCACGACCGACATCATCGACGCGATCAAGGCCGCCGGCGGTCCGCTGCTGGACAAGCGCGTCATCGAACTGCGTGAGCACATCAAGACCGTGGGCAAGCACTCCGCCACGGCCCGGCTGCACCCGCAGGTGAAGGTCGACGTGCGGCTCGAGGTCAAGGCCGCCAAGTAAGGCCGGAACCCGCACCTTGTCGTGAAGGCGGGGCGCTTCCCCCAGCGGGAGCGTCCCGCCTTCACGTATTTCGGGAACCCGGCGCCGTACGGACACGTCCGAGTGAGGACAGCTCGGCTTGACTGCGGTTTACTGCACTGATCAGACTCGATATTGCGCATGGGGACGCAAAGGGGATGTAGCGAACGATGCCTGACGGGTACGACAGCAACGCCGAGCAGCGGCGCCAGGAAAAGGTCAGCATGGACGCGCCGAAGACCTCGGCGACCCCGGCCACCGGGGGCGGGGGCGGCGGGTTCTCCTTCGACAAGGACAAGATCGACGGCGTCATCAAGAAGTGGGAGGACCTGCGGACCCAGCTCAAGAACGACGCCACCGACGCGAACCTGATGGCGAACGTCAAGGCGCCGGGCAAGGAGTTCGCGAGCGGCGACTGGGAGAAGCTGGCGAACCCGTCCGGCAAGGCGTTCCTCGAGCAGAACGAGAAGATGCAGGAATACGTCAAGAACTACATCGACGCGCTGCTCGACGCGAAGAAGAAGATCACCACCAAGGAAGCCGACACCCAGGCGGACATCTCGAAGGCAGGGAAGCAATGAACGCGCGTCGTCCCTTGCTGCTCGCCGCCGTCGCCGCGGCCGCGCTCACCGTCGCGGGCTGTTCGGGTACCACCGGCGGCACCGCTTCGCCCGCTCCCGCGTCGGCGACGGATTCCAACACCGGCGGATCCGGTGGCGGTTCCGCGCCGAAGGTCCCGGCTCCGCTGAACGTGTCGTCGATCCAGAGCAACGCCTGCGCCACCCTGTCCTCGGCGAAGGTGAGCCAGCTGAAGCTGTCCCCGGGGACGCCGCGCACCGGCTCCGCCGGACCGTCCTGCACCTTCACCTACGCCGACGACCGCGGCAACCAGATCGACGTGTCGACCGTGACGGCCAACAAGAACGGGCTGAGCGACGTCTACGACACGAAGGGGAACGACGAGTACTTCGAGCCGACGCAGATCGCCGGCTACCCGGCGGTCTACGCGGCGGCGCTGGACCACCGCAGCAAGGGCAAGTGCGGGCTGTTCGTCGGGGTCACCGACCAGCTGTCGGTGAACATCCTCGCCCAGCTCGACAACGGCGCGGACGCGAAGACGCCTTGCCCGGTGGTGGCGAAGGTCGGCGAAGCGATGATCCAGACGTTGAAAGAGGGCTGAGCCATGGTGTTGTTCCTGATCCCGATCGTCGCCGGGTTCTCGGCGTACAACATGGCGACCACGCACTCGAACAACTACGAGTCGGCGCAGGGTGACCGCAAGATCAACTGCTACGACATCTGGGAGAAGATCTACACCGGCCCAGGCCCGAAGTCGATCGAGGACGGCCAGGGCGCGGCCAACCGGCTCAAGGGGACCTACCAGGACCGGCTGACCACGATCGACCAGCTGGCCAAGGAGATGGACGCCGCCTGGACGGGCCAGGGTTCCGAGGCCGCCCAGCAGGCGGGCGCGCATCCGCTGCGTACGTGGATGGACGACTCCGGCAAGAAGCTGACCGACAGCGACAAGTACCTCGGCGAGCAGCACACGGCGTTCACCACGGTGAAGGCCAAGGTGGTCCAGGTGCCGAAGGACCCGCCGAAGAACAACCTGCTGAACTCGATCACGCCGTGGACCACCGACACCGACCGGGCCATCCGCGACTACAACCGCAACGGCCAGGCGAACGTCGACGCGTTCAACGAGTACTTCAAGGCGAGCAACACCAACGGCCAGAAGATGCCGACGTACAGCGCGCTGGAGGGCCAGCAGCGCAACGTCAAGGTCGATCCCGGCAAGGACGACGGCAAGAAGAAGCCGGGCGACGACGGCAAGAACCCGCCCGGCGGCGTCAACGTGCCTCCTGGCGGCAGCGTGCCACCCGGCGGAATGCCCCCTGGCGGCATCGGGATTCCGCCCGGCGGTACGCCGAACATCCCCGGCGGCGGCTTCAAGCCGGGTGACATGCCGAAGATCCCGGGCAGCGACTACCAGCGACCGGACATCCCCGGCTACAAGCCGAACATTCCCGGCGGCGACTACCAGCCGCCGAAGGTGCCGAGCTGGGACGACCACACCGGCGCGTCCGGCTTCACCCCGCCCAAGATCCCCGGGTCCAGCTTCGGTGGAGGCGGCGGGTTCGGCCCCGGTGGCACCGGCGGGGTCGACATCCCCGGCGGTGGCTTCGGCCCCGGCGGGTCGGATTCCGGCTTCGGGCCGGGCGGCGTTGGCTTCGGTCCCGGCGGTAGCGCGAGCGGGGCCGCGATTCCCGGCAGCGGCGCGGCGGGCGCCGGGGCCGGTGGTGGCGCGGCCGGAGCGGGTGCCGCGGGCGCGGCAGGCGCGGGCCGGGGTGCCACCGGAATGGGGGGCATGGGCGGTATGGGCCACGGCGCGAAGGGCAAGGGCGGCGAGGACGAGGAGCGCAGCTCGAAGTTCCTGCTCGGGGACGACCCCAACGAGATCTTCGGTACCGACGAGCTGACCGCGCCACCCGTCATCGGCGAGTGAGACACCCGGCTTGCCGGGCGCGTGCCAAGATGAGCGCGCCCGGCAAGCCGGGTGCCGCAGACACGTACTAGGGGGAACCACCGGTGCTGGACAAGCAGGTCACGATCACGACCGGCACCCTGATCAACCTGATCCGCCGCCGCGGTGGCGAGCCGCATCTGATCCTCGCCGAGGTACCGACCTGGTACAGCGACGAAGCCCAGCGCGGCGAGGACGAGCGCACCAACGCCGAACTCGCCGAACAGGGCCTCTTCGGGCCGCGCGGGATGCATCCCGGGTTCGTCGCGACACTGGAGGCGGTGGCGCGGCCGCAGCTGGAGTACTACGGCTGGGTCGACGGCGGCTACGACGGTAAGGCGCTGAGCTACTCGCTGCTCGCGGGCAGCGCCGGTGGCGAAGGCTTCGTGCTGGCCAAGCACGACGAGTACGACCAGGTCGTGCTCGCCTCGCTGCACCCCGGCGAGGCACTGGAAGGCTTCCTCGGGCAGATCCCCAAGCTCGCCCCCGGCCGGGGCCGCGCGATGGCGGTGCCGAAGAGCGAACTGGACTCTTCGGGCGGATCCATGAGCGCCCAGGACGACGGGTACGCGGTGCTGCGCAGCGACCGGCCGAGCGCGGCCGGGCAGGAGGCCGAGGAGCTTCGCCGCATTCTCGCGTTACGCCGAATGGGGAGTGGAAGCCTGTACGTCGCGGTGCGGAACCGCAGCGGGAGCAGGCAGCGGATCGAACGCCCGGTGAACTACATCGATACCTCCGAAGGCCGCTGGCTGACCGAAGAGGTACCGGGGCGTGGCGAGCCTCGGATCGCCTTCACCCCGGCCGACCAGCAGGTTCTCGGCGAGCGGTTACGCAGCGCACAGAGCAGGCTCGGCGCGGGCTGAGTACCACCTCCATTCAGCCCACCGGGTCATCGCTCTACGCTCAGTAATATTCATCCACAGGTGACGGTATCCACAGGGCCTCCCACACCCCCGCGACACGCCGATCAACGGACTTTTCGCGACACGCCGTACGAGTTTTCGCGAAGTTCTCCACAGCTTTCCCACAGGGTTTGACCTGCGCTTTTGCCAACTTGCCCCAACTTTGTCCCCAGGTTGCCCACAGGCTCACGGGCACCTGTGACTGATTGCCCCCATCCATCCCCAAGTTGTCCACAAGGTGGTCCCCAACCGGAATTGCGTTGCTCCTTCCGGGGGTTCTACGGTTGCCCGCCGGCCCGGTACTCAGGGTGGTCCCCGGCGGTGTTCGCGGCGTTTCTGCGCTGCGGGACCCCGGCTTGGGGACATGATCTGCACAGGCACCGTGGCCGGCTGGGAAAGCAGGGGAAGATCCGGCATAATCGAACTGATGTTCGGGTGACGAGGAGGTGTCCGCAGCGGTGGCGCTGACCGACGACCGCGGTCCGATGTACGCGGATTCGGACCCGGGGCCGGCCGATCCCGGCCCCCGGCCTGGCGAGTTCGACCGCCAGCCGCCGCAGGACATCGCGGCCGAACAGTCCGTGCTCGGCGGCATGCTGCTGTCGAAGGACGCGGTCGCGGACGTCATCGAGGCGCTCGGCCCCGACGACTTCTACCGGCCCGCGCACCAGGCGATCTACGACTGCATCCTCGATCTCTACGGCCGAGGCGAGCCCGCCGACCCGATCACCATCTCGGCCGAGCTGGAGCGCCGCGGCGAACTGGGCAGGGTCGGCGGGGCACCGTACCTGCACACGCTGATCGCGATGGTGCCGACGGCGGCGAACGCCGGGTACTACGCCGAGATCGTCGCGGAGAAGGCGGTGCTGCGCCGCCTGGTCGAGGCGGGCACCCGGATCGTGCAGTACGGCTACGGCGCCGCGGCCGCGGACGGGGCGAACATCGACGAGGTCGTCGACCGCGCGCAGGCCGCGATCTACGACGTCACCGAGCGGCGCACCAGCGAGGACTACGTCGCGCTGGAAGACCTGCTCCAGCCGACCATGGACGAGATCGACGCGATCGCGTCGCGCGGCGGGCAGGCGCAGGGCATCCCGACCGGCTTCGCCGACTTCGACGAGCTGACCAACGGCCTGCACCCCGGTCAGATGATCATCGTCGCGGCCCGCCCCGGTGTCGGTAAGTCGACACTCGGCCTGGACTTCGCGCGCTCGGCGTCGATCAAGCACGGCATGACCAGCGTCATCTTCTCGCTGGAAATGAGCCGCACCGAGATCGTCATGCGCATGCTCTCGGCGGAGGCGCGGATCCGCCTCGCCGACATGCGCGGTGGCAAGATGTCCGACGACGACTGGACGCGGCTGGCCCGGCGGATGAGCGAGGTCTCCGAGGCGCCGCTGTTCGTCGATGATTCGCCGAACATGACGATGATGGAGATCCGCGCGAAGGCCCGGCGGCTGAAGCAGCGGCACGACCTGAAGCTCGTTGTCCTCGACTACCTGCAGCTGATGACGTCCGGCAAGCGCGTCGAGTCGCGGCAGCAGGAGGTCTCGGAGTTCTCGCGGCAGATGAAGCTGCTGGCCAAGGAGATCGAGGTCCCGGTGATCGCGATCAGCCAGCTGAACCGTGGTCCGGAACAACGGACGGACAAGCGCCCGATGCTGTCCGACCTGCGTGAGTCCGGCTCCCTGGAGCAGGACGCCGACCTCGTCATCCTGGTCAACCGCCCCGACGCCTGGGAGCGGGACGACCCGCGCGCGGGCGAGGCCGACCTGATCATCGCGAAGCACCGTGCGGGTCCGACGGCGACGATCACCGTTGCGCACCAGCTGCACTACAGCCGTTTCGCCGACCTAGCCCACGACTGAGCCCGGCTGACTTCAGCGCATCGAAGCCCGGTTTCTCGCCGGGGATTGCTACGGCTTGTAGCGCATGCCTTCTACTGCTCGTCTTCGGCTCGCCGGCGTCGGTATTCCGCCGCCCTGGTCAGGTAGTTCTGGTGTTCCCGCGCGTGGTCCGGGGGAAGGTGCGGCGCGTCCGGTGACGTCGTGGCGAAGAACCGCGTGAGCGCGGCGTTCGAGCTCACGGCGAGTTCCCCGGAGCGCGGGAACATCGCTGCCTCGTAGCGTGCGACCGCGTCGCCGAGGCTGCTCTCCTTCTTGATGGCGTGCGCGAGTTCCGCGCCATCGAGCAACGCGAGATTCGTACCGTGGCCGCCGAAGGGCGCCATCAGGTGGGCGGCGTCGCCGATCAGGGTGACACCGGGGACGTGGTCCCAGGTCAGCGGAGCGGGCAGAGCCCAGAAGCTGCGCTGCACGTAGTCGCCGTCGTTGCCGGTGATCAGCGGGCGCATGACCGCGGACCATTCGCAGAACTCCCGCACCAGGTAGGACCGGACGGCCTCGCGGTCGGTGATGTCCACGCCGGCCGCGACATGCCAGTCGAGTTCGGCGCGGAAGGCTATGTAGCCGCGGACCACTCCGTTGCTGTTGCGCTGGACGATCACCGCGCGGCCGTCGCCGTCGGTGGAGAACATGTGGCCGTCCCCCACGATCGCGGCGACCTCGGGGTGCCGGGTGTCCACGTCGTCGAATCGGGCGTCGAGAAAGTGGACACCGAGGTACTGCGGCACCGCGTCGGTGAGCAGACGGCGAACCGGCGACCATGCGCCATCGGCGCCGATGACGAGGTCGGCTTCCGCGCTGGCGCCGTTGGCGAACTCCAGTCGGTGCACCCCGCCTCCGAGCGGGGTCACGCGCACCAGTTTGTGTCCCCAGTGGACAGTGCCGGGCTTCAGGTGCTGGTCGAGCATGATTCGCAACTGGCCGCGGTCGATCTCGGGAGCAGCCTCGTCGCCCTCTGCGGGAGTGAACTCGGCCAGGACGGTGCCGTGGTGGTCCCGGCGGCTCTTGGCCTGGCCCTCTACCCGGGCCAACGCCAGGAAGGCGTCCATCAGCCCGGCGTCCTCCAACGCGATCTGGCCGGCGTCGGCGTGCAAATCGAGCGTTCCTCCCGGGTCTCGGGAGTCCACGGCGGTGTCCGCGTCGTACACCGCCGGTTGAAAGCCGTGTCCCTGCAGGACGCGGGCGCACATCAAGCCGGCGGGGCCGCCGCCGACGATGGCGATGCGAGGTGGGGTCGTCATGAGGTGAGTCCTTTCCACGGGTGCTGCGGCGGCGTGTTCGTCGCCGACGGGTGCGGACCAGGCGGGCCGACTACTCACACCATACGTAGAACTGTTCAAAAAGTCTAACGATTCTATTTTTCAAGCCGTTCAACACAGCGGCTAGGATGGAGCCATGCCCGAGACAGGACGCCGCGAGCGCAAGAAGGCCGCCACCCGTCAGGCCCTGGCCGACGCCGCGCTGGAACTGTTTCTGGAGCGGGGCTACGACGCGGTCGGCGTACGGGAGATCGCCGACACCGCCGACGTCTCGGTGGCCACCCTGTTCAAACACTTCCCCGACGGGAAGGAGGCACTGGTCTTCGACCAGGACGCCGGCCACGAGGCCGCGCTCGTCGCCGCTGTCCGCGACCGCCCCAGCGGACAATCCATCCCTCAGGCGCTGCGCCAACTGCTTCGCGACGAGCGCTCCCGGCAGGTCCGCACCGACCCGCGCCTCGCCGACTTCCTCCGCCTGATCGACACCACTCCCGCACTGCGTGAGTACTTTCGCCGCATGTGGCTGCGCCACGAGAACGCCCTGGCCGCGGCGATCGCCGCCGACGCCGGACTACCCGAAGGCGACCCCGGCTGCCAGGCACTGGCCCATTTCGCCCTCGAAGCCGTCGCCCTCGTCCGCGGACGAGACGACGCCGAGTCCGCACTCGACCAGATCTTCACCCTCCTCGACACCGGCTGGACCGGCACGACGAAGGAATCCACGAGGCGCGGCGACACCTGACCACTCGTCAGGCGCGCCCGCCTGGCCTCTCGGTCAGTGCGGCGGCTGCCGTGTCGAGGATCCTGCCGAAGACACGGGACACCACGGGCCTGGCGATCCCGCGGACGAGCGCGTCGCCGAACGGGACGGGAAGTCCGACGCGGGTCGTCCACACGACCTGGGTACCGCCCGGCACCTCGGTGAAGGTCATCCGGCCGAGTTCGTGGCGGCTCGGGGGAAAGCTGCGTTCGACGACATACGTGAACTCGCGCGGCGGCTGGTAGTCGGCGATGCGCTCCCGGAACCAGCCGATGAGCCAGGTGTGCAGGCGGATGGCGCCGACACCGTAGGGCGCGCCCTGGCCGTGGCGGGCCAGACGGGCGCGCACCACGAGCGGGCTGCGGGTGTAGTTGGTCGTGGTGGCGCACCACTCGAAGACCTCGTCGATCGGCGCTGCGATCACTCGCCGGGCAGTCACGGTTTCCATGTCTCGGCTCCCTTCTGCCGTGGCCGATCTCCCGGCCGCGTTACAGCAAGGACACCCGGCGGACGTCGGATGTGACAGCGATGGCGGTGCTGCCGGTCACAGCACCGCCATCGCCGAGCGCCAAGGCTGGTCAGCTTCGCGCCGCGGTGGCCGCCAAGGTGGCGTACTGCATCGTGAAACCGCCCCCGAGCGCGTCGATGGCGGCGCCGACTTCAGCGAGCACCTCCGCCTGTTTCTCCGGCTCGAGCCGGGTGAGGCCGCCGGTGGTGGGCAACAGGTCCAGCCACTCGGCGCGGGTGTACGGCCGTTCCCAGTCGAACCGCCACTGCTCGGGTTCGCCGAACCCGCCCGCTCGCCGGAATCCGTCCGCGGCACTGGCGAACATCGCCTGGTAGACCTCCAGGCCGGTCCGGGGAGACTGGTCGCTGCCCGAGGGTGGGGGAGCCATCACCGACTCGGGCGCCACGCGACGGCAGGCTTCGTTGTAGGCCGCCAGGATCTCGGGCGGCGGGTCGTACACATGGCCGAACACCGCCAGCCTGCCGCCCGGGCGGAGCACCCGCGCCGCCTTGGCCGCGCCCGCGACCGGGTCCACCCAGTGCCACGCCTGACCGGCGACGACGGCGTCGAACGTCCGGCCCGCCGGTTCCCAGTCCTCGAACTTCGCCACCTCGACCTCGATCCCGCCGCGGCGCGCGAACTCGGCCATCCTGGCGTCAGGGTCGACGCCGAGCACCGTGCAGCCCGCCGCGGTGAACTGCCGCGCTTCGATGCCGGTGCCGCAGCCGACATCGAGGACGGCGCGGCCGGGACTCGCGGCGATGATGCGCGCCACCAGTGCGCCGGGATAAGGGGGACGGGCCCGGTCGTAACGTTCGGCGTCCACGCCGAACGACTCCGCGATCCGCCGGGCCCGATGCGGCTCGTTCCCGGCGGGGCCAGTTTGTTCCTGCGGTAGTGTGGGCATGCGCCCACTCTAGTGGGCACTTGCCCACTAGCAACGACGGTTCGCCGTCAGCGTAAGGAGAGAACCACCGGTGCCGACCGGGATCCACATCCGCGACGCGCGCAAGCAGCTGTTCGACGCCGCCGAACGCATCCTGGTCCGGGACGGGCCGAACGCGCTGACCAGCCGCGCGGTCACCACCGAGGCGGGGTGCGCCAAGGGTGTCCTGCACCGGCATTTCGCCGACTTCGACGACTTCCTCGCCGAGCTCGTCCTCGACCGCATCGCCCGGCTCGAAACCCAGGCCGGCGACCTGCTCGCGGCCGCCGGGACCCGTACCGTCGCCGACAATCTCACCGACGCGCTGACGTCCCTGTTCTCCTCGGTCGCCGTGGCGATCATCAGCCTCATCACCTTCCGGGACGAGCTGCGTGCCCGGCTGCGCCGGGACAAGCCGGCCGGGATCCCGCTCCTGACCGAGGCCGCGGCCATGCTCGTCGCCTACCTCACCGCGGAGCGCGAACTCGGCCGCATCGCGGCGGACGCCGACGTCGACACGCTCGCGCCGATGCTGCTCGGGTCCGGCCATCTGCTGTTCGCCGACCGGACCGGCGTTCCACCGGAAGCCGAAGCCGTCCACAAGGTGGTGGCGTCGGCTATCGCCGGCGTCGTATGAGCGCCAGCCCGTCCGCGCGGGTCTGGAGATAGCGCTGCTCGGGGAGACTGGTGGTCAGCCGCGCCGCCCTCCGATACCCCGCTTCGGCGGCCTCGCGATCGCCCGCCTGTTCCAGCAGGTGGGCCCGGACGGCGTACAGCCGGTGATGCCGCGACATCCGGTCGTCGGCGTCGAGGGGTTCGAGGAGCGCGAGTCCGGCTCGCGGGCCACGCACCATGGCGACGGCGACGGCGTGGTTCAGCGTGACCATCGGATTGGGATCGAGCCGTTCGAGCAGCTGGTAGAGACCGACGATCTGCGTCCAGTCGGTGTCCTCGGCACGCGCGGCCTCCGCGTGCACGGCGGCGATGGCCGCCTGGAGCTGATACGGGCCGATCCTGGCGTTGGCCAGCGTCCGGGTGATCAGCGTGATGCCCTCGCCGAGGCACTCCCGGTCCCACTTTTCGCGGTCCTGGTCGGCGAGCGGGACGAGACTGCCGTCCGGCCCGGTGCGTGCCGGGCGGCGCGCGTCGGTGAGGAGCAGGAGCGCGAGCAACCCGGCGACTTCGCCGTCCTCGGGCAGCAACGCGTGCACGATGCGGGTGAGCCGAATCGCCTCCCTGGTCAGCTCGGTGCGTTGCAGGTCAGGACCGGAAGACGCGGTGTAGCCCTCGTTGAAAATCAGGTAGAGAACGTGCAGAACGCTGAGCAGCCGATCGGCGCGCTCGGCCTCGGGCGGCGGGTCGAACCGGGCACCGGCAGCCTTGATGCGCTGCTTGGCGCGCGTGATGCGCTGGGCCATGGTCGCTTCGGGAACCAGGAAGGCGTGGGCGATCTCCGCCGTGGTCAGGCCGCCGACCGCGCGCAGGGTGAGCGCGATCTGCGACGGCGGGGTCAGGCTGGGATGGCAGCACAGCAGGAGCAACGTCAGCGTGTCGTCCTTTTTGGACTCCACGGCGTCGGCGGGAGGGGCGACGAACGCGTCCGCCGGGACCCGCGTGGCGAGCCGATCCTCGCGCTGTCTGCTCGCGAACTCGCTTCGCAGCAGGTCCGTCATCCGACGCGAGGCGACGGTGATCAGCCAGTTCAACGGGCTGTCGGGGACGCCTTCGGCCGGCCACTGCGTCGCGGCGGCGAGCAGGGCTTCCTGGACCGCGTCCTCGGCGGTCTCGAAGTTCCGGTACCGCCGCAGGAGCGCGGCGAGGACCCGCGGCGCCGAGCGGCGCAGCAGGTCCTCGACCTCGGCGTCCGTCACATCTCCTGGCCGGAGGAGGCCATGATCGGGCGGACCTCCACGGCGGCGAACCGCGCGTCCGGGAAGCGCGACGCGATCTCGGCGGCACGTTCCGGGCTCTCACAGTCCACGACGAAGTACCCCGCGAGGTGTTCCTTGGCCTCGAGATACGGCCCGTCCGTGGTCGCCGGGGCACCCTCTCGCACCCGGACCGTCTTGACCTGCGACGGATCGGCCAGCGCCTCCCCGCCGACGAGCTCTCCCGACTCGACGATCTCCCGCAGCAGCTCCTCGAACTGACCGCTCATCGCGTCCCGCTCCTCGCCGGACATCGCCAGCGCCTCCGGAACCCGCAGGAAAATGGGATGTCCCCAGCTCTTCGGGTTGCTGTAGATCATGATCAGGTACTTCACCGTGCTTCCTCCCGGTAGCGCACGCCGTCGAGCATCGCCGCGAGTGACTTCGCGATGTTCCGTTTCAGGTCCACGAGCCGCCGGTCCACCACGGCGGGGTCTTGCTCAGCCATCACCCTGATCATCGTCTCGCCGGGCCCGTGCTCGAAACTGTGCCGGAGCCGCGTCCGCTCCGCATCGATGGCGGCGAGTTCGTACCGCCAGATCGACGCGGACTTCAGCGCTTCGTCCAGCACCACCCAGGCAAAGGTCTCGGCGGGCGTCGACTCGGTGACCTCACAGATCACCGAAGCCACGAAGCCACCCCCGAACCGGTTGCGGCCGACGAAGCGATTGCCCACCCGAGGCGGCTTTCCCGCTCCGTACAGCCACTCGGTGTGTTCACACTCGGGGCTCCACTCGCCGTACCTCGGCACGTCGGTGACCAGCTCCCAGAGCCGTTCCACCGGCAGGTCCACCACCAGGGAGACGTCGGTACGCGCCCCCGTCACGACGTCCACTGACTGTCCCATCGCCGACCTCCTCGACGCGCCCACGGTGGGCGCTTCGCAGCGGAGGTCGGAGCGGGCCCCGGCGGCTCTACATCCTTCGGTGAGAAATTTCCGGCGGATTATCCGGCGCCCCGCGCGGCCACCCAGACGGCGATCTGCGCGCGGTTGGCCAGGCCGAGTTTGGTCAGGATGTGGTCGATGTGGGCGTCCGCCGTCCGCTTCGCGATCGTGAGGGCGCTGGCGATCTGCTGGTTGGTGTGTCCTCGCGCGACGAGTTCCGCGACCTCGTACTCGCGCGGGGTGAGCCCGCCCCGATCGGCGACAGGAGCGGGCGGGGACTCGTCCAGCGCGTACCGGACGACCTCGTCGAGGAGCATCGTGCGGCCGCGGGCGTAGTTCCGTTCGAAAGCGGCGTCGCCGAGCGCCTGTTTGGTGAGCGACTCGTGCCGGTCGAGCCGGGCGGCCCAGATCGGGAATGAGCGAGCCTGGAGGTCGATGGACGCCCAGATCACGTCGGCCGCGCCGAACAACGTGCCCGCACGGTCGAACCGTTCCTCGCGAGCGGCGGTCCACGCCAGCAGATGGGTGTTCGCCGCGGCGATGAACCATGCCCCGGTCGACGCGCTGAACCGCAGCGCGAGCTTGCCGAAGCGCTCCGTCTCGGCGAGATCGTCCACTTCGAGGTGGATGTAGCCGAGCGCGCACATCGCCCAGCCCCGGAAGTAGATCTCCCCGGCGTTCTCACTACGTTCGACGCATTCGCCGAGCAGCTCCATGGCGGTCTCGACGTCACCACCGAAGCCGCGGGCGAAGCCACCGAAGCACAGTGCGTTCAGCTCGCCCTCGAAGAACCCTAGTGCGCGGTACGCGGTCAGCGCGTTGTCCAGCAGGGGAATGGCGGGCGTGCAGTAGTCGGCGAGGAAGAGTCCGACCCCGCCGCTGAACGCCACCTCGGCGGCCAGCGCGTCGTCCCCGGCTTGCGTGGCCATTTCGTTCGCCGCGGTGAGCTGCCGGGTCGCGGGCTCCGCCTCACCACGGACCGCGGCGAGGAATCCGTCGATCCACACGCCGACGCGGTATTCGCGTTCGTCAGGCGAAAGGACTTCGAGCGCCCGCTCGACGAACCGGCGCGTCTCGTTCATGTACCCGAACACCGTCCAATATGGACGGATGTGGTCGAGCATGCGGACCGCGACCGCGGCTTCGCCGGGGGTGTCGACGCAGAACCCGAGTGCGACCCAGATGTTGGCGAGTTCCCTCGGCAGCCGTTCCAGCCAGGCGAGCTGCCCCGTGCCGAGCCATTCCGCGCCGAACCGCTCGGTCACCCCGCGATACCAGTCGCGATGCCGGCGAGCCACCGGCTCCACGTCCTCGCCCAGCCGCTCGTGCCCGTACTCGCGCAGCGTCTCCAGCATCCGGTACCGCACTCCGCTGCCGTGGTCCTCGCGGATCAGCACCGATTTGTCCAGCAGCCCATCGATCAGGTCCAGGACCTCGGCCTCCTCGACGCCGTCCCCGGCGCACACGTACTCGGCCGCGTCGAGTTCGAACGAGCCGGAGAACACCGAGCTGCGGGCCCACACCAGACGTTCGGCCGCGGTGCACAGGTCGTGACTCCAGTCGATGGTCGCCCGCAGTGTCTGCTGCCGACGCGGCGCGTCCTGGGCGCCGGTGGTCAGCAACGACAGCCGCCGGTCCAGCCGTTCGACGATCTGCGCCGGGGTCAGCGAGCGCAGCCGGGCGGCGGCGAGTTCGATCGCCAGTGGGAGGCCGTCCAGTCGCCGGGTCAACGCCACGACGTCGGCGCGGTTCTCCTCGGTCACCTCGAACGACGGCGACACCGTCCGCGCGCGATCCGCCAGCAGCCGGACCGATTCGCACGCCGTCAGCTCCGCCAGCGACGCGGTGTCCTCTGCTTCGGGCAGCATCAGCGGCGGGACCGGGAGGATCCGTTCGCCCTCGACGCCGAGCGACTGCCTGCTGGTGGTCAGGATCGCGACCCCGGGACACGCGGCCAGCACCGCGGACACGAGGTCGGCACAGGCGTCCAGCAGGTGTTCACAGTTGTCCAGCACCAGCAACAGCACGCGCCGCCGGAGGTGATCGACGACCAGGTCCGGCGCCGGGCGCCCGGACAGCGCCCGCAGCCCCAGCGCGTCGGCCACCGCTGTCGGCACCAGGGCCGGATCGCGCAGCCGGGCCAGTTCCACCAGTACAGCGCCGTCGGCGAACCGGGTCCGCGCCTCGCTCAGGACACGCATCGCGAGCCGGGTCTTCCCGACGCCGCCCGAGCCGGTCAACGTCACCAGCCGGTGCCGTTCGAGCAGCCGCCGTGTCTCGGCCAGCTCGATGACCCGGCCGACGTAACTCGTCGGCTCGGCGGCGTGGGCGCTCATCGGCTGAGGCTGATCTTTCCGGCGTTCATCGCGGTCATGCTAATGCGAACCGGCACGTTTCTTCCGGATTCTTTTCGAAGAATTCAACCAGGAAAAACGCGAATCGAATTCACGGCAGAGAAGAGTGCTCGAATCACTCAGCCGAGTTCGCCGAAACGCCGCACGAACGCCGTGAGCAGACGGCCGAAAGCGATCCGGTCCTCCTCGGACCACTCGGCCATCACCTCGGCGAACACCCCGCGCCGGAACTCGTGCAGCTCATCGAGTTCGGCGCGACCGGCGTCGGTGAGGACGAGCACCGTGCGACGCCCGTCCCGTTGGTCGGCTTCCCGCCGCAGCAGCCCGCGTTCGACCGCGCGGGCCACCAGCCTGCTCGCGCGCGGCTGGTCGACGCCGAGCGCGGCACCCAGTGCGGTCACCGTGCCGGACTCGCCGCGTTCGGAGAACTCTTCGACGACGTCGAGGAGTTCGATCACCGGATCATGCGCACCGCGGCCACGCGTGCGGGCGATCCCGCTCAGCGAACGCCGCTGCTGACTCCGCCGGATCGCGATCATCGCACGCTCGACCTCGGCCACCGCGTCCGTCATCCTCGCGCCCTCTTCCACCGCTCCATCTTCTCCAAAGCGTGCCCTCAGGGAATATCGCCATCCACCACGACGTCGAGTATCCTAGTAGTTGAACTTTCAAATACTGGAGGTCGTGATGACCACACCGGTGCTGTACCTGAGCCACGGCGCCCCGCCGCTCGCGGACGACGCCACCTGGACCCGCCAGCTCGCGAACTGGTCGGCCGAGCTGACCCGGCCTCGCGCGGTCCTGGTCGTGTCCGCGCACTGGGAGGAGGCCCCGCTGACCATCGGCGCCACCACCACGGTGCCGCTCGTCTACGACTTCTGGGGCTTCCCCGACCGCTACTACCAGGTGAAATACGCGTCGCCGGGCGCCCCAGAACTCGCCGCGAAGGTGCGCAAGCTGCTGCACTCGGCCCAGACGCCGGTGCACGAGGCGCCGGATCGCGGGCTCGACCACGGCGCGTATGTCCCGCTGGTGGAGATGTACCCGGACGCGGACATCCCGGTCCTGCAGATCTCGATGCCGTCGCTGGACCCGCGGGAGCTGTTCGACCTCGGCCGCAAGCTCGCGCCGCTGCGCGACGAGGGCGTGCTGATCATCGGCAGCGGATTCTTCACCCACAACCTGAGCGCGATGAGCCGGACCGCGGGCGTCGACGGCACCCCGCCCGCGTGGTCGAGCGACTTCGACCAGTGGGGCGCGGAAGTCCTGCGGGCGGGCGACATCGACGCGCTGCTGGACTTCCAGCACAAGGCCCCTGCCGCCGAGATCGCGCACCCGAAGATCGAGCACTTCGCCCCGCTGTTCGTCACCCTCGGCGCGAGCAGCGACGAGGGCAAGGGCCGGACCGTCATCGACGGCTTCTGGCACGGCCTGGCGAAGCGTTCACTGCAGTTCGCCTGACACGACGAAAGCGGGCCCAGGAGCTGGATGCTCCTGGGCCCGCCCATTCAGGGAGTCAGCCGGTGGCTAACTCACTTGCCCATCGTGTGGAACTTGCCGGTCAGCTTCGCGAGCAGGTCGCGGAACATCGACAGCGGCGAGGAGTCGGCCGTGGCCAGCGCCGGGGTCTCCGTCTTCGGGGTGAACTGCGCGTTCGCCAGGCTGGGCAGCTTGGCGGTGTGCAGCTCGGGCGCGCCCGGCAGGGCCGGGGTCGCGGGCAGAGCCGGGGCCGCCGGAACGGCCGGGGCCGAGGGCAGGCCCGGGGCCTCGTCGGCACGCTGCGCCGGGGTCGGCAGCTTCGGCGTGACGCCGCCGCCGAGGTGACCCAGGTTGCCCAGCTTGCTGCCCACGTTGCCCAGGCCCGTCAGCTGGTTCTGGATCGACTCCAGACCGGCCAGCTGCACCGGCGTGGTCTTCACCGGCGAGTCCGCACGCTCCGCGGCGGGCATCGTCTTCGCCCCCGGGGTCGGCAGTCCCGGCACCCCGCTGGCGGGCAGCGCGGGCAGGTCCGTGGCACCCAGCTCGGAACCGTTCGGCAGGTCGAGCGGCAGGCTCTCGTTCTGGCCGTTGATCGACGTCACGTCGGTGGTGTGCGACGTGGCGTTCGCCAGGACCGGGACGCGCTTGTCGTCGGCCGGGACGATGAGGACCAGCGGGTGGTGCAGGTTGACACCGGACAGGCTGCCCGAGTCACCGTCGGTGACGGCGTCGCCGCCGACCTGGCCGATGGTCTGGTTGTCGGCCTGGGACTTCGACACCGAGCCGACCGCGGCCACGGAGTCGCCGAAGGCCTTCGGGTCCGCGGCGGCCGGGATGTCCAGGATGTCGCCGGACAGCGAGCCCTCGACGCCCGAGGTGGACAGGTTCCCACCGGAGGTGCTGTTGGTGGTGTCGGTGCCGGTGCCGTGGGCGATGCCACCGGCGCCGGAGACCGCGTCGTTGGCGGCCGGGACGACCGGCAGCGCCTCGGCGCCGACGATGTCCCCGGCGATCGCGCCACCGTCACCGTTGGTCGACGAGTCGCCACCGGCGATCGAGTTGACGTCGTTCGTGCTGACGCCACGGCCGATGCCCGCGGCGCCGACGCCGTGACCAGCCACCGGCACGGACCCACCGATGGGGCCCTGCACGATGTTGCCGGCGAGCGCGCCGTCCTTGCCGTCCGCGGTGGCCTTGCCGCCGGCCTTGGAGTCGGTCAGGTTGTCGCTGGCGCCGGTGCCGATGCCCGCGAGAGCACCGCCGATGCCGTGCACCTGCGTGGGCTCCGAGACCGGCACGTGGACCAGGTTGCCCGCGCCGGCACCCTTGTCACCGGTCGCGTGGACGTCGCCGCCCGCGTTCGAGGTGGTGTCGCCGCTGGCCTTGCCGTGGCCCTGGCCGATGAAGGTGCCGCCGACGCCGAACGCCTGGACCGGCAGGGAAACCGGCGTGGTGGCGAGGTTCGAGCTGAGGAAGCCGTTGTCGTCGTTGGTGTTCCCACCGCCGCCGCCGGAAACGGTCTTGGTCTCCTGCGCGGTGCCGGAGCCCTGGCCGATGAACGAGCCGCCGGTGCCGAGCACCTCGGTCGGAACCGCCGTCGGCACCTGGACGATGTTGCCCGACCCGGAGGAGTCGTTGCCGGTGGTGCCGTCGTACGCGCCCGCCGTGACGTTCTTCGTCTCGGTGGCCGAAGCGGTGCCCTGCCCGATGAACGAGCCGCCGACGCCGTAGACCTCGGGGGCCAGCGCGTCCTGCGTGTTGACCACGTTGCCGGTCAGCGTCGAGTTGTCACCGGTGGTGTGGCTGCCGTTGCCGGCGTTCGCGGTGACGTCGTTGACGCACCCGGCGGCGTTGGCGTTACCGATGTGCGAGCCACCGATGCAGGTGACCTCGACCGGCGCCGCCAGCGCCGGGTCGACGACGTTCGCCGAACCCGCGGCGCCGTCGCCGGTGCTCTGCACGAAGCCGCCGGCGTCGACGTTGCTGCCGGTGGTGTTGCCGCTGGCCTGGCGCTCCATGGCCCCCGGCTTGCCGGTGGCCGCGTTGCCGATCCAGGTCGCCGCCACCTGGCTGACGTTCGCGATGTCCGCGGTCTGCGGAACGACGGCGTTGCCGTCCGCGAAGGAGTTCTGCCCAGTCGTCTGGACGTAGGCCGGGGTGTCCTTGAAGCCGGGGGTCTTGTCCCCGGCCTTGGCGTCCGCGGTGGAGTTCGAGTTCGCGTGGGCGTTGGAGCCCCACGCGCTCGCCGCGTTGTCGTTGAACTTCACCGGCAGCGCGACCGGCACGGCGCCGACGTTGCCGCTGGCCGCGCCTTCGTCGCCCGCAGTCTTGATCCAGCCACCGGAGGTGGCGGAGGTGTCGGCGTTGTAGCCCTCGCTGTGCGCGTTGCCGAGGATCCAGGACGCGGCGTTGCCGGTCACCTGGACCGGAGTCGCCAGCTGCCCGCCGACCACGTTGCCCGACGCGCTGGCGTCGTTGCCGTTGGTGGTGGTGTTGCCGGTCTCGGTCGCGCTCTGGCTGGCCGAGCCACCGTTGACGCGGCCACTGCCGCCGGCGAGCCCGACGCCGTTGCCCGCGAGCTGGACGGGGGCCGCCCAGTCGAGGTTGACGACGTTCCCGGCGAGACCGGAGCCCTCACCGGTGGTGTCGACGTCCTGGTTGTGGGTCCAGGTCTGCTGGTGGTTGCCACCCTCGACCTTCGCGTCACCGAGGACGGCGACCGCGTTGTCCACGATCTGGATCGGGACGACGACGTCGCCGACGACCTTGTTGTGCTTGAGGGTGCTGTCGGTCGGGGTGAAGGCACCCGCGCCGTCCGCCTTCGTCGCACCGCCGAGAGTGCTCTGGCTGACCGGGCTGCTGCCCTTGTCGAGCATCTGTGCGCCGCCCTTGAGCGGCTCGGTGACCGGCTTGGTGCTCAGCTCGGTGTTCATCGCCGGAACGTCGGCCTGCCCGAAGGGCGTGCCGATCGCGTTGTTGGCGGTCTGGACCGGAACGGTGACGTTCAGGTCGAGCGGCGAGGCAGGGGTGTCGGGGCTGACAGGGTTCTCGTCAGCCGAGGCGATGCCGGTGCCCAGCATCAACAACCCACCCGTGACCAACGCGGTCTGGAGTCCGCGCTTTGCCCAGGTCTGCATGGGGTTTTTCTCCTTATATTTCGGGTTCCCTTGCGGGCTTGTGGGGTGCGGCTCATCGCGAGAAGAAGACGCACCGATAGGGGAAAGAAGGTGCGAGCGCGCATCAGCGGCCGCGGCGTATGCGGGACTGAAGGAGCGGACGCGTCACCGGCACATCAGAAGGTGGCGGCGAAGGGCGCGTCGGCTGCCCCGCGGTGAAGGTGAATCAGTCGGGAGTGACGCCGGGCTGGTGGCCCGGGGAGAGCGGCGTGTGCCGCAGGCCGGAGCGGGTGGCACCCGCGACGGCGTTGTCGACGGCGGCGGCGACCCAGGAGGGAACGCCGAAGGTCATACCGTCGAGGTGACCACCGGGGGCGGAACCGCCACCGGGGGCTGTGGGGATGGACGGCGGCGCGAGCGGAAGCTGCACCGGCGACAACGGAGCCGACGGCAGATCGCGGTGCCCGTTACGGGAGGACCGCTCGGTGCCGGAGCCGTCGAGATCGGAAACGTTCTGCGCGGCGCCCGGCATCGCGTTGGCGGCCTGGAGCGCGGCGGGAAGCTGGACAGTGGCGGGCTCGACCGGACCGGAAACCTGGCCGGGAGCGCCGCCGGTGGCAGCAGTGGCGGGGGTGACCGGCTCGACCGGGGAAACCGGGAGCCCGGGCAGCGTGGGCACGAAGTCGTGGTGGGCGTTCGGGTCGAGCAGCTGCCAGACCTTGCGGCCGAAGTCGTCCGCGCCGGGCGCGGGGGTGAAGGTGTCGCCGAGGACCTGGCGGGTGTCCTCCGGCTTGCGGGCGATGTGCTCGAACGCGCCGAGCGTGCGCTCCGCCGGGGCCACGACCGCGTCGCTCGCGAGGCCGGACACGGCGCCGGTGACGCGGTCGGAGGTCTTCTGCTCGATCGAACGGTGCGTGCCGTGCTGCCGCAGCGAGCCGGTGGCCGTGTCCACCGCGCAGGCGGTGTGCGAGCCGCCGGGCTCGCCCGCGGTCTGCGGCATGGACCAGGTGGTGGCGTCCTGCTGGCAGGAGAGGTCGGCGACGGCGCCGGTCGCGGCACCCGCGACCTGACCGGCGAAGCGGGACGCGCCGCCGGTCGCGTCGTTGAGACCGGCGGTGGTGGCGTCGGTGACCGGGGTGACGCTGGCGGTGCCCGTCTGCACGGCGTCGGCTGTGGAAGAGGCGGAAGCGGCGGCACCAGAGACGAGCCACGCGGCGGCGGTGCCCGCCACGGCGCCACCCACGACGAACAGCGCACGCGACGCGAGACGGCCGAAGCGCTTCGCGCCCCGCCCCTCGTTCGCCGCTGCGTTCGCCACGCGTGCTTCTCCTCGTCCGCCTTGCCGAATTTCGGATCTGAATGAGTGCTTCGGGGCGGAATTCGAAGTTCCACTCGCCGTTGCGGGACCGAGACAATCAGGCCGCAAGGTCGATTCGCATCCTCGACACGACTTGATGCCACCATCGTGTGATGAACACAGCGTGCTTCCGAATGTGACTTTCCGTCATCAATCCAGGCGAAACCCAGTTACTCCACGGTCGGGTGACGCCTTCGGCGACACCGCGCTGTAGGCCGCGTCACACCGGGCAAATCGGACGACGGCACGCTTCCGCGCCGGGCCCAAATCAGCCGGGAAGATCCGGGTGCCCGATACGGTGGGCCGGTGAGCCAGCCTCAGCGCGCGCGACGCGAAGAACCGTTCCTGCCGGAGCCGGAGGACATCACCGGGCTCATTCCCCGTGGCCTGCGGGTGAGCGCCGCATTGGCGTGGCGGTTCATCGTGGTGGCCGCCGCGCTCTACGCCGTCGTCTGGCTGATCGGCTACCTCGGCGTGGTGGTCGTCCCGCTGTCGATCGCGCTGCTGCTCGCGGCGTTGCTCGGCCCGGCGGTCTCGCGGCTGGTCAAATGGCGCGTCCCGCGGGGTCTGGCCACCGGGATCATGATCATCGCCGCGCTCGCGGTACTGGGCGGTCTGCTGACGTTCGTCATCACGCAGATCTCCGACGGCATGCCGCAGCTGCAGAAACAGCTCACCGAAAGCCTGAACCAGATCAAGAACTGGCTCATCAACGGGCCGCCGCATCTGAAGCAGGAACAGATCCAGGACTTCATCAACCAGGCCATCGACCTGTTGCAGAAGAATCAGCTGTCGATCACCACCACGGCGCTGACCACGGCGGGCACGGTCGGCGAGATCCTCACCGGTTTCGTGCTGACGCTGTTCATCCTGATCTTCTTCCTCACCGGCGGTGAGGGGATCTGGACGTTCCTGACCCGCGGCATCCCCCGGCAGGTGCGCCGCCGGTTCGACGTCGCCGGGCGCCGGGGATTCGCCTCGCTCGTCAGCTACGTCCGCGCCACCGCGGCGGTCGCGGTCGTGGACGCGGTGGGCATCGGCATCGGGCTGGCGATCGTGGGGGTCCCGCTCGTCGTCCCGCTGGCGACGCTGGTCTTCCTCGGCGCGTTCATCCCGATCATCGGCGCCGTCATCACGGGCGGGGTCGCGGTGCTCGTCGCGCTGGTGACCAAGGGCTTCGTCGGCGCGCTCATCGTGCTGGCCATCGTCATCGGCGTGATGCAGCTGGAGAGCCACATCCTGCAGCCGCTGCTGCTCGGGCGCGCGGTGAAGCTGCACCCGCTGGCCGTGGTCCTCGCGATCACCGCCGGCCTGGTCGTGGCCGGGATCGCCGGCGCGCTGCTCGCGGTGCCGCTGCTGGCCGTGGTGAATTCCGGCGTCCGGTCCTTCCTGCACGAGGGCGAAACGGATCCGGGAACCGTCGACGTGATGGACACCGCGGCGGCCAACCCGGACACCGACCCGCACGCGGAGACCGACGACAAGGACGAGAAATCGGACACCGGGAAAACCGAGTCGTGATCGCGCCGGTCGCCCGTGACCCGGCGACACCGCTGTGGCGTGGGGTGATCGTGCTGCGGGTGGTCACGCTGCTGTTCGCGGTCGGTGCGGTGTTCGTGCACCGGGCCGAGTACCAGCGTGAATGGCTGGCGTGGACGGTCCTCGGCGTGATGGCGGCGTGGACGCTGGTGACGAGCGTGTTCTACGCCTACGAATCCGGCCGATGGCGTGGCCTCGTCGTCGTCGACGTGCTGTTGACCTGCGCGCTGATGCTGACTTCACCGCTGGTGCTGTCGGACGCCCAATACGCGAAGACGGCACCGCTCATCACGACGGTGTGGGTGGCGGTAGCCCCGCTCACCGCCGGTGCGCGGTTCGGCGCGTCCGGCGGCGTGGTGGCCGGGCTGATCGTCGCCGTCGGCACCGGGTTCGCGCGGATGCGGTTCGACCTCGACGTCGCCCGCGACGGCGTGCTGTTGTGTGCGAGCGCGCTGCTGGTCGGGATGGCCGCGACGACGGCGCGTCGCTCGGCGGAGCGGCTGGCGCGGGCGTTGCGGACGGAAGCGGCGACGGCGGAGCGGGAACGGCTGGCGCGGACGATCCACGACAGCGTGTTGCAGGTGCTGGCCAGGGTTCGCCGCCGCGGCGGGGAACTCGGCGGCGAGGCCGCCGAACTCGCGCGGCTGGCCGGTGAGCAGGAGATCGCGTTGCGCGCGCTGGTGACGACGGAGCCGGTGAAGCCGAGTGGCCGGGGCACCACCGATCTGCGCTCGGCGCTGCAGTTGCTGGCGACGCCGTCGGTGCAGGTGTCGACGCCGGCGGGCGAGGTCGAGCTGCCCGCCCAGGTCACCGACGAGCTGGTCGCGGTCACCCGCGAGGCACTGTCCAATGTGGAGAAACACGCCGGACCGGACGCGCACGCGTGGGTGTTGCTGGAGGATCTGGGCGGCGAGGTCGTGGTGTCCATCCGCGACGACGGCCCGGGTATTCCCGACGGCGCGCTGGAACGCGCGGCGGCGCAAGGACATCTGGGAGTGGTGGAGTCCATCCGGGGGAGGGTGCGCGATCTCGGCGGGAGCGCGGCGCTGGACACCGCGCCGGGCAGCGGCACGGAGTGGGAAGTCAGGGTCCCGACCAGGAGGGGAACACGATGACGGACGAGCCGGGCAAGGTGTCGGTGATGGTGGTCGACGATCACCCGATCTGGCGAGACGGCGTGGCACGCGACCTGGCCGAGCACGGTTTCGACGTCCGGGCGACGGCCCCGGACGCGCCGGCCGCGCTGCGGATCGCGCGGACGGTGCGCCCGGACGTCGTGCTGATGGACCTCAACCTCGGGGAGACCTCGGGGGTCGACGCGACCAGGGAGATCACCACCGCGCTGCCCGAGACGAAGGTGCTGGTGCTGTCGGCGAGCGGTGAACACAGCGACGTGCTCGAGGCGGTGAAGGCGGGCGCGTCCGGCTACCTGGTGAAATCGGCGTCGGCGGTGGAGCTGGTGGACGCGGTGCGCCGGACCGCGGCGGGCGATCCGGTGTTCACCGCCGGGCTGGCCGGGCTGGTGCTTGGCGAGTACCGGCGGATGGCCGACGCCCCGGCGGACGGTTCCGGCGGCGCCGAACCGCCGCGGCTCACCGAGCGCGAGACCGAGGTGCTGCGGCTGGTCGCGAAGGGGCTGACGGCGCGGCAGATCGCCGAGAAACTGGTGCTCTCGCACCGCACGGTCGAGAACCACGTGCAGTCGACGCTGCGAAAACTCCAGCTGCACAATCGCGTCGAGCTGGCCCGCTACGCCATCGAGCACGGACTGGACGCGGAGTAGCGGTCACAGCGTCACGATGGTCTGGCCGCGTTCGGCCGGTGGCTTCGCCTTGCCGAGCCGCCACGCGGGCTCGCCCGGATGCCAGGCGCCGACGACGTCGTCGGCGAGCACCAGATCGCCCGCGTCGCTCCAGTCCAGCCCGGTGTGCTTGAGCCCGCCCGCCGTCGCGTAGGGCATCGACGGCACGTGACGCCAGGCCGCCGTGCCGAGATCCAGCAGCCACACGTCCCGCGTCTGGACGCTCGATCCCTGCCACGCCGGATCCCCGAACTCCACCGCGGCCAGCCGGCCGTCGCGGCTGGGCAGCGCGTTCGCCGTGCCGTTGGGCACCGGGCGGGCGAGCTGCTTCCGTGTCCCGTCGCGCAGGTCGAGCACGGTGAAGTCGATCAGCCCGCCGATCAGCAGCCGATCACCGGCTATCGCCATGATCCGCGGGAACTGGTGGATGGTCCGGCCGGTTTCCGGGTCGATCAGCACGTCCTCGCTCTGGGCGGCGTCGCCGTTGACGGTGATGAGGAGCCCGCGCGCGGATTCCTGACGGACGAACGTGCGGCAGCTGGCCGGCGTACCGGGTCCGGCCGCCTTGCCGGTCAGGGAGACGCGCTGGAGGCGGCAGCTTTCCGGACCGTCCTCGCGGATCAGCCACAGGCTCTCCCGGTCGGCGCCCGGAGCCGCGCTGCGTGCCTTGCCCAGCGAACGTGGTGAGCCGCCGGGATCGGGGTAGACGTACACGTCCCACGGCTCGCACGTGGCCGTGCACATCGGCGCGTCGAGCAGTACCGGAGTGGTCCCCACCCGCAGCAGCGAGGTCAGCCGTTGGCCTCCCGCCGCGCCCTTCAACGGGACGAGCGCGCCCGTGTCGGCGTCGAAGACGCCTGGTGGCGACGTCTGCAGCACGAGCCGGACCCCGATCCCGCCCGTCGCGGTCACTCCGGCGAGCCCAGGCGCCGGTGACGCCGATGAGGTCGGCGAAGTCGTGGGCGGTTGGTACGGCGGGGGCCCGGTGGTACATCCGCCCAGCACGAAGCCCGCCGCGATGACCGCGGCGAGCGCGCGAACTACGGGTCCGTTCAGGGTTTTTCCCCGATCTCCCATGGCAATCAGGGTTTTACCATCGTGGCCATGGGCGAGGAAGAGGCGGCCGAGACCGTGACCGAGACGAAGCCGTTGGGCCCGCGCGATCTGCGGGTGTCCGACAGCGAGCGGGAGCACGTGGTCGAGGTCCTGCAGAAGGCGATCGGGCGCGGCATGCTCGACCTCGACGAGTTCACCGAGCGGACCGACCGCGCGCTCGCCGCGCGGACCCGGGGCGAGCTGAACGCGGTCCTCGCCGACCTGCCCGGCCTGGTGCACCCGGACGCCGCGATGGTGCCGGTGCCGAGCCAGTACGCGCCGCCCGCGACGCTCCCGACCTTCGGCCAGGCGGTGGTGCTGCAGTCGAAGTACGGGTCGATCCTGCGCCAGGGCCCGTGGCTGGTGCCCGCCGAACTGGTCGTCCGCAACAAGTACGGGGGCACGAAGCTCGACTTCAGCCAGGCGGAGATCCCGCACCGGGTGGTGCGGATCCACGTCGACTGCAAATGGGGCTCGGTGGAGATCATCATCCCGGCGCACGCGGCGGTCGACATGAACAGCATCGGCGAAGCCAAGTTCGGCTCGATCGAGGACAAGACCTACTCGAACGGCCGCCAGGGGAATCCGCTCTTCGTGCTCACGGGCCGAGTCCACGGTGGTGGCCTGGTGGTCCGGAACCCACGCCGCGGCATCTTCGGCTGAGCCCCCGCCACACCTGCGCACCCCCCACCCGCCCTGGGGGCCAGCCCTGCATCATCCTATCGCCGGGGACCGACAAATCCCGGCGATAAGGCGTTGAAGGGCTGAGTTGTCCACACCGAGACGCTCCTGTGGACAAAGCCGGCGGCAGTAAAGGTCCCTTGCTTCCAACCCCACGGGGATGGGGCTTCGCTATGTGCTGAAGGCGTCCTTCAGCACCTCCCCGCGCTCGAGCGTGAGTAAAGGTCCCTTGCTCCCGCCGCCGAGGTCAGCGGGCGGTGGCTGCCCTGGCCGCGGCCGGGTCGGCGGCCGCCAGCGCGGCGGCGGCGAGCGTCTCGCACTCGGCGAGGGTGGCCGACGCGAGGGAGGCACCGACCGCCCGCACGGCGGGCGCGTTCATAGACAGGCTGGTCAGGCCCAATCCCGCGAGGACGAGAGCAAGCCGCGGATCGGCCGCGGCCTCGCCGCAGACCCCGGCGGGTTTGCCGGTCGCCTTCGCCGCGTCGCCGATGAACCGGAGCAGGCGCAACAGACCGGGCTGCCACGGATCGTTGAGCTTCGCGACCGCACCGAGCTGCCGGTCGGCGGCGAAGGTGTACTGCGCGAGGTCGTTGGTGCCGACCGACACGAAATCGACCACGTCGAGAATTTCACGGGCGGTGAGCGCGGCCGCCGGGATCTCGATCATCACCCCGGCCCGCGCGATGCCCGCCGCGCGGACCCGCTCGGCGAACCACGCCGCTTCGGCCGCGGTCGCGACCATCGGCGCCATGACCGACACCTCGGCGCCGGAGTCCTGCGCGGCACCCGCGATGGCTTCCAGCTGCCGGTCGAGGACGTCCGGGCGGTCGAAGGCGATCCGCAGGCCGCGCACGCCGAGCGCGGGGTTCGGCTCGGCCTCGGGGGAGAGGAAGGCGAGCGGCTTGTCGGCGCCGGCGTCCAGGGTCCGGACGATGACGGGCTTGCCGCGGAACGGCGCCAGCACCGCGGTGTAGGCCTTCCGCTGCTCCTCGACGGACGGCTCGCTGGGCGCGTCGAGGTAGCAGAATTCGGTGCGGAACAGGCCGACGCCCTCGGCGCCGGCGTCGGCCGCGGCCTGGGCGTCGGTGGCCGAGCCGACGTTGCCGTAGACCTTGACGCGGTGGCCGTCGGCGGTCGCGCCGGTGCCGTTCCACTCGACCGGGCCGAGCGCGGCCGCGGTCACGACGGCCGCGGCCGGATCGGCGACCTGGACCGTTCCGGCATCGCCGTCGACGGCCAGCGCCGCGGCGTCGAGCACCAGCAGCCCACGCACGGCGACCACAGCGGGGATGCCGAGCGCGCGGGCGAGGATGGCGGTGTGGCTGGTCGGCCCGCCCTCCTCGGTGACGAGCGCGAGCACCTTCGCCGGGTCGAGCCCCGCGGTGTCGGCCGGGGCGAGGTCGCGCGCCACGAGCACGCTGGGCGAGGTCAGTTCGGGCACCCCCGGCGGGGCGATGCCGAGCAGTTCGGCGACGAGCCGGTCGCGGACGTCCCGGATGTCGCGGACGCGTTCGGCCATGTACCCACCGGCCGCGGCCAGTGCCTCGGCGAACTTCTCCGCGGCCTGGTGGACGGCGCGGGCGGCGGGCAGGTTCTGCGTCTTGACCAGCTGTTCGGCCTGCGAGGCGAGCGCCGGATCGGCAGCCATCGCGGCGGTCGTGATCAGGATCGTCGCGGCCTCACCGGTCGCGCTCTCGGCCTGCTTCTCCAGCCGCGCGGCGACGGCCTGCGCGGCGGGCGCGATACGGGCCGCCTCGGCCGCCGGATCGGCGGGCGCGGGCGTCGCGGCGGGTTCGCCCAGCGGCTCGGCGACGCGGACGACGGGACCACTGGCACGACCGGGGCTGACGGCTACTCCGGTCAGCGACGACTCAGACATGGTCTAGACCATAGCTCAAGTAGGCGGCGATATCGCGGGGTGGAGCGCACCAGCCCTCCGATCGCACCCTGTCAAGTACCGGCCGCACCTCCTCGTGCCACCAGGCCTCGGCCAGTTCCTCCCTGGTCCGCACCGGTTTTCCCGCCAAACCACGGCGGAAACCCCACGCTTCGGCCGCGTCGGCGAGGCGGAGCCAGTCGGCCGGGTCGTCGAGCCACAGCCCGGTGCGGACGTCGTCGGCGAGCGGGACACGCTCGAGGAACCTGCGCTCGGCCGCCTTCTGCGGCAGGTGCGCGAGGGTGATGCACCGCTCCAGGAACGCGATCGTGCAGATCTTCCGCACCCGCGCCCGGATCGTCGCGGACCCGCGCACTCGGGAGATCGACACGCGGTGGTGGCCGTCCTCGACGAAGTACAACTCGCCGATCCGGACCAGCCGCACCGGCGGCAGATCGGCCGACGTCCCGGCCAGCGCCTCCCAGCGCTCCCGCAGCGCGCGGTTACGCGGCCGGAATTCCCGGTCGAAGTCGTCCACCCTGGCGACCGTCCCCACCACGGCGTCGAGCACGACGTCCCGCTCGCCCTCGTCCGCTTCACTCTGTCTGCCGAGCGCCGCCAGCGTCTCGTCGAGCGGCATGATCGCCAGGTCTTCACGACGACGCGCACGCTGGGCGAGGTGACCACGCCACCACGCCGAACCGAAGGAATCCGCGGCCATATGAGGTCCAACGTCACCGGCCAGGCAGGTCATTCCCCCAGCTCGGCGGCGGTGGGATAGGACGGCTGGGCGCCATGGCGGGTGACGCTGACCGCCGCGACCTTGACCGCGCGCCGAGCCGCTTCGACCAGCCCCGCTCCGGCCGCGAGCGACGCGGCGAGCGCTCCGGCGAAGGCGTCCCCGGCTCCCGTGGTGTCGACCGGCTCGACCTTCGGCGACGCCACTTCGGTGAGACTCTCGCCTTCGACCACGACCACGCCGGCCGCGCCCAGGGTGACGACCGCGGCACGTGGGCCGAGCTCGAGCAACCGGCGCGGATCCGCGCCCGGTTCCTCGCCGAGCAGCCAGGCGGCCTCGTGCTCGTTGACCAGCAGGACGTCGAGTGCGGCGAGCGTTTCGCGCGAGACCTCGGCGACCGGCGAGAGGTTGAGCAGGACCCGGACGCCCTTCGCCGCAGCGGCCGCGACCACGTGCTCGATGGTCGGCACCGGCAACTCGAGCGAGGCGACCAGCACCTTGACGCCGTCGAGAGCGTTGTCGATGTCCTCGGGCCGCAGACTGGAATTGGCGCCGGGGGACACGAGAATCGCGTTCTCGCCGTCCGGTGTCACCGTGATGTAGGCAATTCCTGTCGGGCGATCAGTGGTCCGGACCAGCTCGGTGGAAACCCCGGCGTCGCGCAGGGACCCGAGCAGCAGCGCACCGTAGGAATCGTCGCCGACCGCGCCGAGCAGTGCGACATCCGCGCCGAGCCGACCGGCCGCGACCGCCGTGTTGGCTCCCTTGCCGCCGGGAAAAATGGCCGTGTCACCGCCGAGAACGGTCTCGCCGCCGCCCGGCCTGCGCTCGACCGGAACGACCAGATCGGCGTTCGCGGGCCCCACGATCAGTACGTCGGCACACATGGCCCCAACTCTGCCATGCGGGCCATTCCCGTTGAGCGGCAACCACCAGTCCTGGGAAGATGAAGGTTTTTGTAACTTATCCGCCGCACGGTGCGACAATCAGTCGTGCAGCGGACAGTCACTCACTCGATCGGGGGAACTCAGTCCCCCAGGCGTCACTTCGACGAGCGGCTGCCGCTCTCTTGATGCGTTGCCGCGGCAAAGCGGTGACGTTGCCCGAACCGGCCTGAGAAACCGGGCAGGGCATCGGGTCGCCGGTGCCGATCACGTAGCCCCCCGAGTGATCGGCACCGGCGGCGCCCCGGGTTTTCCCTACTCTGCTTCGGTGGACATCCTGGTACCAACTGTCACACACCGTTCGTAGCGTTCGGGGCATGACGTTCTTCGACTGGAAACGCGCGGTGTACGCCATGGTCGCGTTGCCCGCGTACTTCGGCGGGGCGCGAGCACAGCGATGGCTGGCAAGCCGCTGGCTGGGAATCGAATCCAAGGGCATCGGGAAGCCGCGTTATCTGGCGGCGGCCGGTCTGGGAATTCCGGCGTTCCTGATCGCCACACTGGTCTGGTACCTCGTCGGGAGAATCGCGACGTTCGGCTTTTTCTGGACCGAAGCGGGCGCCGCGGGTTCCTGGGGCGGGCCCTCTCTGCTCGGTGCCTGGGTCGTGCATTTCTTCGCGGCGCTCGGAATGGTGCTGGTCTGCCTGTGGCTGCTGCGGCCGCTGACGACGGGGCAGGCGCGATTGCTCGCCCCTTGACGGCACGTTCCTGATCAGCCCGGATGCCGTGGCACCTAGAATGTCCGAATGAGCCACCCCACCCGACGGGGTCGCGCGCGGGCAGCGACCGAGCAGGACATCCGACGGACCGCCCGGGCGCTGCTGGTCGAGCAAGGTCCGGAGGCGGTCACGTTGCGGGCGATCGCCCGCGAGCTCGGGATCACCGCGCCCGCCCTCTACCGGTACTACGAATCGCGGGACGACCTCGTCGAGAACCTGCGGCTCGACGTCTGCGCGGATCTCGCCGCGGAGCTGGGCGACGAGATCGCCGACCTGCCCGACGACGGCACGCTGCAGTTGTTCGCGATCTGCAAGGGGTTCCGGCGCTGGGCGTTGACGCACACCAAGGAGTTCACGCTGGTGTTCGCGTCGCCGACGGGCGGCGTCGGCACCGGATCGGCGAGCGCGCTGCGACGCTTCGGCGAGCCGTTCGGGCGCATCTTCCTCGCCGCCGCGAGCCGGGTGCTGGCCACGCACGACATCGTGACCCCGCCCGCCGACGTCATCCCGCCCGAGATCCGCGACGATCTGGCCCTCTTCCAGCGTGAACTCCTCGCCGTGCTCGCCGAATCGGGGCTCGAGCTCCCGGCCGAGAAGCTCGACCTCGGCGTGACGTACCTGATGATCCAGTTCTGGGCCCGGCTCTACGGGCACGTCACGCTCGAGGTCTTCGGCAACTACCCGATCCCGGTGTCGAAGCCGGACGTCCTGTTCGACTCGACGCTCGCCGATCTGGCGCGGGAGATCGGGCTCTCCCTCGGCTAGGCGGCGTGGCCGCCGTCGACCGAGAGGATCGCGGCGGTGACGTAGCCGCTGGCCGGCGCCGCGAGGAACGCCACCGTGTTCGCGACCTCGCCCGCCTCGCCGTACCGGTCGAACACCGTCAGGGAACGCTGGTCAGCGGCGTATGGGCCGTCGGCCGGGTTCATGTCGGTGTCGGTCGGGCCGGGCTGGACGAGGTTCACCGTGATGCCCCGCGGGCCGAGCTCACGGGCAAGCCCCTTGGTGAGCCCGACCATGGCGGTCTTGCTCAGCGCGTACAGCGTCATTCCCGGGCCGGGCACGCGCTCGGCGACACAGCTGCCGATGGTGATCACGCGACCGCCGTCCCCGAGGTGACCGGCGGCCGCCTTGGTCGCCGCGAACACGCCGCGGACGTTGACCGCGAGCACCCTGTCCACGTCGTCGATTCCGGTCGCCTCCAGCGGGCCGACGAACCCGACGCCCGCGTTGTTGACCAGGATGTCGAGCCTGCCGAACTCGGCGACCGTGGCGTCGACCGCCCTGGTGACCGCGTCCGCGTCGGCGCTGTCGGCCTGCACGGCCAGCGCGCGGCGGCCGAGCGCCTTGATCCGGTCCACGATCCCGGCCGCTTTTTCGCCGTTGGTCGCGTACGTCAGCGCGACGTCGGCGCCCTCCTCGGCGAGCCGCAGCGCGGTGGCCGCCCCAATGCCGCGGCTGCCGCCGGTCACCAGCGCCACCTTGCCGTCGAGCGTCATCCCCGTACTCCTTCGATGTGCCGTTTTCCTTACGACTCCATCGAATCGGGATCCTCGACGCGAAGCTGGCGCCTTTCGGCCGTCACGTTTCGCCGCCCGCACTGCGGCTCCCCCAGTGCTCGGGGCATCCCCCACCCACCACGGGGGACGACCCCGAAATCAGTCTATCGCCGGGAGGGCCTCAAACCCGGCGGTCGGGAAATCTGTGGACAACGGGGTCAGTTGTGGACAACTCCGCGGCAGGGGAGGCGAGTGTCCTTTGTGGACCTTGGAGGCGTTATGGCGCGAGCCGAGGGACGCCCTTGGTGCGCTCGATGCGTCGAGGGCGTCCCTCGGTGCGGCCAACGCACCGAAGGCGTCCCTCGGCACACACGCACACCCGGAAAGCCGTGAAGGCCTCCTTACCGGCGCTGAGCGCTGGGAAGGAGGCCTTCACGGACCACCAAAAGCCGGAGGCGGCTAAAGGACGATGTTCACCAGGCGGCCGGGCACCACGATGACCTTGCGCGGCGCCTTGTCCCCGACCAGTGCCGCGATCTTCTCGTCGGCCAACGCCGCCTTCCGGACGTCCTCGCCCGCCGCGTCGGCCGGGACGGTGATCCGCGAGCGGACCTTGCCGTTGACCTGGATCGGGTACTCGACGGTGTTCTCCACCAGGTACTTCTCGTCCACCACCGGGAACGGCCCGTGCACCAGCGAGTCGGCGTGGCCCATGCGGTGCCACAGTTCCTCGGCGATGTGCGGGGCCAGCGGCGAAAGCATCAGCACCAGAGGCTCGGCCAGTTCGCGCGGCGTGGCTTCCGCCGAGCCGTACGCCTTGGTCAGGTAGTTGTTCAGCTCGATCAGCTTCGCGCCCGCGGTGTTGAACCGCATCTCCTGGTAGTCCTCGCGGACCCCGGCGATCGTCCGGTGCAGCTGCGCGCGGTCCTCATCCGTAGCGTCCACAGTGGACACTCGAACGTCACCGGTGTTCTCGTCGACGACCAGGCGCCACAACCGCTGCAGGAACCGCTGCGCGCCCACGACGTCCTTGGTGGCCCACGGGCGGGAAACGTCCAGCGGTCCCATGGACATCTCGTAGAACCGGAACGTGTCGGCGCCGTAGTTCGCCGCCATTTCGTCGGGCGTGACGACGTTCTTCAGGCTCTTGCCCATCTTGCCGTACTCCTGGGTGACTTCCTCACCCTCGAAGAAGAACTTCCCGTCCTTCTCCTCGACCTTGTCGGCCGGGACGTAGACACCACGCGAATCGGTGTAGGCGAAGGCCTGGACATAGCCCTGGTTGAACAGCTTCCGGTACGGCTCCTTCGAGGACACGTGCCCCAGGTCGAACAGGACCTTGTGCCAGAACCGCGAGTACAGCAGGTGCAGCACGGCGTGCTCGACACCGCCGACGTACAGGTCCGTGCCGCCCGGGTCGTCCACACCGTGCTCTGCGGGCCGCGGGCCGACCCAGTACGCCTCGTTCTCCGGGGCGACCAGCGCCTCGGTGTTGGTCGGGTCCAGGTACCGCAGCTGGTACCAGCAGGAGCCCGCCCAGTTCGGCATCGTGTTGATGTCGCGGCGGTAGGTCTTGGGCCCGTCGCCCAGATCCAGCTCGACCTCGACCCAGTCGGTGGCGCGGGCCAGCGGCGAGGACGGCTTGCTCTCGCGGTCCTCCGGGTCGAAGGTCACCGGGGAGTAGTCCGCGACCTCGGGCAGCTCGATCGGCAGCATCGACTCGGGCAGCGCGTGGACCATGCCGTCCTCGTCGTACACCACCGGGAACGGCTCGCCCCAGTAACGCTGCCGCGAGAACAGCCAGTCGCGCAGCTTGAACTGCACGGTGCCCTCGCCGTGGCCATGCTCTTCCAGCCACTCGATGGTCGTCTTCTTGGCCTCGCCGACGCCCATGCCATCCAAGCTGAGCCCATTATCCTGGCGAGAGTTGATCGCCGGACCGTCGCCGGTGAACGCCTTGCCCTCGAAGCCTTCCGACGGCTGCACGGTCCGGATGATCTCCAGGCCGAACTTCTCCGCGAACTCCCAGTCGCGCACGTCCTGGCCGGGCACCGCCATGATCGCGCCGGTGCCGTAGCCCATCAGCACGTAGTCGGCGACGAAGACCGGGATTTCCTTGCCGTTGACCGGGTTCACCGCGTAGGAGCCGGTGAAGACGCCGGTCTTCTCCTTGTTCTCCTGACGGTCCAATTCGGACTTCCGCGACGCCGCCACCCGGTACTCCGCGATGGCCTCGGCGGGCGTGGCGGCACCGGAGGTCCAGCGCTCGTCGACGCCCTCCGGCCACGCCTCGGTGGTCAGTCCGTCGACCAGCGGATGCTCCGGCGCCAGCACCATGTACGTCGCGCCGAACAGCGTGTCGGGCCGCGTCGTGAAGACCTCGATCGCCGACTCGCCGGCGGTGAAGGTCACGCGGGCGCCGTGCGAGCGGCCGATCCAGTTGCGCTGCATGGACTTGACCTTCTCCGGCCAGTCCAGCAGGTCCAGGTCGTCGACCAGCCGGTCGGCGTAGGCGGTGATCCGCATCATCCACTGGCGCAGGCTGCGCCGGAACACCGGGAAGTTCCCGCGCTCGCTGCGGCCCTCGGCGGTGACCTCCTCGTTGGACAGCACCGTGCCCAGACCGGGGCACCAGTTCACCGGCGCCTCGGAGATGTACACCAGCCGGTGTTCATCGATGATCTCGCGCTGTTCCGCCCTCGTCAGCTCGCACCAGTTACGGCCGTCGGGGGTGCGGCGCTTGTCCTGCGCGTACTCCGTCTCCAGCTCGACGATCGGACGTGCTTTGCCCGCCTTCTCGTCGTACCAGGAGTTGAAGATCTGCAGGAAGATCCACTGCGTCCACTTGTAGTACCCGGGGTCGATCGTGGAGATGCGGCGGCGCTCGTCGTGGCCCAGCCCCAGGCGCCGGATCTGGCGCAGGTAGGTCTGGATGTTCTCCTCGGTGGTCTTGCGCGGGTGCTGCCCGGTCTGCACCGCGTACTGCTCGGCGGGCAGGCCGAAGGCGTCGAAGCCCATCGTGTGCAGCACGTTCCGGCCGATCATCCGGTGGAACCGCGCGAAGACGTCGGTGCTGATGAAGCCCAGCGGGTGCCCGACGTGCAGGCCCGCGCCCGAGGGGTACGGGAACATGTCCAGCAGGAACAGCTTGTCCGATGGCACGGGCTGCCCCTCGACCGCGAGCGGGCCGACCGGGTTCGGCGCCTGGTAGGTGCCGTGGTCGGACCAGTACCCCTGCCAGCGCTGTTCGATCTGGCCTGCCAGCTCCGCGTTGTAGCGGTGCTGGGGGGCCGCGTCGGTCCCGCTCTGGTTCATCGCCGCATTCCTCCGTGCCTATCCACGTCAAGCCACTCCAGAAACAACTCGACCCCCCAGCCCGAGGGCATGAGGGGTCGCCGCGCTGATCGGCCGTTTGGCCGAGGTCAGCGCGGCAGGCTAAGGAGCAGCCGAGCCGTGTTCATGATGACTATCGTAACTTGCTGGTCAAAGCCGTTCCGCTGGGACCGCCAGTGCGATGAACTGGGTCACCTGGGTCGCCGAGAAATTGTCGTCGCTGACGAGTACCAGGCTGCGCTCGCCACCGGGCAGGCGCGGACCCCACGTCATTCCCTCGACGTTGTCCACAGTGGACAGCTTGAAACCGGAAAGGTCGGCCAGCAAACGCTTGCGGACCGGCTTGACGTGTTTGTCGCCCGCAAGCGAAGCGACTTCGAGCACGTTGGTGGCGCCCTTGGTGTCGATCTCGAAGATGCGGATCTTGTTGCCGACGCCGGTGACGAAGGAGCGTTCCATCACCAGGTAGCGGGTCGGGTCGGCCTGGTCGACGGCGAGCAGCGACGAGATGCCGGTGGTCGCGAAGCCGTCCGACGGCGTCGGCGAGGCGAAGAGCTTCTCCTGCGGGTACGCGTACTGCGCGAGCACCGGCCCGAAACGGGACTGAACGGTAATACGGGACAAAGCACCCTGCGTCGCGGTCGGTACCGGGCCATCCTGGAGCAACGGGCCCTCGACGGAGCTGGCGACCAGCGTGCCGAACGCGGCGAAGGTGAGACCTTCGAGTACGAGGTTCTGCCGCGGCCCCGCCACCGGCGTCATCCTCTCGTTGGCGGGAATCGGCAGGTCACGGACGTATTTCCCGTCGCGTCGGGCCTCGCGGATCGATGGGTCGATCAACGTCGTGCCGGTGCGTTCGCCCTCCTGTGCCCAGAAGTAGTGGCCGGTCCACGGGTCGACCCGCAGTTCCTCGGGGTCGATCGTCTGCTCGTTCTGCGGCGCCTTGGGGTCGTTCTTCGCGAGCGGCGGGTAGGGCGTGCCGTCCGGGCGCAGCAGCGGATGCGTGCCGGTGAACGCGACGTCGCCGACGCCGTGCGCGTTGACGGGGAACTTCGCCGTGTAGAAGCGGGCGGGATTGATCGCGGACCGGTCGTCGCAGATCAAGGCGTACTCGCCGGTGCGCGGGTCGTAGTCGATCGAGGAGAGCCCGCCGACGGTCGTTCCCTCGAACGGCGCCGCGTGCGGGACGATCCGTTCCCCGATCAGGCGGACCTGACGGTGACTCGGAGTCGCTTCGGCGACGGGAACGCTCAACAGGGTGAGGGGGAGCGCCGCAGCCATGGCGGCGGCCAACACACGACGTGACATGGCCTGTAGCACAGTCGATCAGGGTATCCGGCAGGTTGCCGGGACGTCACGCTTATCCTCGTGAGGTGATCGCTGCAGCGCTCGTCCCGATTCTGCTGGGTGCCGTCGTCGGCTGGGGTGGCTTCCTCGGCCTCCGTGAGCGGCTGACACGGGAGAGCAGCACGGGCGTGCGCACCCGTGCGTCGATGCGCAGTGAAGAGGCGTTCAAGCTGGCGAACCGGGTGGCCGGGCTGCCGACCCTTGTCGGTGGCGTGATCGGTGTGGTCGCCGGTGTCGCGGCACTCGTCATGCCCACCACGGCCGGGCTGCTCGCCGCTGCCGTCGCGGGGGTGCTCGGCATGTTCGTGCTGGTCATCGGCGGCGGAGTGCTCGGCAACCGGGCTGCCGCGACGGTGCCCGCTCCCGCGCCCGCCGCCCCGGCCGGATGCAGCGGCTGCGCCTGCGGTGCCGGTGGCTGCGGCGTGCTCCAGCGTTCGGAGAGCTGACCGGGACGAGCGCCCGAATGTGGCATTGGGTGCACTCAACGCACTGAATGCCACATTGGGTGCGTTGGACGCACCGACGGAGCGTTCGCGACACACGCCCTGGGCTCAGTTGCGCTGGAGGTCGCCGGGGTGGGTGGCCAGCAGTGCGATCGGAACACCCTGACGTCGCAGCACCTGGCCCCACAGGTCGCGGTTCGGGGAGGCCAGGATGTCGCTCGGCAGCGCGGGCACGATGACCCAGTCCTCGTGTTCGATTTCCCCGGCGAGCTGACCGGAGTCCCAGCCCGCGTAGCCCGCGAAAACCCGCACGCCGCGGACCTTCGGCACGAGGACCTCCGGGTCGGTGTCCAGATCGACCAGTGCGACCGGACCACGGACCGCGATCACCCCCGGCACGCTCGCCGCTGTCTCGCCGGTGCGCAACGCGGCCAGGCACAGCGCGGTTTTCTTCTCCACCGGCCCGCCGACGAACACCGCCTGCGGCTCGGCGACGTGTGTGCCCCAGTTCGGCAGGACATCGTGCACGGCGACGTCGCTCGGACGGTTCAGTACCACCCCGAGAGTGCCCTCGTCCCGGTGATCGATGACGAACACGACCGTCCGCCGGAAGTTCGGGTCGAGCATCGTGGGGGCGGCGACCAGGAGCGTTCCCGGCTCAACCTCGGCGTCCGCAGGCACATCGCCCATGATCCCACCCCGGTGCACACGAATTCGCCCGGCACCGGGAACAAACGCACCACGCACCCCGTTGGACACACTGGTCGGCGCACTCCGTGTCCCCCGGGCTCACTGAAGAACCGCCTTTGTGGAATACCGTTCGGCCGGAGCCACACTGCGCATAGCCGCCGAGAGGCGACCAAGTGCGTCGACCACCTTTCCGTTCATCGCGGGCTTGGTTCACGCTCACAGACGAGTCACAGGATCCGACTAGGATTCCGGGGTGACGATCAGCGCTGGGGCGGCGACGGAACCGGTGGGGCCACGGGCGCTGGTCCGCGACCCCGAGTTCCGCAGGCTGCTGTTCACCCGCTTCGCCGCGCAGTGGGGCGACGGCGTCTTCCGCGCGGGGCTCGCGGGTGCCGTGCTGTTCAACCCCGAACGAGGCGCGAACGCGCTGGCCATCGCCGGCGGATTCGCCGTTCTGCTCCTGCCGTACTCGGTGATCGGGCCCTTCGCCGGCGCACTGCTCGACCGCTGGGACCGGCGTCGCGTCCTGATCTTCGCGAACCTCCTGCGCGGCCTCGCGATCCTCGCCGCGGCCACCGCGGTCGGACTCGGCGCGGGCGGGATCGGGCTGTTCTCCCTCGCACTCGCCGCGGAGGGCGTCAGCCGGTTCATCGGCTCCGGGATGTCCGCCGCGCTGCCGCATCTGGTGCCGGAATCCAGCGTCGTCACCGCCAACGCGTTCGCCACGACGCTCGGCTCCGTGGTGGCGGTCATCGGCGGCGGATGCGCGATCGGGCTGCGTTTCCTGTTCGGCCCGGACAACGCCGGATCGGCGTGGACGACGTCGTTCGCGGTGCTCGGCACGATCGTCGCGGCGATCGTCGCGGGCCGGTTCCGCCGGGGGCAGCTCGGGCCAGACGTCGTCGACGAACCGACCAACCCGTTCGTCGCGGTCGCGCGCGGCCTGGCCGACGGCGCCCACCACGCCTGGCGCGCGCCGCGTGTCACCGCCGGATTCATCGCGCTGTTCGCGCACCGGGCGTCGTTCGGCGCCTCGCTGCTCGTGACGACCTTGCTGATGCGCAACTACTTCACCAATCAGGGCGTTTTCCGCGCCGGACTGCCGGGGCTCGGCCAGATGGTCGCCCTGGGCGGCGCGGGCCTGCTCGTCGCCGGTCTGCTGACGGCCTGGCTGGTCCGGGTGTTCGGCAGGCTCCGGGTGGTGCTGGGCGCGCTGGTGCTCGCCGCGCTCGCGCAGTCGGCGCTCGGCCTCCCGATGCTGCTGCCGACCGCGCTGCTCGCGTCGTTCGTGATCACCGGCGCCGGTCAGGTACTGAAGCTGTGCGTCGATTCGTCGATCCAGATCGACGTCGCCGACGAAGCCCGTGGCCGGGTGTTCGCGCTCTACGACACGTTGTTCAACATCACGCAGGTCGCCGCGGTGACACTGACCGCACTGTTCGTCCCGGACGACGGCCGCTCGCCGGGGCTGCTCGTCGCCGCGACGATCTGCTACCTGCTCGGCGGCGCCGGATACCTGCTGGCCACGCGCCGCGCGGCGCCCGCCTGATTCGCTGGCGCAAACCCTTGGCTCCCGGTTCACCCATATGGCCGGTACGCCGGGACGGCGGGCATTAGGGTTGGCCGCGTCCCGTCCCGCTCGACCCCCGGGAGCACAGTGACCACCCCCGGCGACGACCACGCCCGTCTCGAAGCACGCAATGCCGCGATGAAGGACCAGGTCGACACGCTGCTGGAGCAGTTCGAACGGCAGACCGAGCAGCTGCGGGACGCGCAGACGGCCGCCGCCGAGCTGACCGCGGTGGTGTCCTCACCGGACGGTCTCGTGCGCGCGACGATCGACTCGACCGGCTCGCTCGCCAAGCTCGAACTCGCGCCGAACTCCTTCGAGCGGACCACCCCGGCGCAGCTGGCGAACACCATCCAGAACCTCGTCCGGCACGGGTCGTTGCAGGTCAAGCAGAAGGTCGCGGATCTCATGGCCCCGCTGACCGAGGGGCTGCCCGACCTGGCCGATCTCGTCGAAGGCGCGCCGTCGCTGCGCGGCCTCATGCCGCAGATCCCGGACTTCCTCGAAGAAGAGGAACAGCCGCCACCGCCGCCGCGTCCGGATTCCTTCGAGGACCCGGCCGCCGGGTCGATCATGCGCAACGAGCAGGCCCCGCCGCCTCCGCCCGCACCACCCATGCCCGCGCCGAAACCAACTCCGCGCCGCGTGCGTCCCATCCAGGACGACGAAGACGAGGAACCACCCTCGTCCTGGATGCGGAGGGAGTGACCGATGCCGGACGGGCGCGGTTTCACCGCCGATCCGGAAGCGGTCAAATCCGCCGCCGGTGGGCTCGAAGTAGCCGCGGACAACCTCGAGGACGCCGCGAAGGAACTCCAGAGCGCGTTGAGCGCGCAGGGGGAGTGCTGGGGCGACGACGACTCCGGCAAGGAGTTCGCGAAGGACTACGTGCCGGGGGCGAAGGGCGCCGTCGAGGGCTTCGGCAACCTGGTCGAGGGCCTGCGCGGGCTCTTCCGCAATGTCGACCAGTCGATGAAGGCCCTCCACGGAGCTGACCAGACCGTCGCGGACACGCTCACGAAGGGCAAGGGGCAGTAATCCGTGGGTATGGAGATGCCCGACGCGGTCAAATGGCTGCTGCCCATCGTCGTCGGGGAGAGCTGGCCCGAGGGCGACGAGGACAAGCTCCGCGCGCTGCGGGACGCCTGGCACAACGCGTCCACCGCGATCCCGCAGGCCTCCCAGATCGGGAGCACCGCGGCCACCGGTGTCCTCAACAACTGGTCCGGCGACGGCGCGCAGGCGTTCGGCGAGCAGTGGAAGAAGTTCGTCGAGGGCGACGACGCGTACTTCAAGAACCTGGCCGAGGCCTGCAAGGCACTCGGCGATTCGTGTGATCAGACGGCGCTCGACGTCGAGTACACGAAGTACATGATCATCATCTCGCTGATCATCCTGGCCGCGCAGATCGCCGCGATGATCGCGGCCGCCGCGGTGACCTTCGGCGGGTCGACGGCGGGGATCGCGCCCGCGCAGATCGCCACCAGGATGACCGTCCAGATGCTGTTCCGCCAGCTGCTGGAGAAGCTCGCGCAGCAGGGGTTCAAGCAGGTCGCGAAGGAGCTGCTGGAGAAGTTCCTCAAGCAGGGTCTCAAGAAGATCGGCAAGGAGATCCTCAAGAACGAGGCGATGAACCTCGGGATGGACGCGGGGATCCAGGGCCTGCAGATGGCCAAGGGCGACCGCAAGGAATGGGACTGGAACAAGACCAAGGACTCGGCGATCAGCGGCGCGGTCGGCGGAGTCGTGGGCGCCGCGAGCGGATCGATCGGCCGCGGCGCGACGGAGGGGCTTTCGCACAGCGCCGGCGGCCAGGTCGCCGACGCCGCCATGCGTGCGGGCGCGCGCGGTGCCGTCGAGGGTGTCGCGCAGACGGTCGGGCAGGCCGCGGTCACCGGGAATCTCGGGGACCTGTCGGCGAAGGACCTGCTCACCGGCGCGTCGAGCGGCGCGGTCGGGGGCGCTGCAGGTGGCGCGAAGGAGCAGATCGGCCACATCAAGGAGGCCAACTCCCCGCACGCCGAGCCGTCCGGCGGCAGCCACTCCGGCGATTCCGGCGACGACGGCGGATCGTCGAACGAACCTTCGTCGCGCTCGGAACCTTCTTCGCGGACAACGGATTCCGAGCCGTCCTCACGTTCGTCGGAGTCGGAGCCGTCCACCCGGTCCTCGGAGTCCGAAGCGTCCTCGCGATCGTCCGAGCCTTCCGGTGAGTCGAGCCGGTCGAACGAGCCGACGTCGAATCACAGCCAGGAGAGCGGCGGTTCGACCGAGACGCGGACATCGGAGCCGTCTCATCAGTCCACTCAGGACAGTGGGTCGGGCCAGCACCACACCGGCGAACAACCGCAGCACGCGCCCGAGACCCAGCACGCCGCGGAAACCCAGCGTGCACCGGAAACCCAGCATGCGCCGGAAAGCCGCGCGCCCGAGCACACCACCGAGACGCCACAGACCCAGCACGCCACTGAGACGCCACGCGCGGCTGAGACACAGAGCGCCCCGGTGTCACACGACCCGGCGCCCGCGCACCAGAGCGAAACCCCGGCACACCGGTCTGCCGACACCGGGACGTCGACCAGTTCCGATCACGTCCAGCAGCCCGAACATCCGGCCGCGCCGCAGGAAGCCCCGCGCTCCGCGGCGGCCCAGACCACCGACGGCCCGGCACCGCAGCACCAGGCACCCGCCACGCAGCAGCAACCCGCGGCGAACCCGCCCGCGGGTGGTTCCGCCCCGCCGATGAGCGGTGGCGGCATGGGCGGGGGCATGGGCGGCGGTGCGCACGGATCGTCCGGTGGATCCTCGGGCGGTTCGTCGTCCGGCGGCTACGGCATGGCGCCGAACACCCCGAATCCGCCGCAGGGTGGCTTCACCCCTGGTGGTTACCCGGGCGGAGAGCCGCCGCGCCAGGGCCGCCCGCAGGACAACGTCGCCGCCGCCGGGTACACCGGTGGCGGTCAGCAGCCGATGCCCGAGGGCTTCCCCGGCCAGGGACAACCACCGCAGGCGCCTCCGCCGCCGCAGGGCGGGTTCGCGCCGCCACCGGGAGGAATGCCGCCAGGAGGCGGGATGCCCCCGGGCGGCATGCCGCCGGGCGGTGGCGGACCGCGCCCGTCCGGTCCGCCGCAGGGCGGTCCGCCGCCGAACCAGCCGCCGGGACCGCCACGTGGCGGTCCCGGTTTCCCGCCAGGGGATCCGCGCCGGATGCCCGAACAGTTCGGCGGACGTCCCGGGCAGCCCCAGGGTGGCCCGCCACGTCCGCCCGGACCCCCTCCCGGTCCGCCGGGTGGGCGTGGACCTGGCGGTTATCCCGGCCAGCCGCGGCCGGGCGGTCCGGTGGGCCCCGGCGGACCCGGTCCGCATCCGGGTGGCCGTCCGCCGATGCCGCCTCCGCCGGGGCGTCCGCCGATGGGGCCGCCGAACGGCGACCCGCGGTTCGGGCCGCACCAGGGCCGTCCACCGGGCATGCCGCCGCAGGGTCCCGGCCCGCGTCCACCGCAGCCGTTCGTGCCCGAACAGCCGCGTCCCGGACATCCGCCGCAGGGCCACGCGCCTACCCAGCAACCGCCGGGAACCCCGCAACCGCCGCACGTTCCGCACGAGCAACCGCGTCCGCAGGACCAGCGGCCGGTCGAGCGCACGCCGGAACACACCCCGGCGGAACAGCCGCGCCCGCCGGAGCAGCAGCCGTACGGGCGGGAGCGGACTCCGCAGCAGGAGACTCCCGCCGAGCGCGCGCCGGAACAACAGCCGCCGCACGACAACGCGGCCGCGCCGGAACACGGCCCGCGCGAGCAGGCGCCTGTGCAGCAGGGCACGGGCGAGCACCGCCCGACGGAGGCCCAGCGCGAGCAGGCCCCGGAGCAGCATGAGCCTGGCGCACGCGTGCCCGAGGAACAGCACACCCCGCAGGAGCGGACTCCGGAGCAGGAGCCCACCCCGGCCCACGAGCCGGAGCAGGCACCGCAAGAGCACGAACCCGCGGCACAGCACGACGAGCAGCCGCCCGTCGAGGATCACACGCCCGGCTCGCACGACGAGGGGCACTCGCCGGTCGACGAGAGCTACCTGCACGATCCCGAGTTCCGCAGTCACGATCCGGCGGACGTCGACCGGATCGTGGAGACCCAGCTCGAACACGGTCACGTCGACGCCGAGACCGGCGAGCTGCGGCACGAGCAGGTCCGCCGCGAGGCGCTGGCCTTGCGGGACAAGAACTTCCCGCACATGTCGGACGAGGGCGCGATCGCCGTCCACTCGTACACGCGCGTCGAAATGGTGCACCCGCTGACACACGCCCAGCGCATGGGCGGCGAGACGCTCGGCGATCTGACGCCGCAGGCGCGGGCGGTGACGTCCGGGCTCAACGAGATGCCCGAGCACGCCGGCACGGTCTCGCGGATGGTCAACTTCGACCGCCACGCCGGCCGGATGGAAGCGTTCCTGGCGAACTACCGCGAGGGACAGGTCGTCGTCGAGCCGGCGTTCCTGTCGACGTCGAAGATCGACGCCGAGCACCTGCGCAGCAACTTCCCCGGCGAAGTCGAGATGCGCATCGAGTCCAAGACCGGGCGCGACGTCTCGAAGCTCGCGGCGCTGGAGCACGAACGCGAAGTCATCATGAAGCCGGGTTCGCAGCTGCTCGTGCACGGCGTCGAGATGGGCCGCGGCCACCCGGACCACCCCGAGTACACGCACCGCAATCCCGACGGCAGCATCAACAAAGAGCCGAAGTGGATCGTGCACGCGGAGGAGGTCGCGCCCGGCGACCCGCGGCACCTCGGCGCGGACGAGGCCCAGCGGCAGATCGAGGAACGCCGCGAGCGCAACGTCGCCGACGAGGAACGCTTCCAACGCGAGCAGGAGGAAGCCGACCGGAAGTTCGAAGAGGAGCACCCCGAGCTCTTCAAGAACAACATCAAGGACATCTTCTCGGTGTTCGGCGGCGGCGAGGACACCACAGCCGGCCACCCCGAGCCGGAACCTCGCCACGAACCGGCGAAGCACGAGCCCGAGGGCGGCTGGTCGGAACTCGCGAAACCGCTGGAGCCCGGCGGCGAACCGGTGATCCACCACGACTCGGTCGAGACGCCGCAGCAGGAAGCACGGCTGCTGCGCGACAACCTCCGTGGCATCGAAGAGGTCAACACCCGCCACTACTACGCCGAAAACGCGCTGGAGAACGGCTACCGGACGAACTCCGCGGAGTCGATGGTGGCGTTCGAGCAGCGGATGAACGGCGAACCCGCCGTCGCCGCTCCTGCCGACGGCGCGCTGTCGCATCAGCAGAGCCTCGACCACGTCAGCGAACGGCTCGGCGGCCAGTGGAGCGATCGCGGCAACTTCGACAGCATCGCGCGGGAGCTGGGCGAACGTCCGGTCGGTGCGCGGACCGCGATCGCGTTCGAGCACCACGTGCCGGGCGACCCGCACGCCCCGGCGGACTCGCCCGCCGCGCATCCGCGGGTGGAGAGCCGGATCGTCGCGGCGGTCAAAACCGAGCACGGCGTCGTGTTCGCCGACCCGCGCAGCGGACGGCTGGCGGAACTGCCGCACGACGCGACGGGCATCAAGGCCATGCCGCTCGGCGGCGGTGAGGCGCCGACCCCACATCACACGACCGAGTCGCACACCCCCGAGCACCGGCCCACCGAGGAACACACCGGACACACTGAACGCGCCGAGCACGCGGAGTCCACAAAGGACACCGAGCCGCCCGCCCGTGAGCAGGAGCCCACCAGGGAAGAGCCGTCGTCCGACATCGCCGAACGCCTCGGCCAGGGCGCCGAAACCGCGCCACACAACGAGGACTACCTGTCCGACCCGGAGCACTGGGCGACCGAGGCCGATCACCGCAGCATCCGCGAAGCCGTCGGCGACCAGCGGATCTACGACCAGATCGCGGAAAACGCGCTGAGCCGCCGCGACGCGCACGAGCATTTGCGCCACATGACCGACGAGGGCGCGATCGCGGTCCACGGCTACACGCGCGGCGAGTACTCATACCACGTCAACGAGGCGAACAGGCACGGTCCGGGACACCCCGGTTTCGAGCTGGCACAGCACAATTCGCGCGCGATCGTGGACGGCCTCGCCCAGCTCCCCGATCACGTCGGCGAGGTCGTGCGCGGCATCGACGTGCACGGCGACCCGCATCTGGCGAAGCTGACCGCGGATCACTACGTCGTCGGCGAGACAACCATCGAGCCGACTTTCACCAGCGCGTCGATCAAGACCGGCGAGTTCTCCAGCTCGAAGTTCGGCGACGACGTCGAACTGCACATCCAGTCGAAAACGGGCAAGGACGTCTCCGCGCTGGCGGAGAATCCCGGCGAGCGCGAGTCGCTGTCCCGGCCGGGCACCCAGCTCCACGTGCACAGCAAGGAACTGGTGATCACGCCGGAGGGCAAGCGGAAGTGGGTCATCCACGCCGAGGAGGTCACCCCTGGCGACCCCCGTCATCTCGGCCCCGAGGACGCCAAGCGCAAGATGGCCGAGCGGCGGGAACGCTTCACCCAGGAAGCCCCCGAATACGCGCGGCGCAGGCAGAACGCCCTGATGGAGCGCCTCGGCGGCGCCGTCGAACCGGAGACCCCGCCCGCGAAGCCCGCCGAGCACACGGCATCCGAACCGTCCATTTCGGACCGTCTGGGTGGCCACGGCTTCGGCGAGGAACCCGCACCGCACGCCGACGAAACACCCGCGCACGACGGCACGTCCGCCCACGAACCGCCGGACTTCTCGTCGATGGCGCGGCCGACGAATCCGCCGTACGAGGCGGCGATCCACGCCGGCACCGCGTCGCCGGAGGAGCGTGCCGCCTACGTCCGCGAGCGGCATCCGCACCTCGGCGAGGTCAACCCGGGCTTCCACCAGCCGGGCGCGCTGGAGAACGGCTACATGTCGAACTGCACACGCACGCCCGAGGCGTACTGGGACCGGCTGCACGGTGGAAATGCCACGGCGGAGCCGATCCCGTTCGGCCAGATGGACAGCCGCGGCACGCTCGATCACATCGAGGACCGCTTCGGCCAGAAGTTCTCCGAACGCGCCGACTACGACACCGTGATCCGCGAAATGCGGGACATGCCCGAGGATCACCACGCCGTGGTCGCGGTGAAGTACGAGGACGCGAACGGCGTCGAACGCGGGCACGTCGCGATGGTCGTCAACACCCGCGACGGAGTGGCGTTCATCGACCCTCAGTCCGGCGACCTGCTGAACCTGCCCAAGCCGCCCAAGGACATCCGGCTCATGCACGTCGGCGTCCCGAACGCCGACGGCGTGCCGCACACCCCGGCCGCGCACGAGCACACCACGACGTCGCACGAACAGATGTCGCACGAGCAGGCCCCGAAAGAGCCGATCACGGAGCCGAAGCCCACCCAGCCGGTCGATCCGCGCATCGCGTACGCGCGGGACGGCGGCCCGCACGGTGTCGACGTGCGGCCGTCGCGGATCGGACCGGACGGGCGGCCGGTGCCGTCGTTCACCGAGCACGTCCCGGCGACGCCGGAGCACGCGCCTTCGGGGCACCACCAGCCCGAACACGGCGGCTACGGCATGGCGGAGCGACCGCACGACGAGCCCGCGACGAGCCACGAGCACGTCGACCCGCGCGTGCGAGAGGAAGCCGAGCGTTTCCTCTCGCGGCCGGAGGTCGAGGCCGCGCTGGACAGCCATGCCTCGGGCGACTACATCCGCGCGCACCTGGCCGAACACCCCGGCCTGCTGAACCTGATGCAGGACCCGGTGAACGAGACGCTGACCCGCTCGTTGCTGAACAACCCGAAGACCATCGAAAGCCTGATGGAGCACCCGGAGGCCATCCCGATCCTGGAGACCGCCGCGCACGAGGCCGTCACCCGGGGCGACGAGCTGGTCAGGGAGGTCCACGAGGCCGGCGTCACGCCGTTCGAGCCGACCCGGGAACAGATCGAGATCGCCGAAGCCGCTGAAGAGATCGCCGCGGGGGCGAAGCCCGAGGACCGCAAGCACGCCAGCTTCCTCCCGGAGTTCCGCAACAACGAGGAGGCCACCAAGCGGTGGGTGGCCGATGAGCGGGCGAACTGGCGGGCGAACCAGGACAAGCTGAACGCGATCGCGGACCGGCTCGCCGCGGAGAACGACGGCCACGCCGGTTACCGCACGAAGCCCAAGGAGGACGACCGCGCACTCGCGAAGATCGCCAAGTACAAGGGTGACGGCGGGCAGCTGACCGACCTCGTCGGCGCCAAGGTGCAGTTCGGCACGGTCGCCGACCTCTACAACGCGTTGCGCGAGCTGCAGAACGATCCGGCCCTCAAGATCGTCTACTTCGAGGACCGGATGGCCAACCCGAAGCCCAGTGGTTACCGCGACCTGCAGATGAACGTCCAGCTGCCGAACAAGCACGTCGCCGAACTGCGGCTGCACCTGACCCACATCGACAACGTCGCCGCCTACGAACACGCACTGTTCGAGGTGCGCCGCGACTTCGAGACGTTGAGCCGCCAGGAAGGCCGCGACGGCAAGTTGTCACCGGAAGAAGCGGCGCTGGACGCCGCGCTGATCGAGCAGTTGCGCGGGCGTTTCCAGGACGCGCTGGAACGGGGCCTGCCGCCCGCGACGCCTGAGGAGAATGCGTGATGGCCTTCCGGACTCCGATGTTCTTCAAGTACTTCGCCCAGCCCTACCGGGTGGACTCGACCCCGGACGGCGGGCTGACCGGGAAGATCCTCGACCTGGACACCGGCGAGTTCGTCGAGGACAACTCCCATGTCCGCGAGGCGGTCTGGGCGACGACCAGCTCGGACATCCGGACGCTCACCGAAGAACGGTTCGTCCAGGAAACGGAGGCCGCGCGCAACGAGTGGCTCCGCGGTGAGGGGGCGATTTTCGCGCTCTACGAAACGGTGAACGGCCTGTACCAGCTCGCCCGCGACGAGGACCGTCCGCTGGCGGCGCAGGAACGGGCGCTGATCCAGTCGCTCTACCGGCGCACCTTCACGATGTGGGAGGACGAGTTCGCCCGACGCGCGGCCGGTGAGCCGCCGTCGTTCCCGGTCACGAGCAGGTTCCCGGAAGGGAGCACGTGATGGGCCGGCACAGGGCACGATGATTCACGTGGAACAACCCCTGTCCCCCGAAGAACAGCGCGCCGTGCTGATCGGCATCGGCAAGCTGGTCCGTGCCCACCGCGTGGACGACACGCTGCCGGTCGAGGTCTCGTTCCGGCAGGCCGGAAAGCACACCGAACTCGAGGTCCGCAACGCCGGCGAACAACCGGAGCTGACGAACCTGTTCAGCCGGCTCCGCGCCGGGATGTACGCCACCGGTCGTGGCACCTGGCTCCAGTCGCGGTTCACCCTCGCCCCGGACGGCACGTTCGACTTCGACTTCACCCTCGACACCGAACCGGCGTGGAACGAACCGCCGGAGCAGGGCTCGACGGCCTATCCCGACGAACTCGCCGAGTTCCCGCGCGAGGACGAGCACATCCCGGACTGGTGGCGGCTGCGGGCGCAGCTCCCGCTGGGGGTGGTGTTCCGGCACGCCCGCGTCGTCGACGCCTACACCGAGGGCGAGCCGCCGAAGGTCGACCGCGAGCCGTTGCCCGAGGCCGAGGTGCCGCTGGTGCTCCAGTACCTCGAACGTGAGGCCGTCGTGCTCGCCGGGGACGGACTCGGCCCGGACATCTTCGCCGACGGCGCACCGGAAGACGTCCCCGAGCGGTATCACACCGACGGCGTCTGGATCTGGCACGCGTCCGTACCGCACTACCTGCGCAAATACGGGCTCCCGCCGGAGCCGGACCTGGTCGCGCACATCCGCGCGAACACCTTCCAGCCGCCGTATGTCGAGCACCTCGTCCGCCGGACCGCGGAGGCCGACCTGCTCGGCCGCCCGAGACCCAGACCCGGCCGCGCCGACGTCAAGAGGACCGAGGGCGACGTCGCGGCCGAGCTGGAGACGACGCCGAATCCGCGGCTGCCCGACGACGAGCTGCTGATCGTGCTGGTCCGCAGGCTCGGTGAGCACGGTGTGTGGCCGGAGGCCTACCGCATCGGCGAGCGGGCCGACGGGACCTGGTGCCTCAACTTCACTCCCGATGGCTGGGAAGTCGCCGCGCACGCCGACGGCGCCCCGGTCGCCCCGCGCTACTTCGAGCGGCTTGAGGACGCGGCTCAGCAACTGCTCGGCGCGTTGCTGCTGCACCCGGCTCGGATGACCGCCGGGCACGAGACGCCGCTCGAGACCGCCAAGGAGCTCGCCGACTGGCCTGTTCAGGCGGCCGCGGGTGAGCCTCCCCTCACCCTTCTCCGGAACAAGCGCATCACCCGGCTGGTAGCGGGTACGGTCGTTCTGCGTTTCGGTGAGGAACCCGGGAACCTCGTGCACCACGACGGGGTACGGTTCGCCACGACGTCCCTGCCGCTCGAGCGGGAGCGCGTCGTGCGGGGCTACCGGCTCCGCCGCCCACTGCACGTGATCACGGGGATCACGGTTCCGTGGGCGAATCTGCCGGGTGGGGCGGTGGCCTACGTGCTGCCCAGGACGATCGCCGAGCACGAGTCCGACGGAAGCCTGGAGAGGATCGAGTAGGTGGAAGCGGCGGAAGCGATTGCCAAGGTCGACGAGTGGCTGCGCGCCGTACACGGCCCCGATGTGTCGGGCCCCGGCGGGCTGCGGATCGACCAGGAAAAGGTACGGCGCATCCCCGAAGGCTGGTCGGTGCCGTACAACACCATCGCCTTCCTCGACGAGGGGAAGGCCGAGAAGGAGATCTTCCCGCCGCCCTCGGTCGTGGTCCGCGAACCGGACGGCGAGCTGCGGCAGGCGCATCCGCACCCCGGCGGGCTGAGCGTGCCGGTCGCGTTCCCGGGTCAGGAGAACTGGCGCGAGGTCGTCGACCCGGAGTACGTCAAATCCGGCCTCGGTGAGCTGGGCGTGCCGCTGCCCGCGGTCGCGGGCTGGGTCAAGGTCAACGACGACGGCGTGCAGACCGGCGAGGAGCGCGAGAACCCGGAGTACAAGGCCGGGCCCATCCGCCGCGGCTATCCCAAGCCGGAGAACACCCTCGAAACGCTGTTGTCGTTCGCGAGCGTCGGCTGGCTGACCCGCGAGCAGCTGCTGATCGGGCTGTTGCGCTGCGAGGTGTTCGTCCCGCTCGACCTCGAAACCGGCAAGACCGACCGCTTCTACTTCACCGAGGAACGCAACGAGCTCAAGGTCTTCAGCTCGACCCGCAATCTGCCCTCGCGCGAGCACGGCTGGTGGCAGGTCGACCTCGCCACGCTCGCGGAGTTCGAACATCCGCCGAACCTGGTGATCAACGGTGGTCCGGCGACCTTCGAGGACGTCAGCGGCCCCGAGCTCGCCGACATCGCGCGCCGCTTCCCGCGTCGCGAACCGCGGATCGACACCCACGGCAAATGCCCGGAGGCCGAAGAGGATCTGGAGCGCGTGGCGCGGGAGACCGCGACCCGGATGGGCCTCGCCGAGCCGGTCAGCCCACCGCTCGGCGCCGCCGAGAAGGCCCGCAAGCGCGGGTACGAGCTGACGGCCGAGGAGTGCCAGAAAACCGTCCTCGGCGAGTCGTGGCTGCGACGGCTCAGCCTGCCGGAACCGCCGCCCGGGCGCCCCAACGACCTGCGCGCGAACGGGCTCGCCCCGGCCTACGACAACGACGGCAACACCGTGCCGAGGCTGGACACGTTCGGCAAGTACTTCGAGCGTGAACTCGACGGTTACCGCTACGGCTGGCAGCGTGTCACCGGCGCGTACATCGGCTTCGCGCTCGGCGAGGCGCTCGGCACGGCCGTCGACCGGATGCGGTTGGACGAGATCCACGCCAAGTACGGGCCCGAGGGCGTCACCGATCTGCCGCTCGCCTTCGACCAGCCGGGCCGGATCGGCTCGCTGACCCAGCGGCTGCTGTTCTACACCGAGGCCGTCATCCGCAGCCCGCACCGCGAGCAGCCGGAGTCGCGCGAGGTCGAGCAGCAGTTCGGCGACGTCGTGCGCGGTGCGCTGCGGCGCTGGCTGCACACCCAGGGCGCGCCGCTGGACGACCCCGACGGCTGGCTGGTCAAGGTGCCGGAGCTGCGCGTCCGCCGGACCTCGGACGACGTGCTGCTCAACTCCTACCACGGGGTGGTGACCAACGACCCGCAGACGCCGCCGATGTCCGGGCCCGCCGCACTGATCCCGGCGTTGCCCGCGGCGCTCACCGTCGCGGGACCCGGCAGCGGGTTCAGCGGCGGATCACGCCAGGCCGTCCGCGAACTGGCGGGCCTCACCCATCCCGGCGAGCCCGACCTCGCCGCCGCGACCTACCTGACCTGGCTGTTCGAGCCGGCGCTGACGAAGGACGCGTTCAGCTATCCGATCTGGAACCTGTCCCGGGAGATCCTCAACCCGGACAACCAGTACCAGCAGGGCCCGGAGTGGGACGCGGTGAAGGCGATGGTGGCGGAGTCCGTCCCGTTCTTCGCCGAGCACGGCCTGCCCGATCTGCGTGCCCCCGAGCTGATCGGCGACGGCAAGAGCACGCTTTCCGTGCTGGGACGTGCTTTCGCCGCATTGTCCGGCTTCGAGAACTACCCCGAGCAGGCGCTGCTGCGCGCGGTCAACCACTCGGGCCGCAGCGCGCTCACCGGGGCGATCGCCGGAGCGTTGCTCGGCGCGCGGACCGGGATCCCCGGGCTGCCGCAGAAGTGGGTCGATCAGCTCGACCTGCGGTACCTCGTGGAGAACGTCGCGTCGGACGTGTACTGGCACTTCGACCGGCACTCGGCGCTCGGCGCGCTCGGCGAGCAGTGGATTCAGCGGTATCCCCGGCACTGATCCGCCGGGACCGCAAGGATGGGGAACATGAACGCAGAGGAAGCCGTCGCGCGCCTCGAGGACTGGCTGCGGAACACACCGGACGGAGATCGCACGACCGGCCCGGCCGCGCTGCGCGTCCGGCCGGAGTACACCGTGCACCGCAACGGCGGCTGGAACTTCACGCTGAACGCCGCCGGCTACCTCGACGGCACCGACCCCGGCAAGGGCCTGTTCCCCAGCCCGGTGGTGTTCGTGCCCGACGACGGCGGCGAGATCACCTACGACCTGGCGATGATGGCCCGTGGCGCGGGTGACAGCGAAAACACCGCCGAAACCGGCTTCACCGAGTGGCGGTCCGACGTCGACCCGGAGTTCGACACCGAAGCGTTCCCCGAGCTGGGGATCCCGAAGCGCGCGGTGCGCGGCTGGGCCCAGCACACGCTGTACGACCAGAAAACCGGCGAGTACAAGGCGAATGCCGAGTACCGGCCCGGTCCACTGTGGACGGGTTACCCGACACCAGTCACCGATGTCGAGAAGCTCGTCGGGTACCTCAACGTCGGCTGGCTCAGCCGCGGCGAATTCACCGCCGCACTGCTCGACCGCGATGTCTTCGTGCCGCTGCACAACGGCGAGCCGATCTTCCGGCCGCTGCGGAACGGGCCGCCGGGGGACACCCGGGAACTGATCGCGTTCAGTTCCTCGACGAAGGTCCCGGCTGCCTATCCCGAGCGGCTCGTCGGCCAGCCGCGCCAGATCCTGAACCGCTGGCGCACCTACGCGATGACGCTCGACCCCGGCGGCCCGACGCCGATCTCGCTGACCTCGCGCGAGTTGTACCTCGTCCGCGATCCGCTGCCGCCGGGCGTCGAAGTACGCGAGCCGGTGACCGTATTCGCGCCCGAAGCGAGCCCCGAGGTTCTCGACGCGCTGCCCGCCCTGACCGACCAATTCGCCATCACGCCGCCCGATCTGCTGTCGCGACACCTCGCATACGTCGCGAAAGGCGCGCGCGAGAACGGCTACGAGCTGAGTGCTGCGGAGTGCCTGAAGTACCTTCGCGCCTTCGCGCTGCGCTACCGCAACGCGGCCAACCTGCGGAATGGACAACCACAGGACTGGCCCGACGACCTGGCCACCGAGGGCCTGATCACGCATTTCGCCGACGACGGCTCGCCGCGTCCGGTGCCGTGGACGTTCGGGAAGTTCCTCGCCGAGGGCACGCCTAGCAGTGCGTACGCGTGGCATCGCGTCCTCGGCGCGTACGTCGGCTTCGCGATCGGGGACGCGCTGGGTTCGGGCGCCGACCCCGCCGGGGCGCTGCCGCTCGGCGGTCTGACCCGGCAGCTGCTGTTCCACACCGAATCCGTGATCCGCGGCCTGCCGTCGATCACCGAGACCGGGGAAGTACCCGCGACGCTCCCCGCGGGCGGACGTCCGGACGGCTGGATCGCGCGGGCCACCGCCCACGCGGGCCCGCCGCCGTCGGACTTCTCGGGCCTGTTCGCGACGGCGTTGGCCGCGACCCTCGCGGGTGGCGTCGAAATGTCCACTGTGGATGGTGAGGTCTACGCGAAGGCCGTCGCGCGCGAGCTGACCGGCACCGCGGCCGGTCCGGAGATCTCGGCGGGCGTCGACCTGCTGGTGACCTTGTTCCGCGCGCTGCTCACCAAGGACGAGTTCGCGCTGCCGGTGCACATCCTGCTCAAGCAGCAGGAGGGCAACGACCTCGCGAAGTCCGTCCTCGCCCTGCGTGAGGACCGTGCGGCCGACGACGCCACGCAGTTCGACGGCATCGGCGACGGCCGGTCGCCGCTTTCCGTGCTGGGCCGCGCGTTGTTCGCCGCCGCCAAGCGCGGCCACGACCCGGAAGCCGCGCTGGGACTCGCCGCCCACGGTGGGCCGGTCTGCGCCGCGCTCGTCGGCGCGATGGTCGGCGCCCGCGCCGGCGTTCCCGGCCTGCCGCTCGCCTCGTCGCTGACCGACCTCGGCGTGTTGGACAACGTCGCCACCGACGTCTTCCGGCATTTCAACCGTTTCGGCGTCGCGCGGGAACCCTCCGAGCGCGAACGCTGGCAGCGGCGCTACCCCCATGGAGAGAACTAAGTGCACGACTGGCTTCACTTCCCGGCCGTACGGTCCCGCTTGCGGGGCAGCCTCCTCGCCGGGGCGATCGGCGACGCGCTCGGCGCGAAGACCGAGTTCGATTCGATCGACCGGATCCGGGAGATCGCCGGACCGGACGGGATCACCGACTTCATCCCGGCATACGGCGGCGTCGGCCGGATCACCGACGACACGCAGATGACGCTGTTCTCCCTCGAAGCGCTGATCAGGGCCCACGCGCAGCGACGCCGCGAGGGCTCCGACAGTGTTGTTGACGTCGTCCAGTCGCTGCAGATGGCCTACCAGCGGTGGCTGCACACACAGGGCGTCGCGTGGGACCGGGCACGAGGCCCGGAGTCGGACAGCGAGGCGCCCGACGGCTGGCTGATCACGCACCAAGACCTGTTCAGCCGCCGCGCGCCGGGGTTGACCTGTTTCGGCGAGCTGGAGGCGTACGGACGCACCGGCAAACGCGGCAGCGTCGACCGGCCGGTGAACAACTCGAAGGGCTGCGGCGGCGTGATGCGCGCGGCGCCGATCGCGCTGTGGTCGGAGAACCTCGCGGAGCTGTTCACCCTCGGTGCGGAGAGCGCCGCGCTGACCCACGGTCACCCGAGTGGGTATTTGTCGTCGGGCACTTTCGCGGTGCTCATGCACCTGCTGCTGCGTGGCGAACCGCTGCCCAGCGCGGTCGCGATCGCCCGGCTGGAGCTGGAACGGCACGAGCACCACGAAGAGCAGTCCGATGCGCTGGCCCAGGCGCTGGCGCTGGCCAAGGAGGGGCCGCCGACGCCGGAGAAGCTGGAAAGCCTCGGGCAGGGCAACGTCGGCGAGACCGCGCTGTCGATGTCGGTCTACGTCGCGCTGACCACGTCGGACGCGGATTCCGCGCTGCTCGCGTCGGTCAACCACAGCGGCGACAGCGACTCGACCGGCTCGGTGTGCGGCAACCTCGTCGGCGCGATGTACGGCGAGCAGGCGCTGCGCGCGAGCTGGCTCGACCGCCTCGAACTACGCGAAGTGATCGAGCAGCTCGCCGACGACGCGCTGGCGGAGTTCGCGACGTCCGCTTCGGACGCGCCAGGGGATGACGGTTGGTACGAGCGTTACCCAGCCGGTTAGATTGAGCCCCCAGCACTGGGGATGGGGAGGAACGAACGTGCGTTACCGGGTAGAAGCGGCACATCGCCCGGATGGCCTATACGCGTCCTGGGGTGAGGGCGTGTACGCCGCCCAACGGTCCACAACGGACGGCACGATCCTGCTGTCCACGGCTGCGGGCGAGGAAGCTCCGGCGGATTTCGACCGCGAGTACGAGGGCCGTCCGGCCAGGATCGTGCTCGCGAACGAGGTACCAGCGACGTTCAGCCTCCGGACCTTCTGCGAATACGACGACGAGCTGTACGAGGTGGCGCCCGGCGACGGCAGGTTCACCCTGCGCTGGACCCGCGACGATCCGGCACGGGCCGCGCAGCTGGGGCTCGTCGACTTCTCGGTGACCGTCGACCCCCGGCAGGTGACCGCGCTCTGGCAGGTCCGGAACGATTTCGTCGAGAGCGTCGAGAACGCCCCGGAGCCGGGCACGGGTGACCAGAACGCGTTGTTGCGCGCGATCGGGCGCGCGCTGCGGGACGCGGCGCCGTCGGGCTGGCAGCGCGTCGCCGCGCAGTTCCGCCAGGTCGGCAACTACGCCGAGCTCGAGATCCGGGTGGTCGGCGACGACAACGGCCCCGTGTCGGTCTCGCTGCCGGCGCCGCCCCGGCTGTCGGCGTACTTCGCGCGGCTGCGGTCGGCGATGTACAAGCCGGAGGAAGGCGCGTGGTTCCAGGGCACGTTCACCCTGGACGCCGCCGGCCAGTTCGACTTCGATTACGACGCCCAGCACGAGCCGACCTGGCGGGTCGCGCCGAACGACGGGGGCCGTCCGTCGACCGCGCCCTACGGTGTCGAGCTGGCGTCGTACCCGCGCGCGTCCAAGCACATCCCGGGCTGGCTGGCCGTGAAGGCCGGGCTTCCGCTGGACGTGACGTTCCGGCACGCCCTCGTCGTCGACGCGCACAACGAGGGCGAACGACCGGTGGTGAACCGGCCGCCGGTACCGCCGGACCAGGTCCGCGGGGTGCTCGACTACCTGTTCCGCGCGCCCGTCGCGGTACATCGGCCCGCGCCACTGCCGGACATCTTCGCGCCGCCCGGCGCCCCACCGGACGTGCCGGACGCCTTCCACACCGACGGGTTCTGGATCTGGCCCGCCGCGGTGCCGCATTACCTGCGGAAGTACGGGGTGCCGCCGGAGCCGGAGTTCGTCGACTACATCCGGGCCGCGGGTTTCCGGCCGCCGTACGTCCCCGAGCTGGCCCGCGCGACAGCGGAGGCGGAGGTCCTCGGCGCGCCGCGACCCGCGCAGTCCGAGGCGGACCTGCCCGACGACAGCCTGCTGACCCGCGTCGTCCGTGACGGCGACGTCGGGAAGCTGAGTGCGTCGGAGACGCTCGACCTGCTGTTCCACCGGCTGACCGAACTCGGGATCCCGTCCGCGGCGTACCGGATCGGCGCGAACGAGATGCCCGCCGAGGGCGTGTGGACCCTGCGTCGTGCCGAGAACGGCTGGGAGGTCTCGCGGCCGCCCACCGACCAGCCCGTCGCGTTCGCCAACCTCGGCGACGCGGCCCGGTTCCTGCTCGGCACCCTGCAGTTGTTCCCACTCCACGCGGCGGAGGAGTCCGACCAGCCCGCCGACTGGCCGATCCTGCCGATGCGGGGCGAGCCACCGCTGAACTTCTTCCGCGGCAAGCGGATCGTCGTGCTCCCGGCGGGGACGACGGTGCTGCGGTTCGGCACGGAAACCGGCAATCTCGTGCACGCCGAGACGACGCGGTTCGCCGAGACGTCGCTGGCGTTCGACCGCGAGCGGGAGCGGCGGCTCTACCGGGTCCAACGGACGCTGCGCGTGCTCACCGGCGTGACCGCGCCGTGGAACGGGATGCCGGGTGGCGCGATCGCCTACGTCCTGCCGCGGCCGATCGCACAGCACCTGGAGGCCGGCGCGCTCAGCCGCGTCCAGTAGCGGTGACGAGGACGGCGGGGGACCACCAGTAGTCGGCGAGGGGCTCGACCTCGACGTCGGTGTAACCCGCTTCGGTCAGCTGCGTCACCCACGTCGCCGCGGGGTGTTCCCAGTTGGTGCGCTCCTTCGCGGTGACGAGGCCGAGCAGCACCGGCAGCAGGAACCCTTGTGCGACAAGCGAAGCGTCGGTGCCGTACTCCGCGACCCCGCGTTCGTAGCGGGTGACCAGCGAGCGGAGGTGTTCCGGCGAACCCTCGACGTACTCGGGGACGTCGAACTCGGCGATCACCAGCTTGGCCGTACGTGGCCTCAGCACCCGCAGCACGCCGGCACGTTCGGCGGGCGGGATCGACTGCAAGGCGAACGTCGACTGGGTGAGATCCCACCGGGGGTTCTCGTGTCCGAGGAAGCTCTGCGCGGTCGCCTCCCACGTGTGGACCTCGCGCACCAGCCGCCTCCGCGCCGCTTCGAGCAGCGCCCCGGACGGCTCCACCAGATCGACCCGCATCGGGGAGTGCCGCGCCTGGGCGAGCGCGGGCACGACCGCGAGCCCGTCGCCGCAGCCGAGGTCGAGCAGTGCCTTCGGCTGCTGGGCGTCGTAGCGCGCGGCGAGTTCGGCGCTGAGCCGCCGGTACAGCTCGACGTTCCCGCCGCCGCGGATGAACGTGGTGAACGCCCGCGGCTGCTCGTACACCGGCCCGGCCGTCTCGCCGCCCAGGTACGTCCGGAGTTCCGCGGCGAGCAGCGATCCCGCCTCGGCCGCGGCTTCGACATGCGCGCTCGCGGCGGTCAGATCGGCGGCACGATACGCGGCGAGGGCGGCGGCGAGCGAGTCGGTGATCGTCACCCTTCCGTGTTTACCGGACCGGGCCTCAGCAGGGCACCCACAATGTCACCCTGGTGCCACTGCCAGGACTCGATTCGACCCGCGCGGTGCCGCCGACCTCGCCCAGCCGCGCGGTGATGGACTCGCTGATCCCGAACCCGGCGGGCGCGGTGTCCGGGCTGAACCCGGTGCCGTGGTCACGGATGATCACCGCGATGCCGCGGTCGCGTTCCTCCACCCGGACCACGACCTTGTCGGTCCCGGCGTGCTTCATGGTGTTGCGCATCGCCTCGCGCACGGCGTCGCGGATCGCGATCTGCCGGACCTCCGACAGCGTGTCCTCGTCGAGCTCGGCGACCACGAGCTGGGCGCGGAGCCCGTCGCGCGCCATCTCCGCGGCGAGTGCCGCGAGCTTCTCGCCGAGCGGCCGCGAGCCCGCCTCGGCCCGGTCGGCGTTCGCGTTCTCGATCAGCTGCCGGACCTCCATCGCCTGCGCCCGCGCGAGCCGCCGCACCTCGATCAGCCTGCGGCCGGGATCCTCCGTACCGCCGAGCGCGATCGCCTCCAGCGTCTGCAGCACGGTGTCGTGCAGCAGCCGGTGCTGCTGGGCGCGTTCGGCGAGCCGTCCGTTGCGGATGCCGTACGCGAGCGCGAGCCGGGTGCCGAGCCCGATCATCACCAGCGCCCCTCCCGCGGTGAACAGGACGCCGAGCATCGCGGGGTAGGTGCCGACCGCGTCGCGGATGTCGACATGGCCACTGCTCAGCCACGTCGCCAGCAGCCGGGTGGGAAAGCTGGCCACGGCGAGTGCCAGCCCGGACGGGATGCCGAGCGCGAGCGTGAGCAGCGCGACCTCGCCGAAGAGCTGTTTCGCGGGCACGAGCAACGCATCGGCGTACACGTGGTTCGGGACGCTCAGCGCGATGATCACCGGCGAGAGCAGCGTGAACGCGACGTCGACGGCGATGAGCCGAGCCGCGCCACGCGGTTTGAACGGCGCGGACCGCAGCAGCCACCGGACGCCGTAGGCACTGAACACGAAGGACACGAGCGCGATCGCACCGACCACGACCGCTCCGGTGCTCCCGTGCGCCGAGACATACACGGCGAACGCGCCCGGAATCGCGAACAGGCGGTAGACCAGCGGGACGACGGCGACGTAGCGGGCCGAGCGCAGCAGCAACCCGTCGCGATGGGTGGAATCGACCGGCCCGGCGATCTTCGAGATCCGGCGCAGCGCACGGACCGGCGTCGGATCGCCGACCTCGTCGGACAACTCGCTCGTCGCGGTGGCCAGCGCGGGCGCGCCGCGGCGCAACAGTGTCACCAGGAAACTGGCGCCGCGCTCCGGCTGAGGCGCCTCGCCCGCCATCGATCCTCCCTGCCCGGCACCGGGCCCCGTCCCCGTACCGAGCCAGGAGTATCTCCAACCGTTGGCAAAACGGTCCAGCGTCCGAACGGGCGGCTGCGAATCCGTAATACGGAATTCTCTCGGGTTTCTCCACGGCCGAGCGCCGCCCGGGGAGCGATAGCAAAGGTCCCTTGCTCTCCCCGCCCAGGTCAGAGGCGCCTCAGGAAGGGTCGCCGATGCCGTTCTCGGCCGCCCAGCGCTTCAGCTCGGCGACGGCCTCGTCGTGCTCCAGCGGCCCACGGTCCAGCCGCAGCTCCTTGAGGAACTTCCACGCCTTCCCGACCTCCGGCCCCGGCTTCAGGCCCAGCAGCTGCATGATCGCGTTGCCGTCGAGGTCCGGCCGGACGCGGTCGAGGTCCTCCTGCTCCTTGATCCGCGCGATCCTGGCCTCGAGGTCGTCGTAGGTCGCCTGCAGCGCGGCGGCCTTGCGCCGGTTGCGGGTCGTGCAGTCGGCGCGGACCAGCTTGTGCAGCCGGGTCAGCAGATGTCCCGCGTCGGTCACGTACCGGCGGACCGCCGAATCCGTCCACTCGCCCTTCCCGTACCCGTGGAACCGCAGGTGGAGGAACACGAGCTGGGAGACGTCCTCGACGATCTCCTTCGAGTACTTCAAGGCCCGCAAACGTTTGCGGGCCATCCGGGCACCGACCACCTCGTGATGGTGGAAGCTCACGCCGCCGCCGGGCTGGAACTCGCGCGTGGCCGGCTTCCCGATGTCGTGCAGCAGGGCCGCGAGCCGCAGCACGAGGTCCGGCTCCGAGGTCGGCTCGTGCCGGGACTCCAGATCGATGGCCTGGGCCAGCACGGTCAGCGAGTGCTGGTAGACGTCCTTGTGCTGGTGGTGCTCGTCGATCGCCAGCCGCATCCCTGGCACCTCGGGGAGGACACGCTCGGCGAGCCCGGTGTCGACCAGCAGTTCCAGGCCGGGCCGCGGATCATCCGCGAGAAGCAGCTTCGACAGCTCGGCCTGGACGCGCTCGGCGGTGATCCGGTCGATCTCGTCCGCCATCGATGTCATCGCGTCGACGACGCGCGGTGCGGCCGTGAAACCCAGCTGGGCGGCGAACCGCGCGGCCCGCAGCATCCGCAGCGGGTCGTCGGCGAACGACTCCTGCGGCGTGGCCGGGGTGTCCAGCACCTTGTCGTGCAGTGCCTGCAACCCGTCGTGCGGATCGATGAACGTCTTCGTGGTCAGGTCGATCGCCATCGCGTTGACCGTGAAGTCGCGGCGCAGCAGATCGCCCTCGATGCTGTCGCCGAAGGTGACCTCGGGGTTGCGGCCGACGCGGTCGTAGGCGTCCGCCCGGAACGTCGTGATCTCGAGCGTCATGCCCTTCTTCGTCACGCCGACCGTGCCGAAGGCGATCCCGACGTCCCACACCGCGTCGCCCCACGCGTTGACGATCGCCAGCACCTGGTCCGGCCGGGCGTCGGTGGTGAAGTCGAGATCGCTGGACAGCCTGCCCAGCATCGCGTCGCGCACGCTGCCACCGACGAGGTACAACCGGTGACCCGCCTGGGCGAACCGCGTCGCGAGTTCATCCGCCAGCGGGGAGATGCGCATGAGTTCCGCCACCGTGTTCTGCATCGCTGAGGTGTGCTGGGCAGTACTGTGCTGGGCGGCCTGGTTGGCGACCACGTTGTTCACGGGAATCCCACTACTCGAGGTGTGTGCTTGCTTTCGCCACACCGGACACGGACACGGTGAGCCAGCGTACCCGGACACCCGTTTGCTCTAGCATCGCAGCATGTCTGGATCAGCCGGTCGCACCGGCGCCTCGAAGCCGCGAAGGCGACGCAGGCGTCAGCGCGGCAGGCGGCTGACCACGGTCGACGAGACGTCCGCCGGCGGGCTGGTCGTCGATCCGGCCCGCGAACACGCGGTGCTGATCGGCCGTCTCGACCGGCACGGCAAACTGCTCTGGTCCCTGCCGAAAGGTCACATCGAGGACGGTGAGACGGTGGAACAGACCGCGGTGCGCGAGGTGAAGGAGGAAACCGGCATCTCCGCGCGCGTCCGGCGGCCACTGGGCACCATCGACTACTGGTTCGTGGCCGAACGACGCCGGGTCCACAAGACCGTGCACCACTTCCTGCTCGAGTCGTACGGCGGCGAACTCTCGGACGAAGACGTCGAAGTCACCGAGGTCGCCTGGGTGCCACTCGCCGAGCTGGAATCCAGACTCGCCTACGCGGACGAGCGCAAGCTCGTGCGCAAGGCCAAAGAACTCTTCGCGCACGAAAAGCGCGCGCCCGAGGGAGCCCCCGAGTGAAGCGGTTCGCCGCCTTCGTCCTTGTCGTCCCGCTGCTCGCCTTCTCCGCCCTGTTCGGCGGCACCGCGCAGGCACAGGTGGAGCAGGAGCCGCCGCGGCTGCGGCTGGACATCACCCAGCTGAACCCGAGGGTGATCACCACCAGCTCGACGACGTTGACCATCTCCGGCTCGATCACCAACATCGGTGACCGCCGGATCTCGACGCCGAAGGTGCGGCTCGAGGTCGGCGACCGGCTGACCAGCTCCAAGCAGCTCGCCGACCGGCTGGCCGGGGCGGGTGGCACCGACCCTTCGCTGACCGACTTCGCGGTGGTGACCCAGGAGCTGGAGCCGGGACAGACCGCTCCGGTGAACGTGACCGTCAACCTCACCGGCGGCCGCGCGGCCTACCAGCTGGCGAAGCCAGGGGTGTACCCGCTGCTGGTCAACGTCAACGGCACCCCGGAGTTCGGCGGCCAGGCCCGGCTCGCCGCGGTCAGCACGCTGCTGCCGGTGCTCAGCGCGCCGGGCAGGTCCGCGCCGGAGAAGCCCGCCAAACCGGCGAGCGTGACCACGCTCTGGCCGATCGCGGACAACCTCCCGCACGTCTACTCGGCGGCGCTCGGCGGCCCGCTGACCCTGACCGATGACAGGCTCGCGGACGAGCTCGGCACCGGCGGACGACTGAACGCACTGGTCACGGCGGCGCGCACGGCCCAGACGGACGACCAGCGGCTCGCCTCGTCGCTGTGTTTCGCGATCGACCCCGACCTGATCCAGACAGTGGACGCGATGACGCGCGGCTACCAGGTCCGCGTCGGCGCGGGCACGGTCGAGGGCAGGGGCGTCCAGGCCGCCCAGGACTGGCTGGCCGGCCTGCGCGCGCTCGTCGCCGGGCGCTGTGTGGTGCCGCTCCCGTTCGCCGACGCCGACCTCGGCGCGCTGACCCGGATCCGCTCCGGCAGCGGCAACGCCGACCCCGGGCTGCTGGCCAAGGCGGTCGGCGGCGCGGGCACGATCACGCAGCTGCTGAACGTCCAGCCGCTGAACGGCGTGCTGTGGCCCGACGGGACGCAGGACGACCAGACGCTGACCGCCATGGCGGGCGCCGGGATCCGCACGGTGCTCACCAGCTCGGCGAACCTCCAGTCGGACGAGCTGGTGACCAGCGAGGTCACGCTGACCGGCAGCGGGATCAGGGCGCAGCCGATCGACGCGCTGATCTCGGACGCGATGAACGGGGTCGCGAATCCCCACCCGCCGATGGCCAACACGGTGCTCTCCAGCTCGGTGCCCGCGATCTCGGCGCAGAACGGGCTGGCCGCGATCGCGTTCCGCGCCGGTCTCGGACAGAGCCAGCAACAGCCGGGTGCGCACCTGCTGGTCGCTCCGCCGCGACACTGGGACGCTCCGCTGTCCGAGGTGTCCGGCTTCCTGCAACGCGTCGGCGACTACCTCGGCTCGGGGCTCGTCACGGCCACCGACCTGCCGAAGCTGCTCAACGGCTCGGCGTCGGGCACCGCGTCGATGAACACCAAGGGCGACCTCGCGTCGGGCCCCGACGGCGACGTCACCACGGCGCTGTCCCGCATCAACGGCCAGGCCGCCAACCTGCAGTCGGCGATGGTGGCGGATCCGACCAAACCCAAACCGGTGAAGCCGGAGGACGTGACCGAGCCGGTGCGTGGCGCGCTCCTGCGCGGCGCGTCCACCACGTGGCGTGGCGCGGACGCGAGCATCGTGACCGCGAACGCGAAGGGTGACCTCGACGCGATCAGCGACCGGATCACCGTCGAGCGGCCGAAGCAGACGATCGCGCTCGCCTCCGGGGCGTCACCACTCCCGGTGTACGTCAGCAACGAGCTGCCGGTGGGGATCTGGACCCGGATCGCCTTCAACAACAACTCCGGCCTGCGCCTCGACGACAAACGGAACCTGTTCTACCCGGCGGGCGGCAGCAAGAACGAGTACATCCCGGTCGAGGCGCTGCGCGCGGGACGGCTCAGTGTCGATGTGTCGTTGAGCACCCCCACCGGTACTCCGCTCGGTTCACCCGCTCGGTTCGAACTGACGTCCACCGAGTACGGCGCGATCACCATCATTGTCACCATCACCGCAGGTGGAGCGCTACTTCTGCTCGCTTCGCGGCGGATCTACCGGCGCGTCAAAGAGGCGAAGTCCGGCCGCGGCGGAACCAGCTGACACCCTCGGAGCGTTCGTCGTTTGAGTGTTTCGGGGGGTCGCCGATTACCCTGGTTCGACCGGTGTCGCGGCGGCTGCCCCGCTGAGGCACGCCAGAACGAAGACCGAGGATTGGGCACGCGTGGACAATGAGCCGGGTAAACCACCCGAGCGTGCGAGTCGTCCTCGGCGCGAAGGCCACCCGCCGCGACAGCGTCGTGAGCGGAGTGACCGGGGAGAGCCTCCGCCTCGTCCGACGCGCACCGAACGGCCCGCGCCGAACGAACGCCGTCAGCCACCTCCCCAGCAAAACCCGCCCCCGGAACGTCGCGAGCGGCCGCAACCGCCGGTGAACGGCAGGGGCAGGCCGCTGCCGCCGCCCGACAACCGGACCCGCCGGATGCCGCCGGTGGAGCGTCCCGGCCAGACACCACCACCGCCCGGCGCGGCACCGCAGCAGGGCCTGCCGCCCGTCCGGCGGCAGCCGCCACCCCAGACGCCGCCGCCGACCAAGCAGGTCCGGCTGCCCCAGCCGTCCGGTCCCCAGCGGATCCCGCCCGCGGCGCCCCCGCCGGGCCAGGCCCCGGCGGCGAAGACACCCGCTCCGCCGCAACAGCCACCCGCGCGCGGGCGCGGCACCCGCCGTCCGGCCCCGGTCCGGCCGTGGGAAGAGGGTGCGCGCCGCGACGCGGAGGCGACCCGGTTCATCCCGCGCACCCCCGGCGTCCCGATGGGCTCGCGCTGGCCGGTCGCCGATCCCGACGTCCTGCGCCCCTACGACGCGCTGGCCACGCAGGTCATGCCGCGGATCACCGACGCGCCGCTGGTGCGTCCGGCGAAACCCGGCTCGACCGCCGAACAGGAAGCGATCAAGGAGCAGGGCCCCTCGATCGCCAAGGCGAGCGGCCGGATGGCGATCGCGACGCTGACCAGCCGGATCACCGGGTTCGCCTGGAAGATCATGCTGGCCGCGGCCGCCGGGCTCGGCGTGGTGAACGACTCCTACACCGTGGCCAACAGCCTGCCGCTGATCGTCAACGAACTGCTGCTGGGCGGGGTTCTGACCAGCATCGTGGTCCCGCTGCTGGTGCGTTCGCAGGACGATCCGGACGGCGGCGAGGCCTACACGCAGCGGCTGATCACGATGGCGATCACCGTGCTCGGCATCGGCACCGTGCTCTCCACGATCGGGGCACCGTGGATCACCAAGGTCCTGATGGACGACAAGGGCCACGCGAACCTCGGGCTGGCCACCGCGTTCGCCTATCTGATCCTGCCCGGCCTGTTGTTCTACGGCCTGTTCGCGGTGCTGTCCGGCATCCTGAACGCGAAACAGATCTTCGGCCCCGGGCAGTGGGCGCCGGTGGTCAACAACCTGGTCATCATCGTGACCATCGGGCTGTACGTCGTGGTACCCGGCGACCCGACGATCGACCCGCTCAAGATGAGCGACCCCAAGCTCCTCGTCCTCGGCGGCGGCACCCTGGCGGCGATGGTCGTCCAGGCGCTCTACCTGGTCCCGGCGCTGCGCAAGTCCGGCTTCCGGTTCAAATGGCGCTGGGGGATCGACGACCGGCTGAAGGAGTTCGGCAGCCTGGCCCTGTGGATCCTGGCCTACGTCGCGGTCAGCCAGATCGGCAACATCGTGAACACCCGGGTGCTGACCCAGGGCGCCCCTGGCGGCGTGACGATCTTTTCGAACGCCTGGCTGCTGTTCCAGCTGCCCTACGGCGTGATCGGCGTGTCCCTGCTGACCGCGATCATGCCGAGGATGAGCCGGTCCGCGGCCGACGGGGACCACAAGAAACTGGTCGCCGACCTGTCCTACGCGTCGCGGCTGTCGACGCTGACCATGCTCCCGATCTCCGCGGTGATGGTGATCGCGGGCAGCTCGATCGGTGTGGCACTGTTCACCGTCGGCAAGGGCTCGCTCGACTCCGCCGAGCGGCTCGGCGAGGCCCTCGCCGTCTCGGCGTTCGGCCTGCTGCCCTACGCGCTGATGCTGCTGCAGATGCGGGTGTTCTACGCGATGAAGGACTCCCGCACGCCGACCGTCATCATGGTCGTGATGACGGTGGTGCGGATCCCGCTGCTGTTCCTCGCCGGCGGCGTCCTCTCGCCGGAGAACGTCGTCATCGGCGTGATGATGGTCAACTCGCTCGGCTACATGGTGGCCGCGGTGATGGGCCAGGTTTGGCTCTGGGTGCAGCTGGGCAACCTCCGCAGCAGGCGAGTCATCGGGGTGATTCTCTTCACCGTGTTCGCGAGCGCACTCGGCGTGGCGGCGGCCTGGGTCGTCGGCATGCTCGTCCCGTCCGCGTTCGGCCCGACGGTGCAGGCCTGGGCGAAGTTGATCTTGCAGGGCATCGTCGGTCTCGGGGTCTCGTTCGGGGTGTTGATGGCGCTCAAGATCCCCGAGCTCGACCCGGTGACGCGGAGAATCACCCGGTTGATCAAGCGCGGGTAACAATTTACGCACGGATGGCGACCGTTCACGCGTCGTATTCTGGGTAACCTCGTACGGGGAGCTACGCGGGAGAGAGTGTGGACACGAGACGGAGCGAACAGGCAGGGGGTGCGAGCCAGGTGGGCATCCGGGCCCAGGGAGGGTCGCTTGCCCCCGGCCGGGTCGTCGGTGACGGCCGGTATCGTCTGCTCGCCCAGTTCGGGGTGGACGAGCGGGCCGGGGCGCATCTGTGGCGAGCGCGGGACGGGCAGCTGAAGCGCGATGTCGCGCTGACCCTGCTGGTCGGTGACCCCGCGGACCCCGAGTCCGCGCGGCAGGCCCGGCGCACCCTGGAGCGCGCCGCCCACGCGTCGAAGTTCGGCCACGGCGGTGTCGCCCGCGTGCTCGACGTGCTCAGCCTCGGCAGCGGCGTGACCTCGGGTGAAGGACTGCTCGGCGTCGTCGTCGCGGAATGGACCAAGGGCAGCGACCTGGTCGACCTCGTCGCGCAGCGCCCGGTGGCGCCCGCCGCCGCGGCGCGGATGGTGCAGGCGCTGACCGAGGCGGTCGAGCAGGCCCATCAGAACGGCCTCGTCCTCGGCCTCGACCATCCCCAGCGGCTGCGGCTCACGCCGAACGGCGCGCTGAAGCTCGCCTTCCCCGGCCCGCTGCCGGAGGCGACACTGCGCGACGACGTCAAGGCGCTGGGCGCGGTGCTGTACCTGCTGCTCACCGGGCGCTGGGCGCTGCCGGGCGGCCCGCCTGCCATCCCGGCGGCGCCGCATTCACCCGACGGCCGGATCATCCCGCCGCGCTCGCTCGTCCCCGCCGTGCCCGCGGATCTGTCCTCGCTGGCCGTCCGCACCATCGAGGACGGCGGCAACGGCGGCATCCGCACCAGCGCGGCGATCCTGCGCGTACTCGACCAGGTCGCCGAGGAAGAGGAACGCACCCAGCTGATCAAGGCGGTCGGCACCGAGGGCGAGGCACAGGGCGACGGCACGGTGTGGACCACCAAGAAGCCGGTCAAGGACGTGGCACGCCGCCGCAAGCTCGCGCTCGGCGTGACCGTGCTGGTCGTGGCGACGGTGGCGATCCTGGCCTGGGTCGGCCTGATGTTGATCAACCTGTTCCAGGGCGATTCGAAGGCGAGCGGGCCGAACATCAACGTCGCCCAGCCGCAGTCGAGCCAGCCCGCGCAACCGCCGCCGCAGTCGCAGGCCCCGCCTGCCTCGCAGCCGCCGGCGGTGGGCGCGCCGGTGACTCCGCAGTCGGCGGCGGTCTACAACCCGCAGGGCAAGGGCGACAACCCGGGCAAGGCGAAGAACGCGATCGACGGCGACCCGGCCACGACGTGGAAGACCGACCAGTACCAGCAGCAGCTGCCGGTGCTCAAGAAGGGCGTCGGCCTGGCGGTCTCGTTCAAGGACGCGATCAAGCTGGCGCAGGTGAAGATCACCTCGACCAGCCCGGGCACGAAGGTCGAGATCCGCTCGGCCGACACCAAGAACCCGGTGCTGGACGACACGAAGGTGCTGGCGAGCGCGGACCTGACCGGCGGCGAGACGACGATCCCGCTGCCCCAGCCGCAGCAGGGTCAGAACTTCATCGTCTGGATCACCCACCTGGGCGACGACCACGGCGACGGCTTCCTCACCGAGATCGGTGAACTGACCTTCCTGCCTGCGGGGTGACTGTTCCGGGGAAGTCAGTAGGCTTCCCCGGGTGACTGCTGCAGCTCCTACGGACGCGGACCTCATAGCGGCGCACGCCGCGGGGGACCCACGCGCGTTCAGCGAACTGGTCGGCCGGCATCGGGACCGCATGTGGGCGGTCGCCCTGCGCACCGTACGGGATCCGGAGGAAGCCGCCGACGCACTGCAGGACGCGTTCATCTCCGCCTTCCGCGCCGCCGGGAACTTCCGGGCGGAGTCCCAGGTCACGACCTGGCTGCACCGGATCGTGGTGAACGCGTGCCTCGACCGGATCCGCCGTCGCCAGGCCCGTCCCACCGTCCCGCTGCCGGAGACCGGGTTCAACGAACCGGCGTCCCCGCGCGACTCGATGGCCGAGCGGGAGACGAGCCTGCTGGTCAGGGCGGCGCTGGAGCAGCTGCCCGAAGAGCAGCGTGGCCCGATCGTGTTGGTCGACGTGGAGGGATACTCCGTCGCGGAGACGGCCAAGATGCTCGGTATCGCCGAGGGCACGGTCAAGAGCAGGTGCGCGCGAGGCCGCGCGAAACTCGCGAAGGTTCTCGGACATCTGCGGAACCCCGATGCGATTGCGAACGTCCCAACTAACGAAAGCAAACGAGATCGTGCTACCCCGGGCGAGCGACGGGGTACCAGGCGGCCGCAGGGCACGCCGGGTGAGGTGGAGGGACGATGACGGACGAAACACGGGGGATCGGCGGGATCGTCGGCCCGCCCTGGTCTGTCGATGTGCTCGCCGACCTCCACGCCGGAGCCCTGGACGAACAGACGTCGGCCGATCTGTGGCCGAGGGTGCACGCCGACCCGGACGCCCGCGCGATCATCGACGCGCTCGAATCGACGCAGTCCGACCTGGCGGCGCTCGCCACCGCACCGGTCGAGCCGATGCCTGCGGAGTACGCGGCCAGGATCGACGCGGCGCTGGCCGCCGAGTCCTCGGCAAGGCAGGCGGCCCAGGGGCCGCGTCAGTTTCCTGGACAGGCACAGCGTGAACAGGCACCGCCCGTACCCGGGCAGGCCCCACAGGCGGGCCCCGGGCTCGCCCCGGTGGTCGACCTGGCGGCGGCACGGAAACGGCGGAACAAGCGGATCGGCTGGGGCGCCGGGATCGTGACCGTCGCCGCGGCGGCCGTCGCGGCGATCGCCATCATCGTGCCCGCCACGCAGCAGAGCGGGGGCCCGACCGGCGGTATCGCCCAGCCCGCGCCGTCGGGACCGGCCGGTCCGGCGGGGCCGACGCTGGGTGGCGACGGCAGCGGCGCGCAGTCGCTGCTGGGCAAGTCGCTCGGTGTCCGGGACTTCGGGCCGCTGCAGACCGAGGAACGGCTCGACGCGTGCGTCGCCGCCAATGGACTGGACCCGGCCGTGCGGCCGGTGGGCGTGCAGCCGGTGACGGTCGAGGGCAAGGCCGGGGTGATGGTCGTCTACACCACCGGCAAGCTCGCGCAGTACCGCATGGTGGCCTTCGGCGCCGACTGCGGCCCCGGTAATCCGGCCAAGTTGTTCGACAAGGTAGTTGGGGAGAAGTAGCGGCCGTCACGAGCGGGAACACTGCAACCTACGATCGTGTTGAGCCCGGTACACGGGGCACTACGAGCGGAGGTCACGGGTGGCTGCCGAGGACATCAGGAACCTGATCATCGTCGGATCGGGTCCTGCCGGATACACCGCCGCCGTTTACGCGGCGCGGGCACAGCTGGAACCGCTGGTGTTCGAAGGAACCCAGTTCGGCGGTGCGCTGATGACGACGACCGAGGTCGAGAACTTCCCCGGCTTCCGCGACGGCATCCAGGGCCCGGACCTCATGGAGGAGATGCGCAAGCAGGCCGAGCGATTCGGCGCGGAGCTGCGCTCGGAGGACGTCGAATCGCTGGAGCTGACCGGGGACGTCAAGTACGTCGTCGCGAACGGCCAGCGCTACGCGGCGCGCGCGGTGGTCCTCGCGATGGGGGCCGCGGCGCGGTACCTGAACGTGCCCGGCGAGCAGGAGCTGCTCGGCCGCGGCGTGTCGGCCTGTGCGACCTGTGACGGCTTCTTCTTCCGCGACCACGACATCGTGGTGGCCGGCGGCGGCGACTCCGCGATGGAGGAGGCCACGTTCCTCACCAAGTTCGCCAAGTCGGTGACGATCGTGCACCGTCGCGACGAGTTCCGCGCCTCGAAGATCATGCTGGAGCGCGCCCGCGCGAACGAGAAGATCAAGTGGCAGCTGAACTCGCAGATCACCGGGGTGCTCGGCGACGGCAAGGTCGAAGGCCTGAAACTGCGGGACACGAAGTCGGGCGAGGAGTCCACGCTGGACGTCACCGGGTTCTTCGTCGCGATCGGCCACGACCCGCGCAGCCAGCTGGTGCGCGGCCAGGTCGACATCGACGAGAACGGCTACGTGCTCACCAAGGGCCGCACGTCCTACACGAACCTCGACGGCGTGTTCGCCGCCGGCGACCTGGTGGACCACACCTACCGCCAGGCCATCACCGCGGCCGGTTCGGGCTGCGCGGCCGCGATCGACGCGGAACGATGGCTCGCGGAACACGGCGAGGCAGAGACCGCCCACGAGGCCCCCGAGCTGGTCGGCGGCGGTTACGGCGCAGCCGCGAACTGACCATCCGGACCTTTCTCAGCCGCTCACCCCGATAAGGAGAACCCATGTCCGAAAACACCGTGAAGGTGACCGACAAGACCTTCGTCGACGACGTGCTGACCAGCGAGAAGCCGGTTCTCGTCGACTTCTGGGCCACCTGGTGCGGGCCGTGCAAGATGGTCGCCCCGGTGCTCGAGGAGATCGCGGCCGAACACGGCGAGAAGCTGACCATCGCCAAGCTCGACATCGACGCGAACCCGAACACGGCGCGTGACTACCAGGTGATGTCCATCCCGACCCTGATCCTCTTCCAGGGCGGCAAGCCGGTGAAGCAGATCGTCGGCGCGAAGCCGAAGGCCGCGCTGCTTTCGGACCTGGCCGACGTCATCTCCGCCGACGCCTGATCCGTCCCCCGGAGAACCCGGGCCTGCGGGAATCATCCCGCCGGTTCGGGTTCTTCACCGTTTCGGGGCTTCGCGCCGTGGGTAGCTGATCACTGCGTGAAGATGTGGTGTCGCACACACCCGGTCTCCGACGCCTTGACGTACCACCCGGGCCTGCGCGCTCACCGAGAGTCCACAGGGCACAATAGGGTCGCTAGAGTCTCTGGGTCACCGCCCAGCAGAGGTTTTCTGTCCCGCATCGAGTTCTTTTCGGTGCCCGAGGAAGAGCGAGGAGTGCATGCGGGTACTCCGCCGCGGCGACGCCGGACCGGATGTCGCCGAGATCAGGTCGATCCTTGCCGCGATGGACCTGCTCCCGCCGGTGACCGACTCCGGGGAATACGGCGTGTTCGACACCGCCGTGGAACACGCCGTGCGGGCCTTCCAGCAGCGCCGTGGGCTCATCATCGACGGCTTGGTGGGCCCTGCGACGTACCAGGCGCTCAAGGGCGCCAGCTTCCACCTGGGGAGCCGCCCGCTGCAGTACATGCTGTCCTCGCCGGTGCACGGCGACGACGTGTTCACCCTGCAGGAACGGCTCACCGAACTCGGCTTCGACGCCGGTCGGCCGGACGGCTACTTCGGCCCGCAGACCGAGCGCGCGCTCAAGACGTTCCAGCGGGACATGCGGCTCGCCTCGGACGGCATCTGTGGCCCGGCCACGATCCGCGAGCTGCACCGGCTCTCCTCGCCGCGCGCCCGCGGCGGCCGCCCGGTGTTCCTGCGTGAGCAGGAGCAGGTGCGCCAGGCCGGGCCGAGGCTGCGCGGGAAGCGCATCGTCATCGACCCCGGCCACGGCGGGGACGACCTCGGCGTGATCGCGGGCGGCCTGCGCGAGGCCGACATCGCGTGGGATCTGGCGCGCCGTCTGGAGGGCCGGATGAAGGCCACCGGCATGGAGGCGCTGATCTCCCGCGGCCCGAACCAGAGCCCGACCGAGAGCGAGCGGGCGAAGTTCGCCAACGACGCCGGCGCGGACCTGTTCCTTTCGCTGCACAACGACGCCAACGACTCGCCCAAGGCCGAGGGTGTCGCGAGCTTCCACTTCGGTACCGGCAACGGCACCACGTCCACGGTGGGCGAGCTGCTGGCCGGCTTCATCCAGCGCGAACTGGCCGCGCGAACCGGCCTGCTGGACTGCCGCACGCACTACAAGACCTGGGAGATCTTCACCAAGACCCGCTGCCCGGCGGTCCGGGTCGAGATCGGCTACCTGACCAACCCGGACGACGCCCGCAGGCTGGCCGACCCCGCCTTCCGCGACGTGGTCGCCGAGGGCATCCTGGTCGCCGTCAAGCGGCTGTACCTGCTCGGCGAGGGCGATCAGCCGACCGGCACGTTCACCTTCGCCGACGTCCTGGCCCACGAACTCGCGAAGGCCGAATAACCACCCACTCGCGCGCCCTGGGTCCGCACCACAGCGGACCCACCCCACCGCGCCTCCGAACAACCCACAACCCGGCCGCATTTGGCTGAAAATTCACCCACCTGGCCGCTGCCACAACACCTTGCGCCCCACCCGGGCCCGGCACACCACACCTAGGGACATCCCCCGCCCTCCCTGGGGGGCGTCCCCAATAACAGTCTACCCATCCACAGGTTTTCCACCGCGCTCATCAGCAATCTGTGGATAACTCGTCCCTTCTTCCACAGCTGTGCACAGGCGCCGAAATGGTGCTTTCGTCCCAGACTTCTCCGTGCTACGCGGCTCGCACCGAGAAGTTCTTCCGAGACTTTTCCGGCCGGCATGTCGAGAAGTCCGAAGCAGCTTCTACGTCCCCGGTGAGAGACACTCGAAGCCGGAGGAGAGCCGTCATGAGCAAGACCCTCACGACCACCGAAGCCGTCCAGCGGGCGACCGGCCGCGACTGGGCGGGCTGGAACCTCGAACTCGACACCTGGGGCGCCGCCGAGCACCCGCACAAGGACATCGTCGCCTGGCTCGTCGGTGAACACGGCCTCGGCAACTGGTGGGCACAGACCATCACCGTCGAGTACGAACGCGCTCGCGGGCTCCGCGCGCCCGGCAGCGGGCGCGACGGCCGCCACAACGTCAGTGCGAGCAAAACCGTCGACGTCGCGGTCGAGGACCTCTACGCCGCCGTCACCGACGAAAAGCTCCGCGCGGAATGGCTGCCGGACGGCGAGCTGCGGGAACGCACCAGCCAGCCGCACCGGTCCGCGCGGTTCGACTGGGGCGACGGCATGACCAGGGTCAACGTCGGCTTCGTCGACAAGGGCGGCAAGGCCCAGGTCGGGCTGATCCACGAGCGACTGGCCGATGCCGCCGAGGCGGAGAAGTTCAAGACGTACTGGCGAGAGCGCTTGGCCGTGCTCAAGGAACTGCTCGAACAGCGGGGCTGAGCGGTCGCTACGCGCGGCCGAGGCTCGGTTCGGCAGTGGTGATGGTCACCTGGCCGAGCAGCCGCTCCAGCGCCGCCTCGACGTCTTCCTTCCAGGTGATCGCCGAACGCAGCTCCAGGCGCAGCCGCGGCCACTTCTTGTGCGGCCGGACGGTCTTGAAGCCGACGCTCTGCAAGAACGCCGCGGGCAGGACGCAGTCGTGCCCCGACGCCGGATCCTCGTCGCCCGGGGAGGCGTCGCCGAAGGCTTCGATGGCCCGTACACCGCGTTTCGTCAGATCTTTCGCGACCGCCTGCACGAGCATCCGGCCGAGCCCGCCGCCGCGGAACTCCGGCAGCACGTGGAACGCCGTCAGCAGGACGGCGTCCGCGCTCGGCGGCGACGTCGGGAAGGCGAGCGCGCGCGGGACCGCGTTCGGCGGGGCGTAGAGCACGAAACCGACGGGGAGGGTGTCGCTGTAGACGATCCGGCCGCAGGAGCCCCATTCCAGCAGGACGCTGGACACCCAGGCTTCCTTCTCGACCTCGGTGGCGCCGTACTCCTCGGCCTGCACCTTGAGATGCGGCGCGACCTCCCAGTAGACACACCGGCGGCAGCTCTTGGGCAGGTGCTCCAGATTGTCCAGTGTGACGCCCACAACGCGACGCGACACCCGCGACCTCCCTGGAATACACAACCCGGCTGGCTGGTATCGGCCGCTGACCTGCGAAAGAGCAGGGCGTACCGAAAGAGCCCCCACCGAGGATAGGCCGATGTGACGAGCGCGGAAAGGGGAGGGTGCCCGAACGGCGCCCGGTTACACTCGATGGATCTACCAGCAGGTAGATCGAGACCGCCGAGCCCCGGGTGAATCCTCCGATGACCGAGAACCGCCCCGTCAAGCCGCAAGCCGGCCGCCACAACCTCGACCCGCACCTGGAGCGGTACGCCGCCCGCACCGCGGGGATGACCGCCTCGGAGATCCGAGCGTTGTTCGCGGTGGCCAGCAGGCCCGAGGTGGTCTCCCTCGCCGGCGGTATGCCGAACCTCGCCGCGCTCCCGCTCGACACGCTGTCGGCCCAGGTCGCCGAGATCATCGCCGAGGACGGGCTGGTCGCGCTCCAGTACGGCTCCGCACATGGGGTGCCCGCCCTGCGGGACCAGATCTGCGAGATCATGGCGCTGGAGGGAATCAAGGCGCATCCGGACGACGTCGTCGTGACCGTCGGCTCGCAGATGGGCCTCGACATGGTCACCCGGCTGTTCTGCGATCCCGGTGACGTCGTGATCGCCGAGGGCCCGTCCTACGTCGGCGCGCTGGGCTCGTTCGCGGCGTACCAGGCGAACGTCGTGCACGTCGCGATGGACGACGACGGCCTGGTCCCCGAGGGCCTCCGCGAAGCGCTCAAGCAGGCCGAGAAGGCCGGGCAACGCGTCAAATTCCTTTACACCATCCCGAATTTCCACAACCCTGCCGGCGTCACGCTGGCCGTGGAACGCCGTGCCGAGATCCTCGAGATCTGCCGCGAGCACGGCGTGCTCGTCGTCGAGGACAACCCGTACGGGCTGCTCGGTTTCGACGGCCAGACCTACCCGGCGCTGCGCTCCATGGACCCCGAGAACGTCGTGTACCTCGGCTCGTTCTCCAAGACGTTCGCCTCGGGCCTGCGCGTCGGCTGGGTGCTCGCCCCGCACGCCGTGCGCGAAAAGCTCGTCCTGGCGGCGGAATCGGCCACGCTGTGCCCGCCCACCTTCAACCAGATGATCGTGTCGCGGTACCTCGCCACACACGATTGGAAGGGCCAGATCAAGAAGTTCCGGGAGAACTACCGCGAACGCCGCGACGCGATCCTTTCCGCGCTGGAGCAGTACCTCCCGGCCGGCTGCACGTGGACCAAGCCGGACGGTGGTTTCTACGTGTGGGTGACGGTGCCGGAAGGCGTCGACACCAAGGCGATGCTGCCGCGCGCGGTCACCGCCAGGGTCGCGTACGCGTCCGGAACCGGTTTCTACGCCGACGGGTTCGGCAGCCGTCAGATGCGGCTGTCGTACTGCTACCCGACGCCCGAACGCATCCGGGAGGGCGTGCGCAGGCTCGCTTCGGTGCTGGAGTCCGAAATGGACCTCGCCCGCACCTTCGGTAGCGTGAACACCCGCCCGATCTCGGGGCCGCAGACCCCTTATCCGGACACGGTCTGACCGGCCGCGCGTCCTCGAACAGCATCAAAGGAGTTCCCACGGTGGTCGACCACACCGTTGCCGTGCTCGCCGGTGGGCTTTCGCACGAACGCGACGTCTCTCTCCGGTCCGGACGGCGGCTTTCGGCCGCCCTGCGGGCCGACGGGTTCACCGTCGAGGAATGGGACACCGACAGCGGGCTGATGGAGCGGCTGCGCACGCACCGCCCCGACGCCGTGGTCGTCGCGCTGCACGGCGGCGAGGGTGAAAACGGTTCGGTGCAAACGGTTCTGGAGATGCTGGACGTCCCGTTCGTCGGCACCAGCTCGCAGGGCTGCCGCCGCGCGTGGGACAAGCCGATCGCGAAATCGTTGGTGGCCAAGGCTGGGTTCGCCACCCCGGACTGGGTTGTGTTGCCCCACAGTACTTTCCGCGAACTCGGCGCTCAGTCCGTGCTGGACGCCATGGTGGAGCGGCTCGGCCTGCCGATGATCCTCAAGCCCGACCAGGGCGGGTCCGCGCTCGGCGCCCAGGTCGTCCGCGACGCGGCCGAGCTGCCCACCGCGATGGTCGGCTGTTTCGCCTACGGGGACACGGTTCTCGCGGAGCAGTTCGTCGACGGCGTCGAGGTGGCCGTCACCGTCGTCGAAGGTGAGAACGGGGCCGAGGCCCTGCCCGCGGTCGAGATCGTGCCGGAGAGCGGCATCTACGACTACACGGCGCGCTACACCGCCGGGCTCACCGACTTCTTCACCCCCGCGCGGATTTCCCCGGAGGCGGCCAAGGCTGTCGGAGAACTCGCCGTTTCCGCGCACCAGCAACTCGGCCTGCGCGACATCTCCCGTACGGACGCTGTGGTGGCCGAGGACGGCACGGTGTACTTCCTCGAAGTGAACCTGTCGCCGGGGCTCACCGAGACGTCCACGGTGCCAATGGCCATGGAAGCGGCCGGGCAGTCACTGGGTTCCGTGTTCGGCGATCTCATCGCCCGCGCCGTACGCCGCGCGGGCTGACCCCCACCCTTCACCGAGCGACCACGAGCCGGGCGGACTCCGCCCGGCTCTGTCGTTGGCGCCCCTTTGACCGCCGCCGCGGGGCACTCTTTTCCGCGTTCGACACCTGATCACTTCAGGTGATCATGACTTCACCACCAGGAACTGTCACCGTGACGAAAGGCCCTGGTGTGATCCCTAGTCGGATTCCGGTGTCCGATTCGCCGTATTTTCGTCCATCAGCGCGACAATGCGTTCGAGGTCGTCGACCGAGCCGAATTCGAGCACGATCCGGCCCTTGCGGCGGCCGAGGTCGACCTTGACCCGGGTGTCGAACCGATCGGAAAGCCGGTTCGCCAGCTCCTGGAGACCGGGCGCCTGCATCGGCTTGCGCGGCGCGGGCTTCTGCTTCGCCGGCTTCTCACTCTTCTTGAGCGTGACGGCCTCCTCCGTCGCCCGGACCGACATACCCTCCGCGATGATCCGGGCAGCGAGCTCTTCCTGACTCTCGGCGTCGTCCAACGACAGAAGGGCGCGCGCGTGTCCGGCGGAAAGCACGCCCGCCGCCACCCGCCGCTGTACCGGGAGGGGGAGCTTCAGGAGCCGGATGGTGTTGGTGATGACCGGGCGGCTGCGGCCGATCCTGCTCGCCAGTTCCTCGTGGGTCACCGCGAACTCGTCGAGCAACTGCTGATACGCGGCTGCCTCTTCGAGCGGGTTCAGCTGGACTCGGTGGATGTTCTCCAGGAGCGCGTCCCGCAGCATCGACTCGTCTGCGGTCTGCCGGACGATCGCGGGAATCGCTTCGAGCTCGGCCTGCTGCGACGCACGGAGTCGCCGCTCGCCCATGACGAGCTCGTACTCGTCGTTGCCGAGCTCGCGGACGACGATCGGCTGCATGAGACCGAACTCGCGGATCGAGTGCTCGAGTTCGGCCAGCGCCTCTTCATCGAAGACCTGACGCGGCTGCTTCGGGTTGGGCTTGATCGCGCTGACGGGCACCTCGCGGTACACCGCACCGGCGACCTCACCGCCGTGGGAACCGGCTGCCCCGTTCGCCGCGAACCAGCCCGTGTCGTCCTTCGACCCGGACTGCGTGTTCGCGGGCGCCGGGTCGGCGGGGGAGGAGGACGGCGCCGAACCGCCCGTGGTCGCCGGCCCGGTCGGGATCAGCGCGGCAAGCCCGCGCCCCAGTCCTCCGCGTCGTTCAGTCATGAACCATTTCCTCCTTGACCCAATGCGCCTCGCTCGGCGATCTCCCGCGCCGCGTCGACGTAGCTCATCGCTCCCCGGGAACCGGGGTCGTAGGCGAGCACGGTCTGGCCGTACCCGGGCGCCTCGGAGACCTTCACGCTGCGCGGGATGACGGTCTTCAGCACGAGATCGCCGAAGTGGTTACGCACCTCCTGCGTCACCTGGTCGGCCAGCTTCGTGCGGCCGTCGTACATGGTGAGCAGGATGGTCGAGACGCTGAGTTCGCGGTTCAGGTGCGCCTGGACGAGCTCGATGTTGCTCAGCAGCTGCCCCAGGCCTTCCAGCGCGTAGTACTCGCACTGGATGGGGATGAGGACCTCCTGCGCGGCGACCATCGCGTTGACGGTCAGCAGACCGAGCGACGGCGGGCAGTCGATGAAGACGTAGTCGACGCCGATCTCGTCGAGGATCTCCGACGAGATCGCCTCCTTGAGCCGAGACTCCCGGGACGCCATCGACACGAGTTCGATCTCGGCACCGGCGAGATCGATGGTCGCGGGGACGCAGTAGAGATTGGGCGACTGCTCGCTGACCGCGGCCGCCTCGGCGAGCGAGACCTCACCGATGAGCACCTCGTAGATGGAGGGCGTCCCGGACCGATGATCGACGTCCAGCGCGGTGCTGGCGTTGCCCTGCGGGTCGAGGTCAATGACGAGCGTCTTGAGCCCGTGCACGGCGAGCGCGGCGGCCAGGTTCACTGTGCTGGTGGTCTTGCCAACGCCGCCCTTCTGGTTGGCGACGGTCAGCACGCGCCGGTGGGTGGGCCGGGGGAGTCCGCCCTCCTCGGGGTGCAGGACTCGTGCGGCACGGACGGCTTCCTCGGCGATCGGGGTCCAGGCCAACTCGTGGCCGGTGTTCGCGGAGTCGGACGGTGGGGGAGTCACCGGTCTCGACACCTCCTCTGAATAGACGACTGGTTGACGTACGCACCGCGTCGTTTCACGTGGAACATGCGGCCCGTTCTCCTGCCCTAGCTCCTCCTGCCGCGTGGCCGAGGCGACTTCGGCGGCAGGCGTTTGATCATCACAACCGTGCTGGGGACGTCGAGTACCTTCGCGCCACACGTGGCGACTACCGGATCGCCGCCCCCGAGTTTGCGGACGGCCGCCCGGTCCCGCTCGATCTCCGCCGCGACGCTCGCCCCTTTGAGGGCGACCACGGATCCTTGGACACGAACAAGAGGAAGACACCAGGCGGCGAGCCGGGCGAGCGGGGCGACCGCGCGAGCCGTGACGACGTCCGCGCCACTCAGCTCTTGAAGAACCGCCCGCTCCTCCGCACGTCCTCGGACGACGGTGATCGGAAGTTCCAGCTTCTCGACGACCTCGGCCAGCCAGTCGATCCGGCGGGCCATCGGTTCGAGGAGAACGATATCGAGGTCCGGTCGAGCGATGGCGAGCGGTACTCCCGGAAAGCCCGCACCCGACCCGACGTCGATCACGCGGGCACCTTCAGGGATCCGCTCACCGATGACAGCGGAGTTGAGCACGTGCCGATCCCAGAGCCGGTCGACCTCCCGGGGGCCGATGAGGCCGCGCTCGACACCGTGACTCTCGAGGAGTTCGACGTAGGCCGCAGCTTGGTCGACGTGGTCACCGAACACCCGAGCCGCTGCCGTGCGCACCGCGGAAGCGACGCCGTCCAAGCTCACTACATCCACTCCTTGTCTGCCGCGTTTCACGTGAAACGCGCTCGGCTGATTGTCCCTGATGCCGCGACCAAATCGAGCCGACAGACCGCAACTGTGGACAAGTCCACTCCGCGAACGGAGCCTACGGCGCGTTTCACGTGAAACACAGCCTTGTAATTCCCGCCCCCGAAAGCAGAGAAGCGGGCGGGCCGCGGGGGGGGGGGGCGGCGCGTGGCGGAGGGGATTAAGTACAGGAGGGCCGGCCGAACCCCACCCCCCCAGGCCCGGGGATAGCAACCACC
>NZ_JBHYJW010000018.1:13777-146666 GCF_042741125.1 Amycolatopsis sp. NPDC058986 | reverse complement strand
ATGCGAGGAAAGTCCCCTTCAGCGCCTCTCGTGAGACAAAAGTCCCCTTCAGCGCGCGTTAGCCCGGATGCCGCGTCAGCTGCCGCCGAACAGCGGCTGCCGTTCCGTGAGCGGAGAACTACTTTCGAGTAGCTGTGCCTTTCCGTGGAAAGTGTCACAGTTGCCCCAGTTCACTTTCGCGGGAAGTGAGGCGTCCATGAAAAGAACCTCCGTCCGGGCAGCAGTTCTCGCCGCGATCACCGGCTTGGCCATGACCGTCCTCGGCCTGCCCGCCGAGGCGGCGCCGGGGCCCGTCGTCCACCGGGCCGCCGACACCCCGGCCAAGGCGAAGGCCGTCGCCGGGTACTGGACCGCCGAGGCGATGCGGTCCGCCACTCCGCTGGACAAACTCCTCCAGGCTCCGAGCGGCGTCCTCAAAGACGTCGCGAAGGGACTGGGCACCGTCATCCCGCAGAGCGTGCCGAACGGTGGCGGCGCGTGGACGGGCGGCGGCAAGGTGACCAAGACGGCCGGTCGCGTGTTCTTCAATTTCAACGGGCGCAAGGCTTCCTGCTCCGGCGACGCGGTCACGAGCTCGAACGGCAGCGTCGTGGTCACCGCCGGGCACTGCGTCAAGTACCAGGGCACCTGGCACACGGACTGGGTCTTCGTCCCCGGCTACGACAACGGGAACGCGCCGTACGGCCAGTGGACCGCGAGCAAGACGCTCACCACCCCGCAGTGGGAGGCGAGCGAGGACATGAACTACGACGTCGGCATGGCCGTGGTCAACCAGCTCGGCGGAAAGCGCCTCACCGACGTCGTCGGCGCCCAGGGCATCGCGTTCAACCAGGCGCGCAACCAGACGATGTACACCTTCGGCTATCCGGCCGCCGCGCCCTACGACGGCACGAAACTGATCTACTGCAGCGGACCGACGATCACCGACTTCCTGCTGACCCAGGACCACGGCATGGGCTGCAACATGACCGGTGGGTCGAGCGGGGGACCGTGGTTCCTGAACTTCGACGAGGCCACCGGGACCGGGGTGCAGGCCTCGGTGAACAGCTTCGGCTACACGTTCCTGCCGAACTACATGTTCGGACCGTACTTCGGCGCGGACGCGCAGACGCTCTACGGCAAGGCGCAGGCGGGCTGACCCCGCCGCCGCGGCTCAGCCCACGGGCTGAGCCGCGGCGTCATGCCCCGGTCCGACGCGCCGGGCGCCCGGGTGCGCGACGCTCGGGGTATGCGAAAAACGGTGGTACTCCTGGCTTTCCTTCCGCTCGTGGCGGCTGCGCCCGTCGCGAACGCGGAAAGCGCGCCGAGTCTCAAGTGGACAACGCCCTGTCCGGACTACGGTCTCCCGCAGTCGCCGACCGCCGGGCTCGAATGCGCGAAACTGCGGGTCCCGCTCGACTACGCCGATCCGGGCGGGCGGACCATCGAACTCACCCTTTCCCGCCATGCCAGTCCCGATCCGGCGAAACGTCGCGGCGTGCTGCTGATGAACCCCGGCGGACCCGGCAGCCCGGGGCTGGCGATGCCCGCGCAGCTGAGGGAACGGATGGGCTCGTCCGGGCTGCCCGAGGCGTACGACGTGATCGGGTTCGACCCGCGCGGCACCGGCTACAGCACCCCTGTCACCTGCGACATGGCCCCGGAGCAGCGAGGTTCGATCATCGGACCGTACGCGAACGGGCCGCGGGACGTCGCCGAAACCGCCGCGAAGGCACGGGTGGTCGCACGCAAGTGCGCGTCGGCGCCGACCGCGGACCTGCTGCCGCACATGACCACGGCGAACACCGCCCGCGACATGGACCGGATCCGGGCCGCGCTGGGCGAGACCACGATTTCCTACTACGGCACCTCCTATGGCAGCTACCTCGGCGCCGCGTACGCCACGATGTTCGCCGCCAGGACCGACCGCTTCGTGCTGGACAGCGTGACCGGGCCACAGGGCGTGGACGTGCGGCAGCACCACCGTTTCGCCGAAGGCTTCGACGACCGGCTGCCCGACTTCGCGGCCTGGGCGGCGGCACGGGACGACGTCTACCACCTCGGGCGGACCCCGCGGGCGGTGATCGCGAAGTTCGACGCACTGGCCGCCGTCCGCGGTCCGGAGTTCCGGGCGAATACCTGGAACGCGTTCTATGACGACGCGCATTTCCCGGCGCTGGCCCGGGAATGGGCCGGGCAGACCGCCGCGCCGGCCGGTGGCCCGCTCGACGGGGACAATCACGCCGCCCTGCAACTGCAGGTGGTGTGCAACGACAACGACTGGCCCGAAGGCGTCGGCTACTACCAGCGCGCGGTCGAGCGGGAACGGGTGGCGCACCCGAGGTTCGGCCCCGCCGCGGCGAACGTGAATCCTTGTGCGTTCTGGCCGGTGGAACGCGCCGAACCGCCGGTGCGCATCGGTTCGTCAGGCCCGCGGAACGTGCTGCTCGTGCAGAACCTGCGTGACCCGGCGACACCGCTGTCGGGGGCACGGGAGATGCGGCGCGCGCTGGGCGGCCGGGCCACGATGACGACCGTCGACCAGGGCGGGCACGGCGTGTTCACCAAGGGCAACGCCTGTGGCAACGATGTCGTGCTGCGCTATCTGCTGCACGGCGTGCTGCCGGGGCGCGACGGTTCCTGCCCGGCCTGACCCGGCGGGGCGGCACACCGGATCTCCTGGCGTGCCGCCCTCGGCGGGCTCCTCCCCGGTGGCGGAGGCACCGTCTTATGCTGGTCGGGTGAACTGGACTGTGGATGTTCCCGTCGACACGCTCCCCGAGCTCCCTCCCTTGCCGCCGGAGCTGCGTGCCCGGCTGGACACCGCACTCGGCCTGCCCGCCGCGCAGCAGCCGGAATGGCCCGACCCCGAGCTCACCAAGCGCGTCCGCGGCGTCCTGGAGAGCGTGCCGCCGATCACCGTGCCCGCCGAGATCGACCGGCTGAAGGGCAGGCTCGCGATGGTCGCCCGCGGCGAGGCGTTCCTGCTGCAGGGCGGTGACTGCGCGGAGACGTTCGAGTCCAACACCGAACCGCACATCCGCGCCAACCTCCGCACGCTGCTGCAGATGGCCGTCGTGCTCACCTACGGCGCGAGCCTGCCGGTGATCAAGGTCGGCCGCATCGCCGGGCAGTACGCGAAGCCCCGGTCGGCCGCCACCGACGCGCTGGGCCTGCCGGTGTACCGCGGCGACATCATCAACTCGCTGGTCGCCAAGCCCGAGCTGCGGGTGCCCGACCCCGGCCGGATGATCCGCGCCTACGCGAACGCGGGCGCCGCGATGAACCTGGTCCGCGCGCTGACCGGCGCCGGCATGGCCGACCTGCACCAGGTGCACGACTGGAACAAGGACTTCGTGTCGTCCTCGCCCGCGGGGGAGCGGTACGAGGCGCTGGCCGCCGAGATCGATCGCGGCCTGCGGTTCATGAACGCCTGCGGCGTCACCGACACCTCGCTCCAGTCGACCGAGATCTTCGCCAGCCACGAGGCGCTGCTGCTCGACTACGAGCGTTCGCTGCTGCGGCTGGACAACGCCGACGCGGCGAACCCGAAGCTGTACAACCTCTCGTCCCACTTCCTGTGGATCGGGGAACGCACCCGCCAGCTCGACGGCGCGCACATCGCGTTCGCCGAGCTGCTGGCGAACCCCATCGGCCTCAAGATCGGCCCGACCACCACGCCGGATATGGCGCTCGAGTACGTCGAACGGCTCGACCCGCACAACGAGCCCGGCAGGCTGACGCTGATCTCGCGGATGGGCAACGGCAAGGTGCGCGAGGTGCTGCCCGCGATCGTCGAGAAGGTCGAGGCCTCGGGGCACAAGGTCATCTGGCAGTGCGACCCGATGCACGGCAACACGCACGAGTCGTCCACCGGCTACAAGACCCGCCACTTCGACCGCATCGTCGACGAGGTGCAGGGGTTCTTCGAGGTGCACAACAAGCTGGGCACCTACCCCGGCGGCATCCACGTCGAGCTGACCGGCGAGGACGTCACGGAGTGCCTCGGCGGCGCCCAGGAGATCTCCGACGTCGACCTGTCCGGCCGCTACGAGACCGCGTGCGACCCGCGGCTCAACACCCAGCAGTCGCTGGAACTGGCCTTCCTCGTCGCCGAAATGCTCCGCGGCTGAGGCATCGCCACGCTGGGCCGCATTTTGGTCCTTTGTGGACGGAGCTAGCCGGCGTCGACGAGGCGGGCGGCGGACTTGAGGACCGCGTCGCGCAGGGAGCCGGTGTCGGGGACCGCCTCGCCGTTCGCCTGAAGTCCGATGTGGACGGTGTCGCGGTAGGTGGCCACCGCGATCCCGACCGCGTGCCGGGGCGCCAGCGGGACGAACGGGTAGACCTCGGTCATCCGGGCGCCGTCGAGGGTCAGCCGGGCGGGCGGCAGCGGGACCGTGGTCACCACGAGGTCGAACAGCAGCGGTGCGGCGAGCCCGGCGGTGCGGGTGCCGAGCCGGTGCAGCACGCTCGGCACGCGGTCGGCCAGCAGGGGGAACGCGCCGGCGCCGCGGGCCGGGCCCGAGGCCTTGTTACGGGACATCGCGCGGCGGACCAGGCGCAGCCGCTCCACCGGGTCCTCCACTCCCACGGGCAGATCGCACAGGTAGCCGGACAGCTTGTTCCCGCCGAGCTGTCCGGCGGCCCTGCCGCGCACGCTGACGGGGATGAGCGCGCGCAGCGAGCGGCCGTCGGCGCGCGTACCGCGGTTGACCAGCCAGTCCCGCAGGGCGCCCGCGAGCACTGCGAGCACGACGTCGTTGGTGGTGCCGCCGTGGGCCTGCCGGACGCGGCGCACGTCGGCCAGCGGCAGCCGGACGAAACCCAGCCGCCGTTCGGCCGACGGCGGCGCGGACACCGGCGAAAGCGGCGGGCGTGCCGCGCGCATCACCGAGGACGCGATCCCGGCCGTCTCGCCCGCCTGGCTGAGCGTGGCGCCGAGCGCGTCCTTCACGGTGTCCAATGCGGACCGTGGTTCGGGCAGCCGCGCCGCACGCGAAGCCGGTTCGGGTTTGCGTCGCGGGCGCGGGACGTCGTCGAGCAGGCCGGCGGCGACGGCGTAGGCACCGGCGCCGTCGGTGAGCGCGTGGTGCAGTTTCAGCAGCAGGGCGAACTTCCCGTCCGGCAGGCCAGTGATGATCGTCAAGTCCCACAACGGTTTTCCGGTGTCGAGCGGCTCGGCGATCCAGCGCGCGGCGAAGGCGGACAGCGGGTCCGGTTCGTACAGCGTGCTCAGCTCGTGGTGCTGGATGTGGTCGGCGGCAACGAAATCCGGGTCCTCGGCCCAGTCGGCGGCGCCGGGCGGGAACAGTGCGGTGCGCACGTGCTGACGCAGCTTCGGAATCCCGTTCGCGCGTTCCGCCAGCAGCGCGGCCATTCTGCCGGGATCCACCGGCCCACGCGGGCTGAAGGTGATCACCGCGCCCATGTGCATCGGGGCGGTTTCGCTTTCCAGGCACAAGAAAGCCACGTCGAGCGCGCTGAGCGGGGAGCCTGTCATCGGCATCCTCTCCTTGTCCGGTGGGAACGGGAAGGGGGATGAGCGACACTGCATCATCAACACTGCATCATCGGGACATGACGGGTGAGTGGTCATGGTGTTTCACCCGCGCTAACTATGGTGACGTTCACCCAAACGTGTTCAGGACTCGGGGTGCCGTTCCGGGGTAACCGCGTTCTTCCCCGGGCTAAACCCGTTGGCGGGATTTCGCCGCGCGAAGGTGGCGCCGGGTCCCCGGCTGGGCAGCGGGGACGGCGAGGCCTCGGTGGTCGCCTCGCCCGTGACGGTCTGGTGCGTGATCGCCACCTGATCGCCGACGCGGCGGGCAGGGAGCTCCTTCGGCGTGCGGCGGTGCAGGCCCGGCCACAGCTCGCCCGCCTCGGGCGCCGCGCCCCGGATCGCGCCGCCGTCCAGCCGGGTCTGGGTCTCGGAGATACCGCGGTCGAGCCACTGCACGATCAGCTTCATCGGCCCCGGTGGCGGCAGCGGCCAGACGAAGACCTCGTGGTCGAAGTGGAACGCCGAGCCACCGCGGCCCTGCGCCCGCAGTACCGGCGCCTCCGGTTCGGTCGCCGACGGCACCGAGATCGTCTCGGAGCTGGCCCGGCTGCCGTCGGCGAACAGCACGCCGAGGAGCAGCGCGTTGTAGTCCGGTACCCGGCGGTGGTCGATCAGGCTGCCACGGGGCGCGTCGGCGAGCAGGCTGTCGCGCGAGTAGACCGACAGGCGCAGCGTCGCCGCCTCCGGCCAGACCTCGACACCCCGCAGCGCGACCACCGTGCGCTCGGACCGCGCCAGCTGCACGATCCACGGCAGCATCGCCGGCACGATGTGGTCGCCGGGCGGACCGGTCCACGGACGGCCCTCATAGGCGTAGAGCTCCTGTTCCGGCACGGGGAACAGGGGCCGCTCGCGAGGACCGTCCGTGAAGAAGTTCATCGCCGTTATTCGCGGGACGTCAGGTCGCCGTTCTGCTGCACGGCCTCTTCGGCGAGTTTCGACGTGCCGCCCATGGCGTCCATCAGCTGCCGGGCCAGGCCGAGGCCGGTCCCGCCCAGTGAGAGCGCCTTGGCGAACATGTCGGACATCCCGTCCGCGCCGTTCAGCACCACCATGTGGTCCACGTTACCGAATGCCTGGGCTCCCGCCTGTACGATCTCGGGCCAGCGTTCGGCGAGTTGCTGGGCGACGACGGCTTCCTGGTTCTCCGCCAGCGCCGCGGCCCGAGCCTTGATGGCGTCCGCCTCGGCCAGGCCCTTCGCGCGGGCCGCCTCGGCCTCGGCGAGGCCCTGTGCCTTGGCCGCCTCGGCGTTGGCCAGCCCGCGGGCCTTCGCCGCGGTCGCCTCGGCCTCACCGGTCGCCTTCGTCGCGCTCGCCGTCGCCTCCGCCCGCGACCGGGTGGCCTGCGCCTCGGCTTCGGCCGCGGTCTTCACCCGGGTGGCGTCCGCCGCGGCGCGCAACTCGGTCTCCTTCGCTTCGGCCTGTGCCCTGGCGATCTGCGCGTCGCGGGCCGCGTCGGCGGTGGTCCGCGTGTCGTACGCCTTCGCGTCGGCGGGCTTGCGGACCTGCGACTGCAGCCGCTGCTCCGCCAGCGCGGCCTCCAGCTCGGCCGCGCGGGTCTCCTGGACCACGACCTCCTGGCGTGAGCTGGCCTCGGCGAGCGGGCCCGCCTGGCTCGCCTTCGCACGGGCCTCGTCCACCTCGGCCTGGTACCCGGCCTGCTGGATCTGGCTGCCCCGCACCGCGGCCGCCTTTTTCGCCGCCGCGATCTGCTCGGCCTCGGCCGCCTCCTGGTCGCGCTGGGCCTCGGCGATCCTGGCACTGGCCGCGACGGCGGCGGCGTGCGGTTTGCCGAGGTTGAGGATGTAGCCGGTCTCGTCGTCGATCTCCTGGATCTGCAACGAGTCCACGATGAGCCCGAGCTTGATCATCTCGGTGGCCGAGGACTGCCGGACCTCCCCGGTCAGCGCCTCGCGGTTGTGGATCATGTCCTCCAGCGTCAGGCCGCCGACGATCGAGCGCAGATGCCCGGAGAACAGCTCGTGGATCGTGTCGTTCATGCCCTTCTGCTGGTCGAGGAAGCGCCGGGCGGCGTTGGCGATCGAGGCGAAGTCGTCGCCGACCTTGTAGATGACCACCGCGCGCACGGTGACCGGCAGGCCCTGCTTGGTCACGCACGACACCTGGAGGTTGACGCCCCTGGTGTCCAGCGAAAGCCGTCGCGCGGTCTGGAAGCCGGGGATCACGTTGACCCCGCGGCCGGTGACGATCTTGAAGCCGAGGCTGTCGGCGGTCTCGTGGCGTTCGACCCGCACCCCGAGCCCGGAGATGATGAGTGCCTCGTTCGGCTCGGCGACCTTGTACAGCAGCCGCAGGATCCCGAAGACGACGATCAGGACCGCGATCAGCCCACCGCCGGAGACCAGCAGGATTTCCCCGATGCCCATAGCCGCGCTACCCCCGCTCTTTTCTGTTGTGTGTTCCTGGGTAGCCCTTCGACGCCGCTAGGGGCTCAGCGGTTGCCACCGTTCCACGTAGACCGTACGCGGCGGCTCGAAATCCACCACCAGGATCTGGGTCCCGGAGGCGATGTTCTCCTCCGGATTCACCGGGTAGGCGTAGAACGCCTCCGTCCCGCCGCGCACCGTGAGCAGTACCTCGCCGATCAGACCGGGGCCGATCGCGCCGGTCACCCGGCCGCGGCTCCCGATCATCCGAACACCTTCAGCTCGACCTTGCTGCCCTTCTTGACCCGCTCGCCGGGCTTCGGGTCCTGGTCGATCACGAACTGGAACCCGCCGTGTCCCCTGCCGCCGTCCCGGTCGGCCTTGAGCCCGAGCCCGGCGAGGATCTTCTCGGCCTCGTCGAACTGCTTGAACCGGACGTCGGGCACCTGGACGGCGTTGGACACGAACACGCCGACCCTGCGGCTGGTCGCCGACGAACCGCCTGCGGGGCTGGTCTTGGTGACCGATCCGGCCGCGACGTCCTCCTTGAACTCCTCGCCTGCCAGGAACGGCTCGAAGCCGGCCTGCTTGAGGGTCTGGAACGCCTGGTCCTGCGGGCGGCCGGTGACGTCGGGGACCGGCGGCAGCGGCTCGGGGCCCTTGGACAGCACGAGCGCGACCGTGCTGCCGACGTCGAGCGGGCTGCCGGGCGACGGGTCGGTGCGGATCACCGCGCCCTGCGCGACCTCGTTGCTGTACTCCGGCGTCCCGCGCGTCGGGGTGAGCTGCACGGCCTGGATCGCGCGGTCCGCGTCGGCGGCGGGGGTGCCGGGCTTGACGTCGGGCACGATCGGACGGCCCTTGGACAGCAGGACGGTGACCGTGGAGTTCGGCGGCAGCGTGGCACCCGCGGCCGGATCGGACTTGATCACCGTGTTGGCGGGCACGGTGTTGTCGAAGACCTGGTTGAACTGCGGGACCAGTTTCGCCGCGCGCAGCGCGTCCCCGGCGTCGGCCTGGTTCTTCCCGGCGAGCGCGGGCACGGTCGCGGTGTTGGGCGCGGAGTCGGTGAGGATGTAGGCGAACGCGCCGATCAGCCCGCCCAGCACCAGCACCGCCGCGGCGATCAGCGCGATCGTCCGCTTGCGGTTCGCCGGTGGCCTGGCCTCGCCGGCGGGCATCGGGGGCTCGGCGTGTGGCGGCGGGGGAGGCGCCACGGGGGCGGCGGCGCGGGTCAGCGCGCGGGTGCCCTGCGGGCCGGTGACCGGCATGGTCTGGTCGGTGACCGGGGCGATCCGCATGGTGCGCTCGCTGTCGGTCTCCCCGGCGTCCGGCGGCGGGGGCACCGGGATCGGCACCGCGGGCAGGCCCAGCTCGGCGCGGACGGCGAGCAGCTCGGACAGCAGCACGCCCGCGTCGGCGGGGCGCTGCTCCGGATCACGCCGGGTCGCGCGCAGGATCAGCTCGTCGAGGGCGGGCGGCAGCCCCGGCCGCAGCTCGCTCGGCCTCGGGACGTCGTCGTTGACGTGGCGGTAGGCCACCGAGATGGCGGTGTCCCCGGTGTAGGGGGCGCGGCCGGTGAGCATCTCGAACAGCAGGATCCCGGCCGAGTAGACGTCGCCGCGCGAGGTGGTCGCGCCGGTGGTGACCTGTTCGGGGGAGAGGTAGCCGACGGTGCCGAGGATGACGCTGGAGCTGGTCGTCCCGGCACTGGCGACGGCGCGGACGAGCCCGAAGTCGGCGACCTTGACGACGCCGCCGGAGCCGACCGTGGCGCCGCGGCCGATGAGCACGTTCTCGGGTTTGACGTCGCGGTGCACGAGCCCGGCGGCGTGCGCGGCCGCGAGCGCGGTGAGGGCCTGTTCGGCGATGGTGAGCGCGAGGGCGACGTCCAGCGGCCCGTTCGCGTCCATCAGATCGCGCAGGGTTCCGCCGTCGACCAGCTCCATGACGAGGAACGCGTACCCCGGCTCGCCGCCGACGGGGCTGTCGAAGCCCTGGTCGTGCACGGCTACTACGTGCGGGTGATGCAGCTGGGCCGCCGACCGGGCCTCCCGGACGAACCGGTCGACGAAGGAGCGGTCGTCGGCGAAGCGCGGGTCCATGACCTTGATCGCGACCTGCCGGTCCAGCCGGGTGTCGGTGCCCCGGTAGACCGACGACATCCCGCCGCGCGCTAGCAGCCTGTCCACCCGGTACCGCTGTTCGAGCAGCGTTCCGGCCAGACTGGGGTGGGTGCGTGTCACAGCTCTGAATCGTACGGACTCACGCACGCGTAGTGGGCACGCCCTCACCGGTCACCCGTGCGCACTAGCGGGAAAAGGGACGGAATGTGGCACAGTGTCACGTGTGAGTGGGATTCCTGTCGCCGATGACATCCTCGACACCGCTGTCTCCGTGCTCCCGTTGTCGGAGGTCGCGGACGTGCTGGGGATCTCGGCCAACAAGGTGCGGCAGCTGTTGCGCGACGGTCACCTGATCGCGGTACGCCGGGGCGGTGAACTCTGCGTGCCCGGGGATTTCTTCGTCAAGGACGGGGTCGTGAAGGGCCTCGCGGGCACCATCACCGTGCTCGCCGACGCCGGGTTCAGCCGGACGGAGATGCTCCGCTGGCTGTTCACCGCCGACGACACGCTGCCAGGGAGCACCCCGGTCAACGCGCTGCGCACCAGCCACGGCACCGAGGTCAAGCGGCGCGCGCAGGCGATGGCGTTCTGACCGCCTTCCTGCCCGCACACAGCAGGTAGGCCACCGCGGCGAGTAACTGCGTGGCCGCGGCGGCGAGCAGGCAGCCGGGGACCGACCACGCCGCGAGCGGGCCCGCCACCGCCGTGCCCAGCGCGAGCCCGGTGATCTTGATGCTGGCAGCGGTGGTGAACACCTGCGCGCGCACGTGCTCCGGGGCTTCGCGGTGCCGGATCGCGAACAGGGAGGTCAGCTGCGGGCCTTGGCCGAGCCCGGCCAGCGCGGCCGCGAGCACCAGCGGGACCACACCGGGCGCGAAGGCCGACGCCGCGAAACTCGCGGCGAGGACGAGCGTGCTGGCGAGCACCGTGCGGTCCGGGCTCAAGGGCAGGGGACGTCGTGCCAGGACGACGTTGGCCAGGAGTGACAGCGCGGCCAGCCCGGTCACCAGCAGCGTGCCGTTCCCCGCGCCGCCGAGCCGGAGGATTCCCAGCAGCGGGTAGCAGACCAGGGCCATGCCGAGACCGACGAAGGACAGCGTCGACGTCGCCGTGGCGCGCAGCAGCGCCCGGTTGCGGACCAAGACGCTGAAGCCTGCGGCGAACTGCGTACGCAAGGGCGTGCCGGGCAGGGGAGACGTCCGCTTCGGCAGGCGCCATGCCAGTGGCAGTGCGGCGGCGACCAGCGCGATCGCCACCACGAGCGCGGCGGGTGCGCTCGCGAGGGTCGCGACCAGCCCGGCCAGCCCCGGCCCGGTGAGGCTCGCCGCGTTGTAGGTGATCGCGTCGAGCCTGCTCGCCCGGGGGAGCGCGGCACCCGCGACGGCGGGCAGCTGAGCCGTCCAGCCCCCGGCGATCGCGGGGTTGACCAGGCCCGCCGCGACCGCGATCGCCACCACCGCGGGAAACGGCGCGTGCCCGAAAGACGCCGTCACCAGGCCGAGGCCGCCTGCGTACGCGGCCAGCGCTCCGGTGAGCAGCCGCCCGGGCGCCGGGCTGCGGTCGAGCAGCGCGCCGAAGAGCGGACCGCCCGCGGCCGCCGAGATCGTCAGCCCGGCGAGCAGCGCCGACCCCGCGCCCGCCGAACCGGCGAGGCCGAGCAGCAGCAGTGCCGGGCCGGACAGCTCGTCGCCGGTGCGGGCGGCCGTCGCGCCGGTGAGGTAGGCGGCGAGCCGGTAACGGCTTCTCATGGGCGAGACGTTACAGTGGGATATGACCGTTCCGCACCGGGATTTCGTCGCGGGCCGCTCGGCGCGGGACGCCGTCCGCCGCGCGGTGGCGTTGCTGGACGTCCTGCTGCCCGGCGAACCCTCGCCCGCCGTGGTCGCCGATGTGCTGCGCGAGCACGGGGAAACCGACGCGGGCGAACCGTCCACAAAGGACGTCGCGGCGTTGCGGGAGGCCGCGGTCGCGCTGCGGGAGGTGTTCGCCGCCGCCGACGTCGAGGAAGCCGCCGACGTGCTCAACCGCCTCTTCGCCGCCTACGCCGGGCCGCCGCGGCTGACCGCCCACGACGCGGCCTTCGGCTGGCATCTGCACGTGGACGCCGACGACGACGGGCCGTGGGACACCTGGTTCGTGACCTCGTCGGCGCTCGCGCTCGCGGTGCTGCTGGCCGACCGGCAGGCCCTGCCCGGCGGGATCTGCGCGTCCCCGTCCTGCGGGAAACCGTTCGCGCACCTGGGCGGCGGCAGCCCGCGCCGCTACTGCTCGACGCGGTGCTCGACCCGGGAACGCGTCGCCGCCCACCGCCGCCAGCTCACGTGAGATCTCCCCCTGATCACGCGAGTTCCGCGTCTGATCACGCGAGATCTCCCCCTGATCACGCGACTCACGTCCCGCGCTCCGGCGACTTCGGTGACAGGGAGGGAGATCTCGCGTGATTGGACGGAGATCTCGCGTGATTGGAGGGAGAACTCGGGTTAGGCGCGGGTCGCGTGCATCTCCTGGAAGAGGTCGAACTCGCCGTCGGGGGTGGCGCTGAAACCTTGCCAGTGGAAGGAGTCCGGTGTGACGTCGGTGAACGTCCACCGCGAGCGCTTGCCGTCGGGGTCGGTGCCCTCCTGGATCATCCCGCCGGCGCCGTCCGGGCGGCCGGTCTGGGAGAAGTACGACGGCAGTTTCGGCGAGAACCAGGTGATCTGCCACAGCCCGGTGTTGACGTCGTACATGCGGACGGTGGTGCCGGGATACCGGCCGTGGAACTCCGGGCAGAAGAGCACGTCCTGCACCACCCGGCCGCCCAGTGCCCAGCCGAAACGCCACTCGCCCTCGGCGGTCCGCCACTGCCCGTCGGGGAAGCGGTACCGGTTGCTGATGGTCCAGTTTCCGACCAGCCTGCCGTAGAGCATCAGCGCTTCGGCGTGCTCCGGGTCCGGGCCGTCCGCCGAGAGCAGCTCCAGCATCGAGTCACGGGACGACACAGCCATCAGGACCTCAAACCTTCTACACGGGAACGCGGTGGACCGGCCAGACGATAACTCGCCCCACCGACAGTTTCCCCGCCGACAGGACGAGCGCTTCAGGTCCTGCCGTCGCCTTCGCCGCGGGCGGCGAGGGCCTCGCCGAGCTCGTCGGCGTGGCGGATGGTGCGGACCAGGAACGGCACCGCGACGGCGATCGCCGAGCGTTCCGCGCCCCGTGCCTTCGCGGCTTCGCGGACCTGCCCGGCGATTGTGGACAGTGTCGCGACGGCCTGCACGGTCAGTCCGACGAGCAGGCCGATCCGCTCCGGCCGCAGGCCGAACCGGCGCAGCGGCGTCGCGACACGTTCGATGGTCGAGACCAGGTCGTCGACCCGGGTGACGGCGGTGAACAGGTTCGCCGCGGCGAGCGCCGCCACCAGCCGCAGGCTCACCAGCCACGCGGCGTCGAGGCTCACGAGCCACCACTGCACCGCGAACACGGCGAGCGCGAACAGCAGCAGCGTCCGGAACATCCGCAGACAGCGGCGGACCGGGAGGCGCGCGAGCCCGTAGCCCGCCACCACGGCCAGGCAGATCCCGCCGAGCCACCCAGGGGAACGCAGCAGGAACACCGCCGTCGCGAGCACGAGCAGCCCGAGGAGTTTCGCCCCGGCGGGCGCGCGGTGCAGCGGGCTCGTCCCCGGCTGGTAGCCGCCGGTCACCCGATCAGCTCCCGGTACCGGCGCAGCGCCTCGTCCGGCCGGTCGTCGGCCACCACCCGTCCCTGATCGAGGACGACGACGCGGTCGAAGCCGCCGAGCAGGTCGAGGTCGTGGGTCACCAGCACGACCTGCTGCGTGAGTCCTTCGAGCCGCCGCGCGAACTGGCGTTTGTTGCGCAGATCCAGCAGCGTCGTCGGTTCGTCGCAGACGAGGACGTCCGGCTCGGTGACGAGCATCGCGCACAACGCGAGTAACTGCTTCTGCCCGCCGGAAAGGTCGTGGGCCGGGTGATCGGCGTAGCCGGCGAGGCCGAATTCGGCGAGCAGCTCGGCCGCCCGCGCCGCACGCTCCGATTTGGACAGTCCACTTCGGCGCAGCGAGAAGGCGACGTCCTCGCCCGCGGTCGGCATGACGATCTGGCTGTCCGGGTTGGTGAACACGAAGCCGACGCGCCGCCGGACGGCCCGGCCGTCCCGCACCGGATCCCGGCCGTCGACCCGGACCCGGCCCGCGCTCGGGTGGACGAGGCCGTTGATCATCCTCGCCAGCGTCGACTTGCCCGAACCGTTCGCGCCGACGAACGCGATCCGCCGTTCCGGCAGCCGCAGATCCACGTCGGCGAGGACGGTGCGGTCGCCGTAGCGGTGGCCGACACCTTCGAATTCGATCACGCCACCGTCTCCCACATCGTTGCCACGCCGACACCGCCGCCCGCCGACAACGCGGCCAGGCCCGTGTTTCCGGCGCGTCGCCGGACCAGCGTGCCGAACAGCCGCACCACGAGCACGGCGCCGGAGGCGCCCCACGGATGTCCCAGCGCGATCGCGCCGCCATCGGGGCTGACCGTGTGCTCGTCGATCCCCGCCGCGGCGAGGCAGGCCAGTGCCTGGCCCGCGAACGCCTCGTTGAACTCGACGACGTCGGGTACGCGGTCGAGGATCTTCGTCATCGCGGGCACCGCGCCCAGCCCGAGCCGGTTCGGATCGACGGCCGAGGTCGCGGAGGCGATCAGTCGCAGGCCGGGCAGCCCGAGCCGCCGGCGGACCGCCTCGCTGGTGATCACCACGGCGGCCGCGCCGTCGCTGATCCCGCAGGAGTTCGCGGCGGTGGCCGTGCCGCCGTCGGTGAAGGCGGGCCGGAACCGGGCCAGCCGTTCGGGCGTGAATCCCGCGCGGGGGCGTTCGTCCTTCTCGGCAGCGCCGAGCGGGACGAGTTCGGCGCCGAAGTGCCCGTCCCGCTGCGCCGCGATCGCCCGCTCGTGGCTGCGCGCGGCGAAGATGTCCTGGCGTTCCCGGGAAATCCCCGCCTCCGCGGCGACGAGGTCGGCGGCGGGACCCATTTCCGGGTCGCCGATCTCCGCGGGCGCGAACGGCGCGCGGGTGTAGGCCCGCGGCGGCGCGGTCGCGGATTCCGGGCGCCAGAAGCGATACGGAGCGGTGGACACGCTTTCGACGCCCCCGGCGAGGTACGTCTCGCCCTCGCCCGCGCGGATCAACGCGGCGGCCGTCGCGATCGCGGCCAGCCCGCTGGCGCACTGCCGGTCGATCGTGGCGCCGGGAACCTCCGCGCCCAGACCGGCGCGCAGCGCGCTCACCCGCGCCGTGTTGCCGCCGGGGCCGAAGACGTTCCCGAGGATGACATCGTCCACAGTGGTCAGTCCGGAGTCCGCCAATGCCGCCCGCAGCACGGGTGCGGCGAGTTCGTCCACTGTGTACCGGCGAAGCGAGCCGCCCGCGTCGCCGATCGGGGTCCGCCGGGCGGCGATGACCACAGGAACCCGTTCGTCGTTCACAGTGTTGTTCACAGTGGCTCCGCGGCGAGTTCGCCGTCCCGTAGCATCGCGTCGACGGCGGCGCGTGCCGGTTTCCCCGCGGCGGTACGGGGAAGTTCCTTGACCGCGAGCCAGCGCCGGGGCCGTTTGGCCGGTTCGAGTTCCCTGCGCGCGGCCGTCCGCAGGGCCCGCAGGACGTCGCGGGAGGTGTCCGTGGTTTCGGCCGGGATTTCGACAACGGCCGTCACGAGCGAGCCGAACGTCCGATGCGGCGTCCCGGCCACGAGGACGTCGGTGACGCCGGGAACGGCGCGCAGCACGACCTCGACTTCCTCGCATGCGACCAGTTTTCCGCCGCTGGACACCATCGATCCCGCGCGCCCGTGCACCACCAGCGCGCCGGTGTCGTCGAACACGGCCCGATCGTCCACAGTAGAGAATCCTTTGTGGACATACCGGGGCACGCCGCCGTCCAGTCGCGCGCTGTGCGCCAGCGGTGAATCGACCCACAGGATCCCGTCGCGGATCTCGACGTCCACGCCGGGAACGAGGCGCAGGCCGCTACCGCCGCGTTCCACGGCGATCAGCGAGTGTTCCGCGGAGCCGTAGTAGAACAGCGGCTCGGTGCCCGGTAACAGCTCGGCGAGACGTGCGCGGTCCGCGGCGTCGACGTGCGCTCCACCGCAGACGATCGTTTTCAGCGTGCAGGCAGCCCTCGTCTCCGGCTGCCGGTCGAGCACGGCGAGCAGTCCCGTCAGCATCGCGGGCACCACGTGCACCGACGCTGTCCGCGTCGCGGCCCGCGCGGCGGCCGCCGGGTCCCAGCGCGACAGCAGTTCGACGTCCTGGCCGCACCAGAACGCGTGCAGCGCGCCGAAGAGGAACAGCGACGAACTCAACGGCCCGGGGATCAGCACCGGCCCGTCGAGCGGACCGAGCGCGGCGAAGCTGTCCAGCCACGAATCCCTGGTCCTGGCCAGGACTTTCGGCGCTCCGCTGCTGCCGGACGTCGTCGGCAGTGCGAACCAGGTGCGGCCGTCACCGGCCGGGGTCACGCCTTCGCGCGCGATGCCGGGATCGCCGGTCACGACCAGATCCGGTGCCGCGTCGGCGAGCACCGCGGCCCGCTCCCTCGCCGACCAGCCGGGTTCGACGATCAGCGCGGCGGCGCCGACCAGATCCGCGCCGAGGAACCAGGCCAGGGTGTCCGGCGCTTCGATCGCCACTCGCGAGCCCTCGCCGATCCCGTGCGCGGCCAGCCGTTCCGCCGCGCCGTGCGCCCGGGTCAGCAGCGCGGGCGGCACCGATCCGGGGCCGGCGATCGGGGGAGTGGCGAGCATCAGCCCGTCCGTCGCGACGATCCGGCGAGCCTGCCCGGCAGTGCCCGGTGCAGCACCGAGGTGATCAGCGCGACGGCCACGACCTTGATCGCGTCGCCGGGCAGGAAGACCAGCGACTGCACGGCGGCGGCGCGCGGATCGCCCAGGTAGAAGGCGAGGTAGGGGACGCCGACGAGGTAGTCGGCGGCCAGTCCGAGCACCGCGGCGAGCAGCAGGATCGGCAGGCCGACGCGCTTCGCCCGTGTCACGATCGCGCCCGCGACCAGCGCGGAGAGGATCCAGCCGAGGAGGAAACCGCAGCTCGGGCCCAGGAACGGCGCGATACCGCCGCGGCCGCCGGAAAGCAGCGGGAGGCCGATCGCGGTGAGCGCGAGGAACAGCACGACGGCGGCGGTGCCCCGCCGCGCGCCGAGCACGCAGCCAGCGAGCAGCGGCCCGGCGTTCTGCAGGACCACGGGTACGCTCCCGCCGCCGAGGTACAGGCCGGGGAAGACGCCGAGTACCGCGATGAACCCGGCGAACACCACGGTGGTCGCGAGGTCGGCCGCGGGCAGCGTCCGGCGCGGGCCGGGTTCGTTCCCGTCGTCGGGGGTCTTCTCCGTGTGCACAGGGGGAATCTAATACTGGACGCCGAAGGGCATACGCCGCGTGGTGGTGAGTGTCACCCCGGCGGCACCGGCCAGCGTGTCGCCCCGAGCTCGCGGGAAATCGCCCGTGCCGCGTCGCGTACCGCGCCGGCGACGGGCTCGAGGGCGTCCCCGGCAGGCCACTCCTGCGCCGGGACGACGACGCCGATCGCACCGACGACCGTGTCGTAGCCGTCGAAGACCGGCGCGGCCAGCTCGCATTCGCCGATGACCGCTTCCTCCCGTTCGGTCGCGAAGGCGTGTTCGCGGATCTCGTCGAGCTGGGTGCGCAGCTGCTCCGGGCCGGTCACCGTGTCCCGGGTCATGCTGTGCAGTTCCCCCAGCTGGGCGTTGGCGGTGTCCGGGTCGGAGAACGCCAGGATCGCCTTGCCGAGCGCGCTGGCGTGGACCGGGATGGTGATGCCGACCTCGGGCATCTGCCGGGACCCGTCCGGGCGTGGCTCGTGGTGCACGATCAGCACCTCGCCCGGGAGCAGGACGCCGGTGCGGGTCGCGTACCCGGTGCCGCGGGTGACCTCCGCCGCCCAGGACACGGCGCGGGACCGCAGCTCCAGCGTGTCGAGGTAGACGTTGCCCAGCTTCAGCGCGCCGGGACCGAGCCGGTAGTGGCCCGAGGCCCTGTCCTGCAGCACGAATCCGTGCGCCTGCAGGGTTTTCACGATTCCGTGCACTGTGGACGGTGCCAGCTCCAGCCGTCCGGCCAGCTCGGACAGGGACAACCGCCGCGAGGACCGCAACACGCCGAGGATGCGCATCGCCCTGTCGACGGACTGGATCATCGTCCGTCCTTTCGCGAGGCCGTCATCCGCACGCACTTTACAACAGCGGCGAGGCGACCTATGGTCATCGCACATTCGATAATGTCGAATGCATTGCGACTATGTCGTTAAGGCGACGTCGTTCGAGTCGCTGGTCGAAATGCGCGAGGAGGCGCCCGTGGCGGTACGGCAGCTGATCAACGACCCGGCCGAGTTCGTGCCCGAGGCCCTGGCGGGGTTACAGCGGGCGCATCCGGACCTGATCCGGTGGCACGAGGACCCTGCCTACGTCGTGCGTGCCACCGGCGTGACGACGCCGAAGGTCGCGCTGGTTTCCGGTGGCGGTTCGGGCCACGAGCCCCTGCACACCGGGTTCGTCGGCGAGGGCATGCTCGACGCGGCCGTGCCGGGCGCGGTGTTCGCCAGTCCCACCGCGTTCCAGATCAAGGCCGCGATCAGCGCCGCGGACCGCGGCCGGGGCGTGCTCCTGATCGTCAAGAACTACACCGGGGACGTGCTGAACTTCCGCATCGCCGCCGAGCTGGCCGCCGACGAGGGTGTCGAGGTCGCCACCGTGCTCGTCGACGACGATCTGGCGACCGACGGCCAGGAGGAGGGCGGTCCGGGCCGGCGGGGGACCGCGGCGGTGGTCGCGGTGGAGAAGATCTGCGGCGCGGCGGCGGAGCGCGGTGCCACGCTGGCCGAGCTGGTGGAGCTGGGCACCCGCGTCGCCGGGTCGGCGCGCACCCTGGCGCTCGCGCTGGCGTCCTGCACTCGGCCGGGCCAGTCGCGGCCGTCGTTCGAGCTGCCCGATGACGAGATCGAGTTCGGCGTCGGCATCCACGGCGAGCACGGCATCGGACGTCGCCCCTTCGGCCCCGCCCGCGAACTGGTCCCGCAGCTGGCCGCGCCGATCGTCGAGGCGCTGGGCCTCGGAAGCGGCGACGGCGTGCTCGCGATCGTCAACGGGCTCGGCGGCACGCACGCGCTCGAACTGTCGGTGGTGCACCGGGAGCTGGCGGCTTTCCTCGACGACGCGGGGATCGTCCTCGCGCGGTCGCTGGTCGGCTCGTACGTCACGTCGCTGGACATGCGCGGGTGCTCGATCACCCTGCTGCGGGCCGACGACGAACTGACCGGGTTGTGGGACGCGCCGGTGCGGACCCCGGCGCTGACGTGGTGAAGGAGCGGAACATGTTCGGAACGGCCGAGACGCGGACCTGGATCGACGCGTTCATCGCGGCGGTGCGCGACCGGGGCGATGAGCTGACCGAACTCGACCGCCGCGCGGGCGACGGCGACTACGGCACGAACCTGCGCTCCGCGGTCGAGCGCGCGGCGGCCAACCTCGAAGCGGACGCGCCGGAGACCCCGGGCGCGGTGTTCACCGCGGTGGCCAACGCCTTCCTGCACACCGGCGGCACCAGTGGCCCGTTGTTCGGGATGTGGTTCCGGGAGTTCGCGAAGGCCGTCGGCGCGGAAGCGACCGTGGCGGTCCTCGCCACGGCGGCGGACAACGCGCAGGCGGCGGTGCGCCGGCTGGGCAACGCCGAGGTCGGGCACAAGACCATGGTGGACGCGATGGTGCCCGCCGCGGAGGCGCTCGCCGCCTCGGCGGCCCGCGGTGACGACGTCCGCAAGGCGCTCGCCGCGGCGGCGGCCGCCGCCCACGAAGGCGCCGCGTCCACGGAAAACCTGCTGGCCAAACGGGGCCGGGCCAGCTACGTCGGCGAACACGCCCGCGGCGTGATCGACCCCGGCGCCCTCACCGTGGCCTGGTTCTTCGACGCGGCCGCCTGACCTCGCGACGTTCCGTGGGGGCCTCCTCGAAGGACTCAGAGTCCCGCGAGGAGGCCCCCGCGGACCTCGACCTCCACTGGCCCGCTTCGTGTGGCCGCGGTTCTGTCGGTCCCCGCCGCTAGGGTCGTATTCGGGGGCTCTCAGGGGGTGCCGAAACTTCCGTTCGCGGCGAAGCGGCTCCGTCCTTTGTGGACATGAGTGCCGTGAAGGACCCCTTACGGGCACTGAGCGCCGGTAAGGAGTCCTTCACGGCCCTGGGAACGCGCGGTGGGTGCGGGGGTGTCCCGAATCTTCCGTTCGCGGCATGCCAGGTCGCTGAAGGCCACCTCGAGCGACTCCAGGTTCCTCGAGGTGGCCTTCGGCGCACGTGGCGGACCACTAGCCGTTTTGCTTGTCCCGCCAGGCGATCCACGACTTGAGAGGCTCGAGGTCGTAGGCGGGGCCGTTGGCCTCGACGGTGAACAGCGAGACGCCGAGGTCGCGCAGCCGGGGTCCCAGTTCGTCCGGCCCGGCCTTCACCCCGACCGAGCGTTCGATCTCCGCCGGGTCCCTGCCGATCGCGGCGCAGTGCTGGTCGAGGATCCCGACCTTGCGCTCGACGATCTCCGGGTCGCCGAAACCGTGCCAGATGTCCGCGTGCTTCGCGACGAGCCGCAGCGTCTTCTTCTCGCCGCCACCGCCGATCATCGTCGGGATCTTGCGGGTCGGCGCGGGGTTCAGCTTGCCGAGCCTGTCCTCGATGCGCGGCAGCGCTTCGGCGAGGTCGTCGAGCCTGCCGCCCGCGGTGCCGAACTCGTAGCCGTACTGGTCGTAGTCCTTTTCGAACCAGCCGGAGCCGATGCCCAGGATGAGCCTGCCGTCCGAAATGTGGTCGACCGTGCGGGCCATGTCGGCGAGCAGTTCGGGGTTGCGGTAGCTGTTGCACGTCACCAGCGCGCCGATCTCGACCCGCGAGGTCGATTCCGCCCAGGCGCCGAGCATGGTCCAGCACTCGAAGTGCTTGCCGCCGGGGTCGCCGGTGAGCGGGTAGAAGTGGTCCCAGTTGAACACGATGTCGACACCGAGGTTTTCCGCCTCGCTGGCCGCCCGGCGGATGTCGGCGTACTCGGCGTGCTGTGGCTGGATCTGCACGCCGATCCGGATGGGCCTGTTCGATGCTGTGGTCATGATCCTTAGCCTAGGTCACGATCCGCGTGCCCACATCCGGATAAGACGGGGCAGCGCGACGACGAGCCGGCGTCGCGCCGGGACGATGGCGCGGCGGTGGAGCACGTCGTAGCCGAGCCGCTCGATCTCGTCGAGAATGCCCTCGTACAACGTGATCGCGACGCGCACGCACGGCCGGGATTCGGGACGCAGCAAGGGAATTCCGGACTCGGCGCGCCGGTAGACCGCTCGCGTCCTCGACACCGCGAACGCGAGCGCTTGGCGGATCCTCGGATCGGACACCCGCCGTCGCCTGCAGTGGACCAGCAATTCCCGGTCGACACCGAACGCGGCGAGTTCCTCGGCGGGCAGGTAGAGCCGCCCTCGATCGAGGTCTTCGCCGACGTCGCGCAGGAAGTTCGTCAGCTGGAACGCTTCGCCCAGCGCCGCCGCGGCCGGTTCCGCTTCGGCGCACGGAACGACCGTGCCGAACACCGGCAGCATCTGCAGCCCGATCACCTCGGCCGAACCGTGGACGTACTCGGCGAGGTCGGCGTAGGTGGCGTACTCGGTGACGGTCAGGTCCATCCGCATCGAGTGGAGGAAGGCGTCGAACAGCTCGCGCCGCAGCGCGTAGCGCGCGACGGTGTCGGCGAGCGCCGCCAGTACCGGGTCGCCGGGCCTGCCGCCGTCGAAGACGATCCCGACCAGATCGGCGACCTTGTCCAGCGCGACCGCGGGGTCAGTGCCCGGCTCGGGGTTGTCGACCAGCTCGTCGGCCATGCGCGCGAAGCCGTACAGCGCGTGGACCGCGGGCCGCGCGTGGGCGGGCAACAGCCGCGTGGCGAGGAAGAACGTGCGTCCGTGGTGGGCGTTGATCCGCTCGCACTCCGCGTAGGCCGCCCGCAGTGCCGGACCGCGCACCCCGGCCGCGTCCAGCTCCCGGGCACTCACCGGCGAGCGACCCGTCCGGTGATCCGTTCGGCGGCCAGCCGCCCGGAGATCACCACCGGCGGGATGCCGACGCCCGGGGTCGTCCCGCAGCCCGCCAGCACGACGTTGCCCGCCGCCCGTACCAGGTTGGCCGGGCGGAACGGGCCGGTCTGGGTGAAGGTGTGCGCCAGCGAGAAGGGCGTGCCCGCGGCCAGCCCGCGCTCGGCCCAGTCGTGCGGCGTGAGCATCTCGTCGAGCGCGAAGTCCGTGGCGAATCCGGTGAGCCCGCGGGCTTCCAGCGTGCGCAGCAGCTCGTCGCGGTAGGCGTGCCGGACCCGCGGCCAGTCGATCCGCCCGCGCCGCAGGTTGGGCGCCGGGGCGAGCACCGAGACGATCTGGCCGCCGTCCCCCGCCAGCCCGGGATCGGTCGCGGTCGGGCGGGTGACCAGCAGCGACGGGTCGGTCATCAGCCTGCCCTCGCGGATGATCTCGGCGAAGGTCCGGTCCCACTCCCGCCCGAAGAAGATCGTGTGATGTCCCAGCTCCGGCCAGGCGCGCCCGGCGTGCCCGTGCAGCACCACCGCGGACGGCGAGAACCGCAGGGGCAGCGGACGCCGGGGCCGCGCGCCCAGCAGCCGGTACGCGGCGGTGAGTTCGGTCGCGAGCACGACGGCGTCGCACGGGATCCGCTCACCGGACCGGGTCCGGACCGCGCGTACCCGCTCGGAGACCCGTTCCAGCCACGCGGCCTCGGTGCCGAACCGCAGGTCGGCCCCGGCGCGCCCGGCGGCGTCGGCCATCGTCCGGGCGAGGGCGCCCATCCCGCCCGCCGGGTAGTACACGCCACCGACCGTGTCCATGTAGGCGATGACGCCGTACGCGCCGAGCGCGCGGTTCGGATCGAGCCCGGCGTAGAGCGCCTGGAACGAGAACAGCCGCCGGACCCGTTCGTCACGCACGAATTCGCCGATACGCGGGCCGAGCCTGCCGAATCCGCCGAGCCGCGCGAGTTTGACCAGCTCCGGGCGCACCAGATCCAGTGGCGAGTCGAAGTTCGCGCCGATGAAGTGGTCGCGCTGGACGGCGTGCAGCTCGGTCAGCCAGCGGCGCAGCCTGCGGTATCCCGCCGCCTCGGCCGGGCCCGCGAACGCGCGGATCTCGGCCTCCATCGCCTCGCCGTCGGTGTGCAGCGCGAGCGAACTGCCGTCGGCGAAGCGTGCGTGGTAGGCGGGGTCGAGCTTCGTCAGGGTGAGGTTGCCCGACAACGATTCGCCGACCGCGGCGAAGGCCTCGTCGAGCAGTTCCGGCATGGTCAGCACGCTCGCGCCGGTGTCGATCGCATTGCCGCCGAAGTCGTGCTGGCCCGCTCGCCCACCAGGGACCTTGTCCTGTTCGAGCAGGGTGACCCGGCGGCCGGCGCCGAGCAGGTGCAGGGTGGCCGAGAGCCCGGCGAGCCCGGCGCCGATCACCACGACGTGCTCGCCGGGACCGGTGGTCGTGCGCATGTCAGTGCGTCCGCTGGGTCGCTTTGACGACGAGTTCGGTGAGTGCCGCGGGCGCGGGCTCGGCCAGGTGCGCGCGGTCGAGCGCGGCCATCGCGGTGCCGGTCAGCTCGTCGATGCGCCGCTCGACGGCGGCCACGGCGCCGACGCCTTCGAGCGCCTCGCGTACGGAGTCGACGGCGGTGTCGGTCAGCTCCGCGTTCCCGATCGCTTCGGCTACCACGCGTCCGGTGGCGGTGTCCCCGCGCTCCGCCGCGAGCTGGAGGCCGAGCGCGACGAGCAGCGTCCGCTTGCCCTCGCGCAGGTCGTCCCCGGCCGGTTTCCCGGTCACGGACGGGTCGCCGAACACCCCGAGCAGGTCGTCCCGCAGCTGGAAGGCGACGCCGACGTCGCCGCCGAACTCCAGCAGGGTGGCGATGAGCTCGTCGTCGGCCCCGCCGAGCGCGGCGCCGAGGTGCAGCGGGCGCTGCACGGTGTACGCGGCGGTCTTGAGCTTGTCGATCTTCAGCGCGGCTTCGGGCGAGGCGTCGCCAGTGGCCTGGGTGCGGACGTCGAGGTACTGCCCGGCCAGCACTTCGGTGCGCATCGCGCGCCACGCGGGCCGGGCGGCGGCCATCGTGGCGGCGGGCAGCGGGGCGTCGGCGAACATGTCGTCGGCCCACGCCAGCGCGAGGTCGCCGACCAGCACGGCGGTGGCCAGCCCGAACGTCGCGGGCGAGCCGAGCCAGCCGCGGTCGGCGTGCAGCTTCGCCGAGGCGATGTGCACGGTCGGGGAGCCGCGGCGGGAGTCCGAGGAGTCGATCAGGTCGTCGTGGATCAGCGCGCACGCCTGGATCAGTTCGAGGCTCGACACGGCCTGGAGCACGCCCTCGGCGTCCGGCCCGGCCGGATCCCCGCCCGCGCCCCGCCAGCCCCACCAGGCGAACGTCGGTCGCAGGCGCTTGCCGCCGCCGAGCACGAACCCGCTCAGCGCCTCGATCCCGGCGTGCACGCTCGGCTCGGTGCGCACGATCTCCGCGCCGGCGCGGCCGAGGAATCCGGCCAGCGCACGCTCGACGTGGGCGGGCAGATCGGCGTCGGACACGGGCGTGTTCATACCGTTCATCCTCACCGACGGGTGTGACCGGCGCCGCGCCGGGTGCCCCCGGATGTGGCCCTCACCGCTCCCAGAACGCGCCGCGCAGGCCCGCCTCGGCGAAGTATTCGGCGGCTCGCGCCGGTTCCCGGCGGCGATACCCGTATTCGAGACGTCCCGCGTACCAGCCCTTCGCCAGCCGCCACAGCGTCGCGAGATCCATGACGTAGCCCTTGGCGTGGCCCGTTTCCGCGAGCCAACCGTCCACACAGGACTCCGCGCAGAACAGCCGCTGGTTGCCGCAGGTGCGCAGCACGTCGTCCCACATCCGCGCGGCGGGGACGAGGAAGTGCGCCACCTGTTCGCCTGCCGGCGGCGCGTCGCGGCCGACGACCAGCGCGTGCGGCTCCCCGCAGCCGGGGCAGCGGGTGGCCACCAGCACCTCGGGCTCGTGCGGGACCAGGTGCGGGATGGCGAAGGAATCCCACGCGCAGCCGCCCCACCACAGGGTGTGCTCGCCCATCACGGAAAAACCGAGGGGAACGGCGGCGAACGGATGGGCCAGCACGACGTGTTCACAGTCGTCGAGGACGAGGTGATGCGCGTCAGCGAGCCGGTGCAGTGCCTGTTTGGCGACCGCGAGTGAGCCGCCCGCCGCGTCGGCCAGTTCCGGCGCCGTCGGCTGGCGCCCGTACGCCGCGAACGCCCGGTAGACGGCCACGCGGACGTGTTCGTCCCAGCTCTCGTCGTCCTCGCTGCTCATGCTCACTCCCTCGGACCGAGCCTAGCCCAGCGCCACCTCGGGCGAGACTCGAAAACAAGTCCAGTCGCTGGGAGGGGACTCCCAGGAGGCGGACATTTCCCTCTACCATTTCCGGTATGACGTCGGTGATCGAGCGGCTACAGGGCGACGGGCCCGCCTTTTCCATCGAGTTCTTCCCGCCACGGGACACGGCGGACGAGGCCGTGCTGTGGCGGGCGATCCGCGAGCTCGAACCGCTGGACCCGGCGTACATGTCCATCACCTACGGCGCGGGCGGGTCGAGCCGGGACGGGACGATCCGCAGCATCGCGCGGGTCGCCACCGAGACGACCCTGGTGCCGATGGCGCATCTCACCGCGGTCAACCATTCGGTGTCGGAACTGCGGAACGTGATCGGCTGGTACGCCGCGGTCGGCGTCCGCAACATCCTGGCGCTGCGCGGCGACCCGCCCGGCGACGTCTACGGCGACTGGGTGCCGCATCCCGAGGGGCTGACCTACGCCGAGGAACTCGTCGAGCTGGTCCGCTCGCTCGGCGACTTCTGCGTCGGGGTTTCGGCCTTCCCCTACGGGCACCCGCGGTCCGCCGATCTGGAGTCCGACACCAAGTACCTGATCCGGAAGTTCCGTGCCGGGGCCGATTTCGCGATCGCCCAGCTGTTCTTCGAGGCCGAGGACTTCCTGCGGCTGCGGGACCGGGTGGCCGCCGCGGGCTGCGACGCGCTGGTGCTGCCCGGCATCATGCCGCTGACCACGCCGCGCACCCTGCACACCCAGATCAAGCTCTCCGGCGCGCCCGCCTCGCAGCGGCTGCTCGACCGGCTGGAACCGCTGTCCGGCGACCCGGCCGCGTTCCGCGCCGCCGGGATCGACGCGATCACCGAACTGTGCGAGCGGTTGATCGCCGAAGGCGTGCCGGACCTGCACTTCTACACGTTCAACCGGTCCAAGGCCACGCGTGAGGTGGTGGCCAGGCTGGGGCTGGTCCCGGCCCGTGCTTAAGTCCGTTCCGCCGGTCGCCACCAGGCCGGTAGCGTGCCGGACATGGCTTCCACCGAACAGGACGTGCACCGGATCTGCGACCGGTACGTCGACGACTACGCGGCCGCGGACCCGGTCCAGGCCACCATCCTCGGCATCACCGGTCACGACGACCAGCTGACCGACTACTCGCCGGACGGGTACGCGACCAGAGCGTCCCTCGGGGCGAGGGCACTGGCAGCGGTGGAAGCGGCCGAACCCGGCGACGCGGGGGAGCGGGCCGCGAAGGCGGTGTTCACCGAGCGTGTCGGGCTGGAGCAGGAGATCCACGCGGCCGGACTGGACGTCGCGGCGCTGAACGTCATCTCGAGCCCGGTGCAGGAACTGCGCGTTTCGTTCGACCTGATGCCCGCCGGCACGCCCGAGCAGTGGGCGACCATCGCGGCGCGGCTGCGCAAGGTGCCCGAAACGCTGACCGGCATGCGGCGTTCCCTGCTCGCCGGGGCCGAAGCCGGGCAGGTGGCCGCGCTGCGGCAGGTCGGCAAGGTCGCGGAGCAGTGCGAAACCTGGGCCGGGCTGAAGGACGAAGAGGGCTTCTTCGCCGGACTTGTGGCCAACGCGGGCGAAGTCGGCGACGCGTTGCGCGCCGACCTCGGCCACGGCGCCCGCGTCGCGCAGGAGGCGTTCGCGGAGTTCGCCGGATTCCTGCGTGCCGAGCTGGCGCCGCGGGCCCCTGCCAAGGACGCCGTCGGCGAGGACGTCTACAAGCTGTGGTCGCGGTTCTTCATCGGCGCCGAGCTCGACCTGCGCGAGTCCTACGAATGGGGCTGGGCCGAGTTTTCCCGCATCGAGGCCGAAATGCGCGAAGTCGCGAACCGGATCAAGACGGGCGCGACCGTCGGCGAAGCCGCCGCCGTGCTCGACGCCGAGCCCCGTTACCGCGTACGCGGCCGCGCCGAATTCGAGGCGTGGATGCAGAACCTGTCCGACGGAGCCCTGAATTCGTTGCGGGGCAAGCATTTCGACATCCCCGACGCGCTGATGGGCCTCGAGTGCAAGATCGCCCCGCCTGGCGGCGGCGTCGGCGCCTACTACACCCCGCCCAACGAGGACTTCAGCCGTCCCGGGCGGATGTGGTGGTCCCTGCCCCCCGGCAAGGAGGAGTTCGTCACCTGGCGCGAGGTCAGCACCGTCTACCACGAGGGCGTGCCGGGACATCATCTGCAGATCGCGACCGCAGTGTACCAGTCGGCCTCGCTGAACAAGTACCAGCGGCTCATGGCCTTCACCTCCGGGCACGCCGAGGGCTGGGCGCTCTACTCCGAGCGGCTCATGCAGGACCTCGGCTACCTCGCCGACGACGGCGACCTGCTCGGCATGCTGTCCGAACAGCTCTTCCGCGCCGCGCGGGTCGTGGTCGACCTCGGTATGCACCTGGAGCTGGAGATCCCGGCCGGGACCGGGTTCCACGAGGGCGAGCGGTGGACCCCGGAGCTGGGTCTGGAGTTCATGCTCACCCGGACCGTCACCGACCAGGCCCACGTCCGCGACGAGATCGACCGCTATCTCGGCTGGCCCGGCCAGGCTCCGGCGTACAAGATCGGTGAGCGCCTGTGGCTCGCCGCCCGTGACGAGGCCCGTGCCCGGCAGGGCGCCGCCTTCGACATCAAGCAGTTCCACACCCACGCGCTCCGGCTGGGCGGGATGGGCCTGGACACCCTCCGCGCCCAACTGGCCACTGTGGACTGACCGGCTGCTCCGTGGGTGGCCCGCATCCGGCACCTCGGGACGCCGTGCCGTTCGCGACTTGCCGTGAAGGACTCCTTACCGGCGCTCAGTGCCGGTAAGGAGTCCTTCACGGCCCCGCGAGAGTGACCACGGGCACGGCGAAAAGCGCTGGCCGCTCGTCGGTGCGGCTGATTAAAGTTCCGCCCGTGCATCGGATCTTCCTCGTCACCCCACCCCCCGCCTCCTGAGCGGGGTGTGTGAGCCCGCGCGGCGAACGGCCGTGCGGGCGGCCGATGCTGCCCATCGGTTCCGCTGAATCCGGCCGGTCCGGTCGCTGATTCCCCACGCCCCGCCTCGTCGAACGTCCCTTTCCTTCGACGCTGGAGCGTTTCCCGATGTCCGTTTCCGTTGCCCTGCCCGCGCGTGCCCGCTCGTCGGCCGCGCTGCTGTTCGCCGGTGTCCTGTGGGGAACCGGCGGCCTCGCCGGTTCGCTGCTCGCCTCCCGTGCGGGCCTGCATCCGTTGTCCGTCGCGACGTACCGGCTGCTCGTCGGCGGTCTCGCCGGCGGCCTGTACGTCGCGCTGTCCGGTGGATTACGCGGAATTCCCCGTACCGCAGGGGTGTTCCGCAGGCTGCTCGCCGTCGGCGGTTTGCTGGCGCTGTTCCAGAGCTGCTACTTCGCCGCCGTGTCGCTGAGTTCGGTCAGCATCGCCACGATGACGACGATCGGTGCCGTGCCGGTCCTGCTCACGATCGCCGACGCGGTGCGCGGGCGGCGGTTCCCGCGCGGCTGGACGCTCGTCTCGGTCGGCGGTGCCGTCGCCGGGCTGGTCCTGCTGCGCTGGTCGCCGGGCGGGACGGGCGACCCCGCCGGGACCTCGGCGGGCATCGGGCTCGCCCTGGTGGCCGCGGCCGGGTTCGTCGCGCTGACGCTGGTCACCGCGCGCCCCGTCGATGGCCTGGAACCGTTGCCCACCACGGTGTTCGGCTGCCTGGCAGGCGGTGTGCTGCTCAGCCCGGCCGCCGCGTGGTTCGGCATGGGGCTGCCCGCGCGCATGGACGTCCTCGCGCTGGTGTGTTACTTCGGGATCGTGCCGACGGCGCTGGCCTACGCGGCGTACTTCCGGGGGCTGACCGGCGCGCATCCGGTGCTCGGCTCGCTGGCGGCGTTGCTCGAACCGCTGACCGCGTCGGTGCTGTCGGTGCTCCTGCTCCACGAACGGCTCGGCGCCGTCGCGTGGTGCGGGGCGGCACTGCTGGCCGGTGCGCTGGTCGTCGGCTACTGGCGGCCCGAACCACGCTGACCTTTGGCGGGGCCGTGCCGGGGCGGCCCCGCTAACGCGGCTCCAGCGGCAGCGCGCGGCCGAGGATGGCGAACGGCCGGGGATCGCCGGCGAAGTGGTAGTCCCGCAGCACGTCGGCGAACTCGAGGCGGCGATAGAGTTTCCACGCCCTGCTGGTGCCCTCGGGAGTGGACAGCAGCACGTTCGCGCTCGGCACGCCGTCGAGCAGCCTGCGCAGCAGGTCCTCGCCGATCTGCTTGCCCTGGTTCTCCGGGCGGACGTGGATCTCGGTCAGCTCGAAGTAGTCCGCGAGCCACCGGTCGGCCTCGGCGGGGCCCGACCGCCGGGTCAGCCCGTGCCGCACCTGTTCGTGCCACCACTGCCCGGCACGGCCGGTGTAGCCGTAGGCCACCCCGAGCAGGACGTCGTCGGAGTCCAGCGCGGCCACGCACCGCCAGCCCGCGCGCAGCGCGTGGGTGAGCCACATCGGCGCGCGCTGCTCGGCGGTGCCCTCGGGATAGTGCATCGCGTTCACGTAGATGGACAGCGCCTCGGGCAGCCGGGCGCGGAACTCGTCCGCGGTCAGCTGGACGTAGCGGGCGACACGGGACGACATCGCGGTCACGGCCGCCCATCCTCCCCCTCGGCGGCTACCGCGGCCGGGATGCCCCCGGTCAGCGCGACCAGGCCGGCGAACGTCGTGGGGTAGACCGACTTGGGGTGTCCGGCGGCGGCCCACACCACGGCGTGCTCCTCGAGCGCGGTGTCGACGAGCGTGGTCAGCTTCGCCGGGTGCCCGACCGGGGCGACGCCGCCGATCGGCTGCCCGGTGTGCGCCCGGACGAAGTCCGCGTCCGCCTTGCCCACCTCGTCGGCACCGACGAGCCGCGCGAGCCGATCGGTGTCGGCGCGGTGGCCGCCGGAGGTGAGCGCCAGGAGCGCCGTCTCGGCGTCGCCGGTGCGGGCCCGGAAGATCAGGCTGTTCGCGATGGCGGCGACCGGGACGCCCAGCGCTTCGGCGGCCTGTGCCGCGGTGCGGACCTCCGCGGGCAGGACCCGGATGCCGTCGGCCGCTTCCGCCTGGCCGGCTTCGGCGAGCGCGGCGGCGACTTTCGCGACGGCGGGGTGGTCGAGGCTGCTCATGACCTCAATGAGATCACGTGCCGGGTCCGGTGTCGTGCACCACGCCCCGAATCCGCCGCCGGGGTTGAGCGAACGGCCCGTCCGGGGTTACTCTGGAAATTGTTCGAACAGACGTTCGACATCTGGTGAGCGCGCACCGGTCAGGTGCCCGGCGCGGGGACGGGGGAAGCGTCTCGGCACCGGGCACCCCCGGGCACTCGCGCTGGAGGAGGGTCGTCATGTCCGTTTCGGCAGAGGGTGCTGCGAAGTGGAAGCGCGGCACCGAACTGACCCAGGACCGTGCCGTGGCCGGAGGCCGTGACACGGCGAATTCCTTGTCTCCCATGGACTTGTCTTCGATCGAGAATGGGCAGGCCCCGCTGCCGATGCCGTTGCGCCCGCCCGCTCCGCCCGCGGCGGCCGGGCTCCTGGCGCAGGCCAGGCGCGGTCTCGCCGAGGCCGAGCGGGAGCCGGAACCGGCGGAGCGGTTCGTCGGCGCCTATCTGGCGGCGCTGCGTGGCGCCGCGGCGGTGCTCGCCGCGCGGGGCCGCCCGCACCGGGGCCGGGCGCGCCCGGCCAGCGGCTGGGTCCTGCTCGACGCCGTCGCCCCCGAACTGAAGGAGTGGTCCGCCTTCTTCGCGGCCAATTCGGCCACCCGCGCGGCCGCGCAGGCCGGGATCACCGGCAAGGTGACCCCGGAGCTGGCCGCCGGGCTGCTGCGGGCCGCCGCGATGTTCCTGGAGCTGGTCCGGCGCGTGGTCCACGGCCTGCCGATCACCGGGGAAGCCCATGTCGCGTGAGCATGGCCTCCTCCACCAGAAACGGATACTGGAGGCGCTGTCCGCCGAGAGCCTGGTGCTCGGCGAAGCGCTGGGCACCGCCTCGGCCGACGCGCCGGTCCCCGCTTGCCCCGGCTGGTCGCTCGGCGAGGTCGTCCGGCACGTCGGGAGCGTGTACCGCATGGTCCGGCGGTGGCTGCTGGACGGCCGCCGGCCGGACGCCTGGCAGAGCGATCCGGCCGAAGGGCAGTCGCTGGCGGAGTTCTTCGCGGCGGCGCGGCTGGGACTGATCGAGGAACTGGCCGCGCACGACCCGGAAACCCACGCCGACACCTGGTGGCCGGTGGACCGGACCTATGGGTTCTGGCGGCGCCGGATGCTGCACGAGACGGTCGTGCACCGGGCGGACGCCCAGCAGGCGGCCGGGCAGGCCGCGCCGGTGATCGACGAGGACATCGCGCTCGACGGGATCGACGAGGCGCTGGCGCTGTGGTTCGGGCAGAAGCTGCCGATGCTCGGGCTCACCGGGACCAGGACGGGGTCGGTCGGTGTGCTGACCGGCGGGCACAGCTGGATCGCGCGGGCCGGGCCCGAGGAACTGGTCGCCTGGCGGTGTTCGCCCGAGGAAGCCGAGCGGGCCGACGACGTCGTGTCGGGCCACCCTCAGCGGATTTTTCTCTGGCTGTGGGGCAGGGCCTCGCCGAGCGCGGTGTCGGTGCGCGGCAGCCGTGACCTCGCGGCCCAGCTGTGGGCGCTGCTGCGGCTCGCCACCCGATGAAGGACCCGGAGTGTGGGGAAGCATGTCCGGGAACTGTCGGGGGTGGCCGCTAGCGTTCCGGGGGTGAGCACTCGCCTGGTGAACCTGACCGTGGACGCGGCGGATCCCGGGGAGCTGGCCCGGTTCTGGGCCACGTTCCTCGGCTGGCGCGTCGCGGTGGACCTGCCCGGCGAGGTGGACGTCCGGGCCCCGGCAGGGGAGGGCTGGGGCCTGGACCTCGTCTTCGCGCCGGTGCCGGAAGCGAAGACGCGGAAGAACCGCGTCCATCTGGATCTGGCGAGCCGGACGCCGGAACACCAGGCGGAGGTGGCCGGGCGGGCGCTGTCGCTCGGGGCACGGAAGATCGACGTCGGCCAGGGCGACGTGCCGTGGGTGGTGCTGGCCGATCCGGAGGGCAACGAGTTCTGCGTGCTCGAACCCCGGGAGCAGTACGCGCGCTCGGGGGCGGTGGCGTCGATCGTCGTCGATTCCGGCGACCCGGCGGCGCTCGCGGAGTTCTGGGCGCTTGCTTCCGGGTGGCCGATCGCGGCGAGGGAGGAGACGATCGTCGGTCTCCAGGCGCCGTCGGGCGTGGGCCCGTGGGTGGAGTTCCTGCGCAACGACGACGTCAAGCAGGGCAAGAACCGGTTGCATCTCGACGTCGCGCCGTTCCGCGGTGACGATCTCGGCGCCGAGGTCACCCGCCTGATCGAGGCCGGGGCGGCCACCGCCGACGTCGGCCAGGGCGAGGTGCCGTGGGGGGTGCTGGCCGATCCGGAGGGCAACGAATTCTGCGTCCTGATGGCCCGCTGAGCCACGCCCGTCCTCGCGGAGCGCTGTCGGTGTCTGGCAGTCTTGGCTACGTGGAGAAGGGGCCGGAACGCGGCATCGGCAGGGCTCACCGGGTAACGCTGACCGTCATCTCGAGCATCGTGGTGGTCGCGGCCGCGGCGGCCGGTTTCCACGAGTCGCCTAACCTTTTCCAGCTGGTCAGCATGGTCGTCGCTGCTTGCGCGGCACTACTGGTCGCTGTCTTGTCCGCTCCGAGCTCAGCCAAAAACCTCCCGGGCGGTATGAACAGTACGAAAGGGCCTTCTCAAAAACTCCGTAGTCAGTCAATGTCACGTTGACTAGAACTGGCTCGGGTACTGACGGCCCGCTGAACGCCGTCGGTGTGTTTCGGCCGGGTTGCGTGGCCTGCGGAAACGCTGACAAGGGCGAAACAAGGGCGCCGTGGTACGGCAACAAGCCGCCGGGACCGTGGGGGCATGGAAACCTCTCGAGTTCGGCCTCACCCGCTCCGCCGCGTCGTGACGGAGCAGCCGGTAACCACGTCCTCGGCGTGGCGGGTCCGGATCCGGATGGACGACCATCCCGGGACGCTCGCCCGGATCGCGATCCGGCTCGCCGATCTCGAGTGCAACATCCTCGGACTGAGCGTGCTGCCGGTCCCGGGCGGGGTGCTCGACGAGATCGTGCTGCGGCCGGCGTCCGGTCTGCCCCGGCAGCATCTGATCGACGCGATGCGTGAGGAGGGCTGCGAATGCTCGGCGGTCATCGACGCCGATGTGCACGAACTCGTGGACTCGGCGTCGACGACTCTCGGCGCGGCCAGGCGGGCGGTGGAAACCCCGGCGGCGGTCGCCGAGGTGCTGAAGGACGTCCTCACCGCCGACGTCGTCACGCTGGTCCCGGTGCTCGAAGCGAATCCGGATCGGACCGAGGGCGGCCACCGTGCCGTGTTCGCGCTGGACCGCGATACCGCGCTCGTGGCACGCCGCCGCTGGGCGCCGTTCGTCGACCTCGAACTCACCCGGGCCCTCGCGTTGACCGGGCTGCTCACCGCGGTCGAGGAGAACGTTTCGGGGCCCGTGGTGCTCGACCGGCCCGACGGCGCCGCGGTGGTGCTGCGCAAGGGAACCCCCGGCGACGCCGGTGCCGTTTCCGAACTCCACCGGCGCTGCTCGATGAACACCCTGTTCCGCCGCTACCACACCGGTGTCCGCTCGGTACCGCGCCGATGGCTGCACCGGCTGCTCGTGCCGCCCCGCGGCGCCAGTGTGCTGGCGGTCTGCGGACGCGAGGTGATCGGTCTCGGCCAGCTGATCCCGGGCGCGGCGGGCGGCCCGGCCGAGGTGTCGCTCCTGGTGGAGGACGCCTGGCAGCGTCAGGGCATCGGCACCGCGTTGCTCTCCCGGCTCGGGGTGCTCGCCAGGGCGGACCGGTTCGCCGAGCTCTCGGCGGTGTGCCTTCCCGGGGACGACGCCCTGGTCCGCACCGCGGCACGCGCCGGGATGTCCGCCGAGCGCACGGGTGAGGATGGTGCGGTGCGGATCCTGCTGGACTGAGCGGGGCTCAGCGTTTCCAGAACCAGTCCTTTTCCCGGGCCTGGCGCAGCGCCTGCTTCTTGCGGTCCGGGACCAGCCGGTCCAGGTAGAGCTTCCCGTCGAGATGGTCGGTCTCGTGCTGGAGGCACTGGGCAAGCACCTCGGTGCCCTCGACCTCGATCGGCTCATTGCGCAGGTCGACCCCGCGCACCACGGCGTGCTTCGCGCGCCGCACCGGAAACCACAGCTCGGGCACGGAGAGACAGCCCTCGCCGATCTCGTGGGTTTCCTCGGACAGCGAGACGATCTCCGGATTGATCACGTACCCGGTCAGGCCGCCGACGTCGTAGCTGAACACCCGGAGGCCGACGCCGATCTGCGGCGCGGCGAGCCCGGCCCGCCCGTCCGGTTCGACGGAGTCGAGGAGGTCCTTCACCAGTGCTTCGGTCTTCTTGTCGAAGGTCGTCACCGGATCGCACACCATCTTGAGGACGGGGTCCCCGAAGTAGCGCAGCTCGCGCATCGCCATGATCAAACGTCCTTTGCCCGAATCTCCGGCGAAGTCTAGTGATACCCGCGGGACCACCGGGCGCAACCATCCTCCTGCGTGAGGCACGGCTCAATAGGCGGCTCGCAGCCGCAGACCCTGCGGTGTGGCACGGAATCCCGCTTCACGGAGGATTTCGGCGAGCTCGGAGGTGAGCGCCTGCTCCCCGTCGGCGCGTTGCACGGCGAGCTGCCCCAGCCAGCCCTCGCGGACCGCGGTGGACAGCGCCCGCGCGGCCGCGCGCAATGGCTCCGGCTCGGTGGTGAAGCTCAGCAGCGACCGGCCGCCACGCTCGACGTACAGCGCCGGGACCCCGTCCACCAGGACCGCGAGTGCCCCGGCCTTGCGGGCGGGACGGTGTTTGGTGTCCCCGGTCGCCGCGGGCCACGGCAGTGCCGCGCCGTACGGCTGTGCCGGGTCGGCCGCGGCGAGTACCACCGCTGAGGAGATGTCCGCCGGGTTTCGCGGGCCGGACAGCGCGCGCAGCCGGTCGACCGCGCCCTTGGCCGCGAACTGCGCGGCGCCGAGCCCCTCGACGACGTAGCCCCGCACGACCTGACCGGTGTCCTCCATCCCGCGCAATACCTTGTAGATCCCGGAAAACCCGCCGGTGACCCGTTCGGTGTCGAGCGCGCCGCGGGTGAGGACGCCGTGCCGTTCGAGGAACGCCTCTGTCCGCGCGTGCGCCCGCCGGGTCGGCTCGGCCTCGCGGACCGGGGTGAGCGCCCAGCGCCCGGCCACCGTTGGCGGCCCGGACCGGGACGGCATCTGCGGGCGCCCGGCGCGCAGCCGCGCGTACCGGCCACGTGGCGCCTGGCGCCGCGGTTTGTGCGCGCCGTGCCCGGCGACCTGGGCGCGCAGGGGACCGAGGGTGTCGCCGGTGACGAGCCCGGCCCACACCAGATCCCACAGCGCCGCCACGACGTCACCGTCGGCCGGCGGCGCTTCGAGCTGGGGCGTGACGCGGTCCACCAGCTGCCGGAAGAACAGCGCGCCACCCTCCAAAGTGGACACGAGGGCCGCGTGCAGTGGCGAATCCGGCCGGGTTTCCTCGACCTCGGGCAACAGCAGGTCGGCGACGTCCGAGGGCGCGAGCGCGAGCCAGCCGTCCCCGCCGGACAGCGCCCCGCACCCGCACCAGGTGACCTCGCCCGCGGTGGTCAGCTCGTCGAGCAGCGCGGGGGAGTAGCCGGGCAGCCTGCTGGGCAGGATCAGCGATTCCACCGCGCTCGCCGGAAGCGGGGCCCCGGCCAGTTGTTCCACCACCGAAAGGACGTCGTCCGCGGTCGGCGCCGAGCGGACCCGGCCGCCAATGCCGTGCCAGGCCGGAAGGAAACGGCCCAGCACGGCGGGCTCGACCGGCTCGACCTCGGCGCGCAGCTTCGCCAGCGACGCCCGGCGCAGCCGCCGCAACACCGCCGCGTCGCAGTATTCGACGCCGACCCCGTGCGTGTCCGGATGCCCGAGCGGGCTCAGCTCGCCGCGGACGAGCCTGCCCTGCCCGGTCAGCCTGTCCAGCACGCCGGTGACGACCGCGGTGCCCAGCCCGAACCGTTCGGCGGCCTGGCTCGCCGCGAACGGCCCGCGGATCCGGGCGTACCGGGACAGGAGATCGCCCAGGGGATCCTCGACCGGTTCGGTGAACGCCTCGGGCACACCTACCGGCAGCGCAGCGCCCAGCGCGTCCCGCACTCGCCCGGCGTCCTCGATGGCGAGATAGCGCTCCTCGCCGCCGATCCGCACCCGGATCGCCCGCCGTGCCGATTCGAGCTCGGCCAGCCACTCCGGCTCGACACCGCGTTCGGCAGCCTCCACAGTGGACAGATCACCGAGGAACCGCAGCAGGTCCGCGGCGTCCTCCGCCGAACGTGCCTTCCGGTCGGGATCCAGCCGCTGCAGCGAGCGCTCGACCTCGGCCACCGCGGCCGGATCGAGCAGTTCGCGGATCGCCTCCGTGCCCAGCAATTCGGCCAGCAGCGCCGAATCCAGCGACAGTGCCGCCGCGCGCCGCTCGGCCAGTGGCGCGTCCGTCTCGTACAGGAACATCCCGACGTAGCCGAACAGCAGGCTGCGCGCGAACGGTGAGGCCGACGGTGTCTCGACCTCGGCGAGCCGCACCTTGCGGGCCCGGACGTCGGCCATCAGTTCCTTCAGCCCGCCCACGTCGTAGACGTCCTGCAGGACCTCGCGCATCGCCTCCAGCACGACCGGGAACCGCTCGTACTTCGCCGCCACCGACAGCAACTGCGACGCACGCTGCCGCTGCTGCCACAGCGGTGTCCGCCGCCGGGGATCGCGGCGGGGCAGCAGCAGCGACCGGGCCGCGCATTCCCGGAAGCGGGCCGCGAACACCGCCGAGCCGCCGACCTCGGTGACGATCAGCTGCTCGACCTCGTCGGGATCCAGCAGTACGTCGTCCGTGCCGATGGTGACCTCCGCGCCGTCGGCGTCCAGCGCGTCCGGCAGCCGCAGCACGATCCCGTCGTCGGAGTGCGCCACCTGCGCGTCCACCCCGCGGTTTTCCCGCAGCCGGGCCGCGATCGCCAGCGCCCACGGCGCGTTCACCTGCGCGCCGAAGGGGGAGTGCAGGACGATCCGCCAGTCGCCCAGCTCGTCCCGGTAACGCTCCAGCAGGATCATCCGGTCGTTCGGCACGTGCCGGGTGGCCGCCTTCTGCTCCTCCAGGTAGCCGAGCAGATTGTCCCGCGCCCGCTCGTCCAGCCCGGCCGCCGCCGCACGCTCCCGCGCCTTCTCGGAGTCCGAAGTGGACAGTTCGCGGACGAACTTTCCCAGTGCCCGCCCCAGTTCCAGTGGGCGCCCCGGCGCGTCGCCCTTCCAGAACGGCATCCGCGCCGGTTCGCCGGGCGCGGGCACCACGATCACCCTGTCATGGGTGATCTCGGTGATCCGCCAGGACGACGTGCCGAGCAGGATGGTGTCACCCACCCGGGACTCGTAGACCATCTCCTCGTCGAACTCGCCCACGCGCGACCCGGGTTTGCCGTCGGTGCCCGGGGTCATCACGGTGAACAGGCCGCGATCGGGGATCGTGCCGCCGGAGGTGACCGCGAGCCGCTGCGAACCCGGCCGCCCGCGCAGTTCCCCGGCGATCCTGTCCCAGGTGATCCGTGCCCGCAGCTCGCCGAACTCCTCGCTCGGGTACCGCCCGGCCAGCATGTCGAGCACCGCGTGCAGCGCGTCGTCGGGCAGCGCGGTGAACGGCGCCGCCCGCCGGACCAGCGCGGCCAGCTCCGCCACCGGCCACGGTTCGAGCGCGACCATGGACACGACGTGCTGGGCCAGTACGTCGAGCGGGTTGCGGGGATACCGCACGGCCTCGATCGCGCCCGCCGACATCCGTTCCGCGACCACCGCGCACGACACCAGGTCGCCGCGGAACTTCGGGAACATCACCCCCGACGACACCGCGCCGACCTGGTGTCCGGCCCTGCCGACCCGTTGCAGCCCGGAGGCGACCGTGGGCGGGGCCTCGATCTGCACCACCAGATCGACCGCGCCCATGTCGATGCCCAGCTCCAGCGAGGATGTCGCCACGACACACGGAAGCCTGCCGGACTTCAGGTCCTCCTCGACATGGGTGCGCTGTTCCCGCGACATCGACCCGTGGTGGGCCCGCGCGATCACCGGTGCCGCGCCGGTGGTGAGCCCGGACTGGCCGATCGCCTCCGCCGGGAAGCTGTCCGCCGGGGCCAGCTCGGTCTTCTCGGCAGCCAGTTCGTTGAGCCGCGCGGTGAGCCGCTCGGCCAGCCGCCGCGAGTTGGCGAACACGATCGTCGACCGATGGGCCCGGATCAGCTGCAGGACCCGCTCCTCGACCGCGGGCCAGATCGACGCCCGCTGGACCGGGTTCCCGCTGATCTCCTCCATCGTCCCGAGCCCGCCGGGCGCGATCTCGCCCGGCGGATGCGGTTCGAGCGCGTCGAGGTCGTCCATCGGGGACGAAGGCGCGTCGAGGTTGCCCATGTCCTCGACCGGGACCTCGACCCTTACCTCGATCGTCTTCGCCAGCTTCGGCTGCACGATGGTGACCGGCCGCCCGCCCGCGAGGAACGCGCTCACCTCGTCGATCGGGCGGACCGTCGCCGACAGCCCGATCCGCTGAGCGGGCTTGGGCAGCAACGAGTCCAGCCGTTCCAGCGACAACGCCAGATGCGCGCCGCGCTTGCCGCCCGCGACCGCGTGCACCTCGTCCACGATCACGGTCTCGACGCCGCGCAGCGACTCCCGCGCCGACGACGTCAGGATGAGGAACAGCGACTCCGGCGTGGTCACCAGGACGTCCGGCGGGGTCTTGCCGAAGGAACGCCGCTCGGCCGCGGTGGTGTCCCCGGTGCGCATGCCGACGGTGATCTCCGGGGCGGGCAGCCCGAGCCGGTGGGCGGCCTGCGCGATCCCGGCCAGCGGCGCCCGCAGGTTCCGCTGGACGTCGACCGCGAGGGCCTTCAGCGGGGAGACGTAGAGGATCCGGCAGCGCTTCTGTGCTTCCGCGGGTGGTGGCTCCACGGACAGCCTGTCGAGTGCCCAGAGGAAGGCCGACAGCGTCTTGCCGGACCCGGTCGGCGCGACGACCAGCGCGTGCTCGCCGGCGTGCGCGGCCCGCCATGCCCCCTCCTGCGCCGCGGTGGGCGCGGCGAAGGCCCCCGCGAACCAGGCCCGGGTCGCGGGGGAGAACAGGTCGAGCACGTCAGCTGCCACGTCCTCCATCTTGCGCGGCACCCCCGACAATTTCCGCACCGCCCGCCGTCAGGACCGTTCCGCTCCCGGCGAACGCCGCCGTGTCCGCCCCCGGAAAGGAGTCCGTGACCAGCGAGAACTCCCGGTCCAACGGCGTCCAGTACGGGAACGGGGCCTCGCCGAGCTTGGAGTGGTCGGCCAGTACGTACACCGACGCCGCCGAGTGCAGCATCGCGTGCTTGACCTGCGACTGCTCCAGCGACGGACAGCACAGCCCGCGCCCGGCGACGATCCCGTCCGCGCCGAGGAACACCCGATCCGGTGAGAGGTGCCGCAGCTGGGCGAGCACGCTCTCGCCGAGCAGCGCCTCGTTCGGATGCCGCAGCCGCCCGCCCAGCACGATGAGGTCGATCCCGTCGAAATCGGCGAGGGCGCGGATCACCGTGACGCCGTTGGTGACGACGGTGAGTCCTTCGCGATGCGCGAGATGCCGGGCGACGCGCCCGGTCGTCGTCCCGGCGTCGAGTAGCACCATTTCGCCGTCCTGGACCAGCGCGGCGGCTTCGCGCGCGATCGCGTCCTTCGCGTCGGCGTTGCTCGCGTCCTTCTCCCGCAGACTGCGCTCCAGCCCGTGTCCGGCTTCGAGCGCCCCGCCGTAGGTCCGCACGACGTGCCCCGCTCCGGCGAGAGAGGCGAGGTCACGCCGGATCGTCGACGGCGAGACCCCGAACTCCTCGGCCAGTTCCGCGATGCCGCACGAGCCGTCGCGGACGGCTTCGAGCAGCATCGCGCGCCGGTCACGAGTGGTCGGACGTGGCTGGGGCACGGATCACCTCCGGCGCGGACGTGGGCCGCAGCCCGAAGTACGCCAGCGCCGCCGCCACCGCGAGGAACGCGGCGAGCACCACGAACCCGGTGGTCGAGGTCCCGGTGACGTCGGTCAGCCAGCCGACGAGGTACGGCCCGGCGAACCCGCCGAGGTTGCCCAGCGCGTTGATCACGCCCATCGCCACCGCGACGACCTCGATCCCGAGAATCTGGCTCGGCACCGCCCAAAAGGGCCCGTACGGCATGTACACCCCGGCCGCGACCACGCACAGCAGCACGAACTGCACCACTGGCGGCCAGTGCACCAGATTGCCCAGCAGCAGCCCCGCGATCGCGATCAGCAGCGGGACGGTGACCGCCATCCGCCGGTTGCCCGTGCGGTCCGACCACAGCGCGCAGCTCAGCATCGCCACCAGCGCGAGCACGTACGGGATCGCCGAGAGGAACCCGACCGCGGTCGCCGAACCGCCCGTCATCGTCTTCACCACCGAGGGCAGCCAGAGGCTGAAGCCGTAGAACCCGGTGATCCAGAAGAAGTAGACGCCGATGAGCAGCAGCACCGACTTGTTGCGCAGTGCCTGCCGGTAGCCCTGTTTCGCCACCGACGGCTTCGCGGCCTCCTCGGCGGCGAGCGTCGTTTCGAGGTACTGCCGTTCCTCGCGGGAAATCCAGCGTGCCTGCGAAGGCCGGTCCGCCACCGCGAACCACCACACGATCGCCCACACCAGCGGCGGGAGCCCCTGGAGCACGAACACCCAGCGCCAGGACATGTGGTCGAGCATGAACCCGGACAGCGGGGACATCAGGATCGCCGAGATCGGCAGGCAGCTCATCCACAGCGCGTTCGCGCGTGCCCGTTCCTTCTGCGGGAACCAGGAAGCCAGCAGGATCAGGACGGCGGGCCACACACCACCTTCGAACAGGCCGAGCAGCAGCCGCGCGAGATGCAGCTGCGTCTCGCTCCGGACGAGCCCGCACAGCACCGCGGCCAGCGCCCACAGGATCATCAGCAGCACCACGGTCTTGCGGGCGCTCCACTTCGCGGCGAGCACCGCGGCGGGGATCTGCAGGACGAGGTAGCCGATGAAGAAGATGCCGCTGGCCAGCCCCTTCGCGCTGGCCGACAAGGGAAAGTCGGAGCCGATGTAGGGCAGGATCACCGCGACGTTGGTGCGGTCGAGGTAGGCCAGCATGTACATGACGACCGCGACCGGGATGACGTACGCCCAGCGCTTGCGGGGAATCACGTTCATGGTGTTCACCGGGCCGGTGGGTAGATGTCGGGCAGCTTCGGCGCGTACGGAGCGAGTTCGACCGCGGCGCGGAACGCGGCGCGCATCGTGCCGTGTGAAGCCTTCCCGGTGCCGGCGATGTCGAACGCCGTTCCGTGGTCGACCGACGTCCGCAGGATCGGCAGGCCCACGGTGACCGACACCGTGCCGTCGAAGTCGTAGGTCTTCGACGCGATGTGTCCCTGGTCGTGGTAGAGCGAGAGAACCCCGGCGAACCGGCCCTGAAGTCCTTGGTGGAACACGGAATCCGCCGGTATCGGGCCGACGACGTCGAGGCCGTCGGCACGCGCCGCCTCGACCGCGGGGGCGATCGCGACGATCTCCTCGTCGCCGAACTTCCCGTTCTCGCCGCCGTGCGGGTTCAGCGCCGCGACGGCCAGTGTGGGCTTGTCCGCGCCGAAGACCTCCAGCGCCGTGTACGCCTCGCGGATCGCGTGCTCGATGTTGTCCTTGGTGATCTTCCCGATCGCTTCGCGCAGGGAGAGATGCCTGGTGGCGAAGAAGATCTTCAGCCCGGCGACCCAGAACATCGTGTTGAACCTGGTCGACCCGGTCAGCTCGCCGAGCATCTCGGTGTGGCCGAGGTGTTTCGACCCGGCGGCCCAGATGGCCTCCTTGTTGATCGGCGACGTCACGACCGCCGCGACCTCGCCGTTCAGCGCGGCCTTCGTCGCGGCCTCGATCGCGGCGACGGCCGAGGCCCCCGCCGTCGCGTTCACCTCGCCCCACGGCAGGTCCTCGGTCACGATGCCGAGGTCGAGGACGTCGATGGTCCCGGGCTCGAACCGCGCTTCGTCCACAGTGGACACCGGGTTGACCTCGACGTCCAGCCCCAGCAGGGAAACGGCGCGGCGCAGCACCGGCGCGTCGCCGACGGCGAGACCACGCGCGAGCTGTCCGGACTCCGGTTCGGCCAGCGTGCGGGCGGTGATCTCCGGCCCGATGCCGGCGGGGTCGCCGAGGGTGACGGCCAGAATGGGTTTCTCGCTCAAGACTGGTTCCTTCCGTGATGGGTGGCGAGGACGTAGTTGAGGTGTTCGAGGCACTGCACGGCCGCGGCGGCGTCGCCGATCAGGCCGCCCTTGGTGGCGAACGGGAGCCCGTCGAACGCGCCGCCGACCAGCCGTCCGGCGACGGCGAGCGGGAGCACCTCGGTGTCGATCTCGAAGCCGTCCGCGCCGAGGGCCTTGGTGACTTCGACGGCGATGTCGCCACCGGACGCGTACAACGCGCCGATGCGGTACCGCGTCAGCGCCAGCCGGGCCGCCTTGGCCAGTGCGACCGGGAGCCAGGCCGCGACCGCCGGATCCGCCGGGACACCGGGGGCGGGCGGCACCGCGCGGATGCCGACGACGCGATGCCCGGCGGCGAGCAGCTTTCCGACACCTTCGACGATCTCCGCGGGATCGGGCTGGTCAGCCGAGACGTCGACGTAGCGCGCGTCCAGCACCTGTTCGGTCTCGGCCAGCTGGTCCCGCGTCTGCGCGGTGATGCTGCCGACGACGGCGAGCACCGGCGGCACCTCGCCGCGTCCGGGCGCCAGGCCCAGCGCCGAGGCGAGCCGGACGCCGAACGGGCCGGAATCGACCGAAATCCACCGGGTGCCGTCCTCGGCGGTCAGCCGCGCGGCCGCCTGCGCGATCGCGGTCAGATGCCGGTTCGTGGTCGCGTCGCACACGACGATCTCGCCCGCTTCCCGTAGCGCGTCGACGACACCGTCCACTCCGGACTCGACGACGTCCAGCGAGAGCTCGGTGATCGTGCGCCCGCCCGCCGGGTCGAGCAGGGTGCGGATCCGGGAGGAGCGCACCGGGGTCAGCGGGTCGCGGGCCGCCGGGCTTTCCGCGAGAGGCTTGCCGTCGACGAGGTGCAGGCCGCCGAGGGTGACCCGGCCCGCGTCGGGGAAGGCGGGCACGACCAGCGCGCGGGCGGCCGGAGCCGAGTCGAGGACGGCCTCGGTCTCGGCGCCGACGTTGCCGCGCAAGGTGGTGTCGACGCGTTTGACGGTCAGTTCCACCGGCCCGGCCAGCGCGATCGCGGCGCGCACGGCGGCCTTGGCCTGCCCGGGGTCAGCGTGCCGGGTGCCGAGATTGACCACCAGCGCGTCGATCCCGCTGTCCTGGCGCAAACAGGGCGACGACGGCGTGAGCGGCGCGCTCACCGAAACCGCGCGGAGACCGAAGCGCGCGTACAGCGCTCCGGTGGCGTTGCTGCCGGTCAGATCGTCGCCGAGGACGAGCAGTTTCGGCACGGCGGCTCCCGGATTCCTCGGCACTGAGTTGCGCAGTTCGTGCAACTTGGTTGAGCGAACTGCGCAGACATCCTGCGCCGAGGGTGACCTGTACGTCAAGGCGGCGGCGAGTTTGCCGGGTCCGCACGCACGGTGACCGTCCCCATGGGAGCATCACGGCCAGCGCCCGCGACCGGTGTTCCGGTCGTACTGGGACGGGTGCTGGCCTGGTGTAAGGGGAGTGAGCGTGCGGATCCTGTCGGTGGACCTCGGGACGTCCAACACCGTCGCCGTGTTGTCGGCGCACGGCATGCCGCCGAGGGTCGTCGAGGTGGACGGCTCGGCGAACATGCCGTCGGCGGTGTTCGCCACCGAAGAGGGCACGATCATGGTCGGCCGCGACGCCGAGCGCCGCGCCCGGCTCGACCCGACCCGCTTCGAGCCCAACCCCAAGCGGCGCATCGACGAGCAGACGCTGCTGCTCGGCACCGACGTCGTGCCGGTCAACGAAGCGCTGGCCGCGATCCTGCGGCGCGTGCTGGAGGAGACCACGCGGCAGCTCGGCGGCGAGCAGCCCGACGAGGTCCGGCTGACCCACCCCGCGCAGTGGGGCCCGGTGCGGCGCAACGTCCTGCTGTCCGCGGCGCGGCTCGCCGGGATCGCCGGGAACGTGCTGCTGGTGCCCGAGCCCGTCGCCGCCGCCGCGCACTTCGCGTCGTTCCCCGGCAAGGCGCTGGCGCCGGGCCAGGCGCTCGCCGTGTACGACCTCGGCGCGGGCACGTTCGACGTCGCGGTCGTGGGCGCCACGCAGACCGGGTACACCGTGCTCGCCGAGGACGGCCTCCCCGACCTCGGCGGCCTCGACGTCGACCAGGCGCTGATGGTCCACGTCGGACGCGAGGTGTCGCATTCGGACCCCCAGCGCTGGCAGCGGCTGCTGCGCCCGGAGTCCACCGCGGACCGCCGGACCCGCCGCGCGCTGCAGGAGGACGTCAAGGCGGCGAAGGAGGCGTTGTCGCGGCATCCGCAGACCGAGGTCCCGATGCCGGAGCCGTTCCACGACGTCCTGGTCACCCGCGGCGAGCTGGAAGGCCTGGTGCGCCCGGCGATGCTGCGCAGCGTCGAGCTGATGGCGCGGACGCTGCGTTCGTCCGGGCTGTCCCCGGACCGGCTCGCCGGGATCTACCTGGTCGGCGGGTCGAGCAGGCTGCCGCTGGTGGGCTCGATGATCGCGGAGAAGCTCGGCGTCGTCCCCGGCAGCCTCGACCAGCCGGAGACCGCGGTCGCGCTGGGCGCCCAGCACGTCGCCCGCGACGGGCTTTCCATGCGTACCCAGAACGTCGACGGCCAGGTCGCGAACGGGGCCGGGGCGCCGCAGATGGCCCCGCCGAGCGGCCCGTACGCCCCGCCGCCCGCGCAGGGGTACCCGGGCCCCGGCCAGGCGGGCGGGTACGCGCCGTCGAACTTCCCGCCCAGCGGGCCCCAGCAGCAGCCGCCGCAGCCCCCGCCGTCGAACTTCCCGACGTACTCGCTGGCGGGCAAGGACGAAGGTGGCAAGGCAGCGAACAAGAAGAAGCTGACCATCGGCATCGCGATCGCGGCGGTGGTCGTGCTGCTCGCGGGTGGCCTGGTGTACTTCCTCGGCTCGTCGTCGGCGGCCACCTACACCGCGGACCAGTGCAAGACGCCCGGCCAGGCCGAGGCCAACGGCCTCACCGGCTGCATGCGCCAGCTCGCCGGGAAGATCGCCGACACCGGCGACTGCAAACCCGGTATGGGCAACGGGCCCGCCGCGCCGGCGCAGAGCCTCGGCGCGTCGGCGACCTGCTCGGCGCCGGGCCGCGCGGGCACCCAGGTGACGTACGTGCAGAGCGACTCGGCGGACAAGCTCAAGCAGTACACCGATCAGCTGCTGGCCTCGGCGGGCGGGGACCGGACCGAAGCGGAGTGGGCGGGCAACGGGCTCAAGGGCCGGTACTCCTCGGCCGCGGGGAAGGCGTCGGCGGTGCTGGTGTTCTCGGTGGGCGACCGGCCGCTGGCCGGGTTCATCTACCAGCTCAACTCCGACCAGGGCGCGGCCGTCACTCCCGGCACGCTGGCCGACTACTTCGAGAAGAGCGTCCAGCCCGGCGAATAACTCCCGGTTCCGCCCGTGGCCCGGAATGCCGTTAAGGCCACCTTACGGGGCGTTCGACGCCCATAAGGTGGCCTTAACGGCACGTCGCCTAGGATCGAGCCGATGCGTATCACGGTTTTCCGGCGGCTGATGGCCGAGGAGTTCGGGCCCGGCCGCGCCGAGATCCTGTCCAAGGACCACGTGTTCAGCGGGCTCGGCGGCCGGACCGTCGAGCAGGCGCTGGCCGCGGGGACCCCGGCCAAGGAGATCTGGCGGGAGGTCTGCGCGGCCTTCGACGTCCCGCCCGAGCGGCGCTGACATCGGTACTGGACAGCACTAGGCCCGCACTGACCTGCGCGGATCCGGCCCGGCGCGTCCGGAGCGGGTGAAAAATCCTAGCCGAAGGGTGTGTCGCTGCCGACCTCGAACACGTGTTCGTCTAGGGTGTTGTCCACAACGGGGCCAGCGATCCACAGATCGGGCGCCGCGCCGGGAATTGTCGGTCCCCGCTCGTAGTGTCGGACCCGACAGCAGAACCGAACAGCCCCACAGGCTCCAACCAGCGAGGTGGACTTCATGGCACCAGCAGCACCCGACAAGGACAAGGCGCTCGAGCTTGCCCTTGCGCAGATCGACAAGCAGTACGGCAAGGGCTCCGTCATGCGCCTCGGCGAGGACACCCGTCCGCCCATCGCCGTGATCCCCACCGGTGCGATCGCCCTCGACGTCGCCCTCGGCATCGGCGGGCTGCCCCGTGGCCGGGTCATCGAGATCTACGGCCCGGAATCCTCCGGTAAGACCACCGTCGCCCTGCACGCGGTGGCGAACGCCCAGCGCAACGGCGGTATCGCGGCGTTCATCGACGCCGAGCACGCGCTCGACCCGGAGTACGCCAAGGCGCTCGGCGTGGACACCGACGCGCTGCTCGTCTCCCAGCCGGACACCGGTGAGCAGGCGCTCGAGATCGCGGACATGCTGATCCGCTCCGGCGCGCTGGACATCCTGGTCATCGACTCCGTGGCCGCGCTCGTGCCCCGCGCCGAGATCGAGGGTGAGATGGGCGATTCGCACGTCGGCCTCCAGGCCCGGCTGATGAGCCAGGCGCTGCGGAAGATCACCGGTGCGCTCTCCAACTCCGGCACCACCGCGATCTTCATCAACCAGCTCCGCGAGAAGGTCGGCGTCATGTTCGGCTCCCCGGAGACCACCACCGGTGGTAAGGCGCTGAAGTTCTACGCCTCGGTCCGGCTCGACGTCCGCCGCATCGAAACCCTCAAGGACGGCGGCGAGGCCGTCGGTAACCGCACCCGCGTCAAGGTCGTCAAGAACAAGGTCGCCCCGCCCTTCAAGCAGGCCGAGTTCGACATCCTCTACGGCGTCGGCGTCTCCCGCGAGGGCTCGCTCATCGACATGGGCGTCGACCAGGGCATCGTGCGCAAGTCCGGCGCCTGGTACACCTACGAGGGCGACCAGCTCGGCCAGGGCAAGGAGAACGCCCGCCGGTTCCTGCGGGAGAACCCGGACATCGCCAACGAGATCGAGAAGCGCATCAAGGAGAAGCTCGGCATCGGCCCGCAGCTCGACGCCGAAGCCGAAGCGGTGCCCGCGCCAGTGGACTTCTAGTGAAGGGGGTGGGGTGGAGTGTGCTCGCGGAACGCGCTCGCCCAAGCCCTTCACCAGGTGTCTTTTGGGGGTCGAACCCCCAAACCCCCGCCAGGGGGCAAGCCCCCTGGACCCCCGGTGGTGGTTGCGTTCCGTGGTGACGTCACCGGGTTTGGTGGTGGGTCACCGGGTTCGTGAGGTTGGTTCGTAGTGGCAGGAGTGGGAGTTTCGCGTGGGTCGGGTGTCCAAAGTGGATCCTATGGAGCTGGCGCCTGAGGAGCGGCGGAAGAAGGCCAAGGAGATCTGTTTCGATCTCCTGGCCGCCCGTCCCCGGACCCAGGAGGAACTCCGGCAGGCGTTGAAGCGCAAGGGGTTCGACGAGGAGACCAGTGAGACCCTGCTCGGCAAGCTCGATCGGGCGGGGCTGGTCAACGACGCCGAATTCGCCGAGTCGTGGGTGAAGAACCGGCACGCGAACCAGGGCCTGTCCCGCACCGCGCTGATGGCCGAACTCCGGCGCAAGGGCGTCGACGGCGAGATCGCCGCGCAGGCGGCGGAGGGAGTCGACAGGGAAAGCGAGGAGGAACGCGCACGGGAGCTGGTCCGCAAACGGCTCGGCTCACTGGGCAACGTCGACGAGCAGACCGCGATCCGCAGGCTCCTCGGGTTCCTCGCCCGCAAGGGATACCCGCAGGGGCTGGCGTACACGGTGATCCGGGACGAGCTCCGCGAGTACGGCGCGGAGACGAGCATGCTCGACGACGCCGTCCCGGACTGACCGGCCACTTCGCAACCTTCGGGCGGGGCTGAGATGGAGGTGGCTGCCTCGCGGCCATCAGGCCCGGTGCCGGCGAATCGGCCGTGTTCTCAACGATGCCTTGGTGATTTCGCATTTGCTGACAGAGCCTCGCTGACATAAACATTACACGGAACATTGGCCCAAGCCGGAGCGTGACTACGAAATCGTACTGGATTCGTAAGGACGGTTGTTGCGGGGACTGAGGACGGGTGGGCGTAAGTTTTATTCGCAATGAACCGACAGTCGGAAGGCTATCGGCCGGGTTGGTGTGGTTCTCCGCGAGGAAACGAAGGGCGGCCAATTAGCATGGAAGCGCTCGATCTGTAGTTCGGGGAAGGAGCCGGATAGTAGCGAACATGTTAGCGAGATAGGGTACGGGTAGGTGCATGTTCCCTGCTTTTGGAACTTTTTCTCGACTCTACCACGGAACAGATTTTGTAAATTTATGTAGTTGACGGGCGAGTGCGCGATCTGCTCGAGTGCAGAATTTTCGGACAGCTGCACGGTACTGAGCAATATCCAAGTATGTGGCCTCAGCTGAGAAATCCCCATGGGCAATGTTGTTTCTCTTGCTCACTAGTTCATCGATTCGCAGGATTAGGCGACCGCGATGGACGGAACTTCGCGTGATCGCCGAAAAGATGTCATCGATATCCCAAATTTGAAATGCTCGTCGCAGGGATTTCACATTTGGAGTCTTCATCCAGACAAGGAGGCGCCCCGCGTCCAGCTTTCCAATAGGTGCCTTCTCGTCCCAGAGCCAACTTTCTTCCTTGCTGTACTGGGCCAACGACGCAGCACGTCTCTCCCAGTTCATTGCGGCGATATCGTCCATGGCCTGCCGTGCGTGTTGAAGCTTTAGTTTTTCAGGCAGGGTCGTAGCTCTGGCGTTTGAGCAGCATAAGTAGTCGACAGCCTCCTCGTATAGGTCGTATATGTAGCGTTCAAAATGACTCGATAAGAGAACTACCTCAGATCTGCCGATCGCTCGGACAATCTCGGGTCTCCGGAGCCCGCTTCCCTCTTGCGGGGATGGATTCGCTCTCTGTAACGCCTTTATCTCTTCAAGCCCAATCAAGAGACCATGTAGAGCATTGGACGGCATGGCGGTTCCTCTACCCGCGCTTTGAGGGGTAGGGCACCTCACCCAAGGCGCCGAGGTTGACATTAACTCCGGCTCCTCTGAAGGCATCGGCTACATCTTTGATTCGACCATATGTCTTGGCGCGATCTCCAGTTGATCGCCGAATTTTTTCACCAAATCCAGCATCTAAGAACAATGACCCCAAGCTTTCTCGGACACCGACAGAATTCTCGTGGGCCGCCCGCTTGTCGCAGACAGAAAAGACTAGTGATTGAGCCTCAAAGACGGCGCGGTTGATTACTCGTTCAACAGGTTTACCTCGCTTATCGGTAACGCGAAATGCTGTTGGGCCCAAGATGTCGGCAATAACTTCCATCGTCTCTTTAAATATCTTTCGTTGCGCCGAGATCCATTCGTCAACCGGCTCGCGATTATCCTTCATGTACTCGTTTAGGAAGCGCACCAACGGTGTCCTGTATTGGGGGAGGCGATCTCGAAGCGCAAAGAACCGTAAGATCAACTCCTGATCAACCATACGCTTTCGCGCTCTTGGTGTGTGAAGGCACTTGCGAAAGGACGGATCCGTCTCCAGTTCGGTTAGCAGGTTGCCAAACTTGCCTAAGTTTAGGCCGTGTCGAATTTCCTGGGCATTGAGCGCTAGTCCCCCGGTGTTCAGGCGTTCGAAGACTTCAAACTTCATTGCCGAAGACGAGTCGACGCCGATGATAGTCGCTCGCATCATTCGCGTTCGGAGAAATCTTTGCTCCCGAACTGGCAGCTGGTGGAAACGTAGCCCTTTGAATTCATCTTGTATTTTCAAGCCACTCAAAGGGAACTGATTGTCCAGATACCTGACTACTGTGTATACCCGCTGATGTCCATCTACGATTTGGTATGTAGCATCTTCGGTTTCTGCGAAGAATAGGACGGGAATCGGTATGTTCAGCAATAATGATTCGATTAATCTGCTGGCTTTGGCGTTGTCCCAAACATATTCCCGTTGAAACTCAGGAATAACCAGCGTCTTGTCGTCCCATTGCTCCTTTAGGGTGCTAATGGAGAGATCGTAGGCTTGGGTGTGAATTTGGCGATCGGCCGGAGGAAAGTCGTTAGGATCAGAGTTGTCATTCTCGCCGAGATCCAAGTCCTCGTCGGCCATTACACTGCTCCGTTCACTGTGTTGACTTGCTTGCGTCAGTGCCCCACCCTAGTCGCAACGTCGTCGCTCAAGCGGGTGATGTTACGTCGTCGGCGGCATGTTTGGCTGGTTCAGAGGCTGAATTACCGCGCAGAGTCTGGACGTCGTCATGTGTGGCATAGCGGCGCAAGCTCGTTGTCAACATCCCAGCCACGCGGGGTCGGTCGACTCAGCGAGTTCGGCATGGTCTTGCTGCGCGCGGTCGCCTGCCGAAGGCCCGGCAGCCTGGTCACCCGTCCTGTCTCACCGCCTGGCTGTGCTCGGCGCCTTGCTAGGGATGCTAGGGAAGTGTCGGTCGATGACCACGCGGATGTCTCCGGTGACGCAGCCTCTCGCGCGCCTCATCTGACTGTTCTCCGCGAGATGGATCGGTGCGAATTCACGCTCGTCTGCGACGACTGAGCGTCATCTCGGCCGCGCTATCCGATTAACTTGCCAAGCTGCGCAAGGCTGGCGTTGTCGTGACCTGCTGGAGCAGAGACCGACCTTTGACCACCTCACGCCCACGGGGACCTCGCGAAGTAGCTGTGGCGCTGCAAGCCGTGCCAGCGACAGCGTGCGACGCCGTCCTGTCGTATCTCGAACCTGGCTCCAGGCGGCTGCTTAGGGTGGGCATCGGTGAACGCGTTCCACCCGTCACAACCGGTGTTCCTGCAGCCAAAGAAATAGGGCGGATGGCTACGAATTACCTGTCAGGCACGACATGACAAAGCACAGCTCTCCAAGGTCACGAATATGTAACTGAATGAGACTCGGTGCTAGGAGCACGTTAGGCCTGACTTGTCAGTGCGCGCGACCGGGCGTGCCGAGCATCGCACTGGAGCGGGCTTTGCCAGGCCGTTCCGGCAGCGAGGTGAAGTACCCAGCACAGCCGTGACGGCCTACTTACCGAGCCAGCGTGGCCGCCTCGGCGGCGAGCTGCTCCACCGTCGCGAAGTCCTTCTCCGCCAAGGACTTCTTCGGGGTGAGCCACGAGCCGCCGATGCAGCCGACGTTCGGCAGCGCCAGATAGTCCGGCGCGGTCGCGACGGTGATGCCGCCGGTCGGGCAGAACCGCAGTCCGGGCAGCGGGCCGGCGATCGACTTCAGGTACGCGACACCGCCGCTGGCCTCCGCGGGGAAGAACTTCAGCGCGGTCAGCCCGCGTTCGGCCAGGCGCATCGCCTCGGACACCGTGCTCGCCCCGGGCAGGAACGGCAGTCCGGTCGCGAACGCTGCCTCCAGCACCGCGTCGGTGGTGCCCGGGGTGACGAGGAACTTCGCGCCCGCGTCGGCGGCTTCCTTCGCCTGCGCGGGCGAGGTGACCGTGCCCGCGCCGATGACGATCTCCGGCACCTCGGCCGCGACACGTTCGATCGCGGCGAGCGCCACCGGGGTGCGCAGGGTCAGCTCGATCACGCCGATCCCGCCCGCCAGCAGCGCCCGCGCGGTGGGCACGGCGTCCGAGACGTCGTCGATCACCACGACGGGCATCACGGGGGACAGGTCGAGCAGGTCCGCACCGGTGGTCACGTGACCAACCTCCACTTTCGCGTTCTCTGGCGTGCCCAGGACAGGGACGCGCCGCCTATCTTGCCTCGTCGCCGATCCCGGGACGCTACGACGGGACACCGGCGGGCGACGGCATGCCGAAGTGCTCCGGGGTGAGGGGCCCGAACACGCTCGCGCCCTGATCGGCGGGGCCGACGGCGCGGCGCAGCGCACCGAACAGCTCACGGCCGGTGCCGACCCACGACGCCTCCGACGGCGGCGCGTCGACCAGCTCACGCGCCGCGAACTCGTCCTCGGCCACCAGCACGTCCAGCGTTCCCGCGCGGGCGTCGAGCCGGACGACGTCGCCGTCGGCGATGCGGGCGATCGGCCCGCCCGCCGCCGCTTCCGGGGTCACCTGGATCGCCGCCGGGATCTTGCCCGAGGCACCCGACATCCGCCCGTCGGTGAGCAGCGCGACCTGGTACCCGCGATCCATCAGCACCCCGAGCGCCGGAGTGAGCCCGTGCAGTTCCGGCATGCCGTTCGCCCGCGGCCCCTGCTGCCGGATCACGACGACGACGTCACGATCCAGTTCGCCCGCTTCGAACGCCGTCTTGAACGCCGCCTGGTCGGTGAACACCCGCGCCGGGGCCTGCACGATCCGGTGCTCGGGCGCCACCGCGGACACCTTGATCACCGCCCGCCCGAGATTGCCCTCGACCATCCGCAGCCCGCCGTCGGCCGCGAAGGGACGCCACACCGGGCGCAGCACCTCCTCGTCGAGGCTGCGCGTCGGCACGTCGCGCCACACCAGTTCGCCGTCGGAAAGAATCGGCTCCTGCCGGTACCGGTGCAGCCCGAACCCGGCGACGGTGTGCACGTCCTCGTGCAGCAGACCGGCGTCGAGCAGCGTGCCGACGAGGAACTGGATCCCGCCCGCGGCGTGGAAGTGGTTGATGTCCGCGCTGCCGTTCGGATACACCCGCGCCAGCAGCGGTACCACCGCCGACAGCTCGGAGAAATCGTCCCAGGTGAGCTGGATCCCCGCGGCCGCGGCCACCGAGACCAGGTGCAGGGTGTGGTTGGTCGAACCGCCGGTGGCCAGCAGCGCGATCAGGCCGTTGACGAACGCTTTTTCGTCCAGCACCTGGGAAATCGGCGTGTAGGACGCACCGCGCGACAAGGCGACGACGCGGCGTCCGGCCTCTTCGGTAAGCGCTTGCCGGAGCGGCGTGTTCGGCTGCACGAAGCTCGCGCCGGGCAGGTGCAGGCCCATCACCTCGACGACCATCTGGTTCGAGTTCGCGGTGCCGTAGAAGGTGCAGGTGCCCGCCGAGTGGTAGGACGCGGCTTCGGCGTCGAGCAGGTCTTCACGGGTGGCGAGGCCCTCGGCGTAGAGCTGGCGCACGCGGGCCTTTTCCTTGTTGGGCAGCCCGGAGTTCATCGGCCCGGCGGGCACGAGCACCGCCGGGAGATGGCCGAACGACAACGCGCCTGCCAGCAGGCCCGGCACGATCTTGTCGCACACTCCGAGCAGCAGCGCCGCGTCGAACATGTCGTGCGAGAGCGCGATCGCCGTCGCCATCGCGATCACCTCGCGGCTGAACAGCGACAGCTCCATCCCGGCACGGCCCTGGGTGATCCCGTCGCACATCGCGGGCACACCGCCGGCGAACTGGGCGACGCCGCCCGCGCGCCGCACCGACTTCTTCAACCAGGCCGGGTAGTCCTGCAGCGGCTGGTGCGCCGACAGCATGTCGTTGTAGGAGGACACGATCGCCACACCGGGCGCCCGCGCCGCGCGCAATGCCTCCTTGTCGACACCGTCCATCGCGGCGAAGCCGTGCGCGAGGTTGCTGCATGCGAGGCCGCGGCGGACCGGCCCCTCCTGGTGGGCCGCGGCCATCCGGTCGAGATAGGCGGAACGGGTCGTCGCGCTGCGCTCGGCGATGCGCCGGGTGACTTCGGCGACGGTGTCGTTGAGGGGACGGCGGGGAGAGCTCATGTCCGGCTCCGGATCACTGGTGGGGGACGTGGTCCGCGGGACGGCAGCGCTGGCGCCTCTGGGTCGTGACAGTGGCCACAGTACCCCGGGGTGAACGCCGGATCAAAATCGATCCAGAAGAAAGCCTGGCGTGACCCCGATCACGTCCTGTTTGGCTAGTGTGCTACTTGTCACACTGCACAACACGCGGCAGAGTCGGGTGATGGCGAGTTGATCGCCTCCGGCTCTGTCGGCCCACCGAACCCGGGAGGCTACCGATGTCCACCACAGAGCTCGCCGAACTCCGGCGAACGATCGGTCAGTTGCGGCAGTGCGTCGGCGCGCTGCGCTCCCGTTACGGCGACGCTTCGGCGGTGCGCCGCCTGGCCAACGACGTCGAACGGCTCGACATCGACAGCGCGGACCTCGACGGCGCCCAGATCCCCGTGCCCGCGCAGGCGAAACCCGTCGAGCGCGTCCCCGTTCCCGATACGCCTTACGATCCGGCGCTGTGGCACGGCGCCGACGACGAAGGCGTTGGTGGCTACAAGCGCGACCAGCGGTGAGCGCCCCCGCCCGTGACGGCGTCGGTGTCCGCTCGTCCTCGCGCGCCTCGATCGCCGACAAGACGCTGCGCACCGACCGGTGGTGGCTCTCGCCCCTGCTCACCGTGCTGGGGCTGGCCACCTTCATCGTCTACGCGACGGTCCGCGCGTTCGTGCGCACGGCGTACTGGGTGCCGGAGTACCACTACCTGACGCCCTTCTACTCGCCGTGCGTGTCGACGTCGTGTGTCGAGGGGTCGAGCCATTTCGGCCACTGGTTCGGGGAACTGCCGGGCTGGATCCCGCTGGGCTTCCTCGTGCTGCCGTTCCTGCTCGGCTTCCGGCTCACCTGCTACTACTACCGCAAGGCCTACTACCGCTCGGTGTGGTTCTCCCCGCCCGCCTGCGCGGTCGCGGAGCCGCACGCCAAATACACCGGCGAGACGCGGCTGCCGCTGATCATCCAGAACGTGCACCGCTACTTCTTCTACGTCGCGGTGATCGTCTCGCTGGTCAACACCTACGACGCGATCACGGCCTTCCACGGGAAGACCGGCGGTTTCGGCTTCGGCCTCGGCAACATCATCCTGCTCGGCAACGTGATCCTGCTGTGGGCGTACACGCTGTCCTGCCATTCGTGCAGACACGTCACCGGCGGGCGGCTGAAGCACTTCTCCCGGCATCCGGTCCGGTACTGGATGTGGACCCAGGTGACGAAGCTGAACACGCGCCACATGACACTCGCGTGGACGACGCTCGGCACGCTCGTGCTGACCGACTTCTACGTGATGCTCGTGGCGAGCGGCGCGCTCGCCGACCTGCGTTTCGTCAACTGACGCGGAAAAATCCCCAGACAAGACAACGGCGTCCAGTCCCCCGAGGTGGCTCACTTACATGACCGAGGTCGAACGGCACAGCTACGACGTGGTGGTGATCGGTGCCGGTGGCGCCGGTCTGCGCGCGGTGATCGAAGCGCGGGAACGGGGTTTCAGCGTCGCGGTGGTGTGCAAGTCCCTGTTCGGCAAGGCGCACACCGTGATGGCCGAGGGCGGCTGCGCGGCGTCGATGGGCAACGCCAACGAGAACGACAACTGGCAGGTCCACTTCCGCGACACCATGCGCGGCGGGAAGTTCCTCAACAACTGGCGGATGGCCGAGCTGCACGCCAAGGAGGCGCCGGACCGGGTCTGGGAGCTGGAGACCTACGGCGCGCTGTTCGACCGCACCGCGGACGGGCGGATCAGCCAGCGCAACTTCGGCGGGCACACCTATCCGCGGCTGGCACACGTAGGTGACCGCACCGGGCTCGAGCTGATCCGCACGATGCAGCAGAAGATCGTTTCACTGCAACAGGAGGACTTCAAGGAGCACGGTGACTACGAGGCGCGGATCAAGGTCTTCGCCGAATGCACGGTCACCGAGCTGCTGACCGACAACGGCGCGATAGCGGGTGCCTTCGGGTACTGGCGCGAGAGCGGCCGGTTCATCCTGTTCGAGGCGCCCGCCGTGGTGCTCGCGACCGGCGGGATCGGCAAGTCCTTCAAGGTGACGTCGAACTCCTGGGAGTACACCGGTGACGGGCACGCGCTGGCGCTGCGCGCGGGCGCGAAGCTGATCAACATGGAGTTCGTCCAGTTCCACCCGACCGGGATGGTCTGGCCGCCGAGCGTGAAGGGCATCCTCGTCACCGAGGGTGTGCGCGGTGACGGCGGCGTCCTCAAGAACTCCGACGGCAAGCGGTTCATGTTCGAGTACGTGCCCGAGGTCTTCAAGGGGCAGTACGCCGAAAGCGAGGACGAGGCCGACCGCTGGTACACCGATCAGGAGAACAACCGCCGCACCCCGGATCTGCTGCCCCGTGACGAGGTCGCCCGCGCGATCAACTCCGAGGTCAAGGCGGACCGGGGGTCCCCGCACGGCGGTGTGTTCCTCGACATCGCGAGCAGGCTCCCCGCCGAGGAGATCCGTAAGCGGCTGCCATCGATGTACCACCAGTTCAAGGAGCTGGCCGACGTCGACATCACCAAGGAGGCGATGGAGGTCGGGCCGACCTGCCACTACGTGATGGGCGGCATCGAGGTCGACCCGGACACCGCGGGGGCGAGCGTGCCCGGGCTGTTCGCCGCGGGCGAGTGCTCGGGCGGGATGCACGGTTCGAACCGGCTCGGCGGCAACTCGCTGTCGGACCTGCTGGTGTTCGGCCGCCGGGCCGGACTCGGCGCTGCATCCTATGTGGACGGATTGACCACGCGGCCCGCGGTGAAACAGTCCGATGTGGACGCCGCGGCGAAGACGGCGCTGGCGCCGTTCGATCCGCCCGCCTCCGGGCAGGCGGAGAACCCGTACAGCCTGCACACCGAGCTGCAGCAGTCGATGAACGACCTGGTCGGGATCATCCGCAAGGCGGGGGAGATCGAGCAGGCGCTGGCCAAGCTCGCCGAGATCCGCCAGCGCATCGGCCGGGTCACCGTCGAGGGGCACCGGCAGTTCAACCCCGGCTGGCACCTGGCCGTCGACCTGCGGAACATGCTGCTGGTCAGCGAATGCGTCGCGCGGGCCGCGCTGCTGCGCACGGAAAGCCGCGGCGGGCACACCCGCGACGACCATCCGGGCATGGATCCGCAGTGGCGCAACAAACTCCTGGTCTGTTCCGCGAAACCGGGGGAGAACCCGGTGGTACCCGACGTCGACGTCGTCGTGCAGCCGCAGGTGCCGCTGCGCCAGGACCTGCTGGAGCTGTTCGAGTTCGGCGAGCTCGGGAAGTACTACACCGACGAGGAACTCCAGGAGCACCCCGGGAGGCAGGCATGAGCGACGCTTGCGAGCGAATCATGGATATCATGCGCCAAAAGGGATTGGACGCTGTCTCGCGGAGCGAGGCGATCGCATGAGCTACAAGGCGAGCTTCCGGGTCTGGCGTGGTGACGCGGACGGCGGGGAACTGCAGGACTTCACCGTGGAGGTGAACGAGGGCGAGGTCGTGCTCGACATCATCCACCGCCTGCAGGCCACCCAGGCGTCGGATCTCGCGGTGCGCTGGAACTGCAAGGCGGGCAAATGCGGTTCGTGCTCGGCGGAGATCAACGGCAAACCGAGGCTGCTGTGCATGACACGGATGTCGACGTTCACCGAGGACGAGGTGATCACGGTGACGCCGATGCGGACGTTCCCGGTCATCCGGGACCTGGTGACCGACGTGTCGTTCAACTACACCAAGGCCCGCGAGATCCCGTCCTTCACGCCGCCCGCCGACCTGAAGCCGGGCGAGTACCGGATGAAGCAGGTCGACGTCGAGCGCTCGCAGGAGTTCCGCAAGTGCATCGAGTGCTTCCTGTGCCAGAACACCTGCCACGTGGTCCGGGACCACGAGGAGAACAAGGAGGCCTTCGCCGGGCCGCGGTACCTGATGCGGATCGCGGAGCTGGAGATGCACCCGCTGGACGTCGCCGACCGGCGGGACGCGGCGCAGGAGGAGCACGGCCTCGGCTACTGCAACATCACCAAATGCTGCAGTGACGTGTGCCCGGAGGGCATCCACATCACCGACAACGCGCTCATCCCGATGAAGGAACGGGTGGCGGACCGCAAATACGATCCCATCGTGTGGCTGGGCAACAAGCTCTTCCGCCGGGATCGGTGAGGCCGGCGGGAGATCGGCGCCGGATGATGTTGTACTGCATGGGTGTCCGCGCCGAACCCCGCCGACGAACCGCCCGTCGAACCCCGTGATCTCGTCGTCCTGCTGCTGATCCTGACCGTGGTGAGCGGCATCGTCGACGCGGTCAGCTTCCTCGGCCTCGGTGACGTCTTCGTCGCGAACATGACCGGGAACATCGTGTTCTTCGGCTTCGCCGCGGCGGGGCAGGTCGGTCACTCGATCCTGCCCTCGCTCACGGCGATCGCCGCGTTCCTCGCCGGCGCGTTCGCCGGGGGACGGCTTTCGCGGCGGGCACACGGCCGGGCGCTGCTGCGGCGGGCCACGATGCTTCAGGCAGTCCCGGTGACGCTGGCCGTGGTGGTCTCGGCGGTCTTCGGCAGCGCCGGCCGTCCCGCCGCCGAGGTGCTCATCGTGCTGCTCGGGTTCGCCATGGGCCTGCAGAACGCGGCGGCGCGGGACATCGGGCTGGCCGATCTGCAGACGACGGTGTTCACCCGGACCGTGACCGCGCTCGCCGCCGACGCGAAAGTGGCCGGTGGCAAGGGATCCCGGCCCGGCCGGAAGCTCACGGTCATCGGCGCGATCCTGCTCGGCGCCCTCGTCGGCGGGCTGCTCCAGCTGCACGTCGCGACCTGGACCGCGCTCGCACTTGCCCTGACGCTGATCGTGACAGTCTCCGTCGTTCTGCGCGTCCGAGAGGGCAGGACGGCGGATTGAGAGTCAGCCGGGAAGCTGTGCGCCGTCCGGGAAGTCGGTGGACCGGGTCAGCTCGGCCCACTCCTGGATCTCCTTGTCGACGGCGGCGCGACCGTTGGTGATCAGGCGCGGCGCGTCGGAACCGAGCACCAGGTGGGCGGGCGGGTTCGGGACGTCGATGACCTTCAGGACGGCTTCCGCGGCTTTCCGCGGATCGCCGAGCTGGTTACCGCCGGCGGCGAGACGGTGCTCGCGGACGGGGTTCATCACCGCGTCGTAGTCCGGAATGGACCGGTCGGTGCGGATCATCGAGCGGCCGGCCCAGTCGGTGCGGAAGGACCCCGGCGCGACTGCGATGACGTGCACGCCGAAGGGGGCGACCTCACGGTGCCGTGCTCGCGCCACATCCCGATCGACGTCGCCATCGCCGGATACGGACACGAGGTTCCGGCGATCGACAAGGCGTGGCGCACCCTCCGCGGCATCGCCGAGCGTGCCGGAGTTCCCGCCGGGGCCGGGCCACTAGACGCCGCCGCGGTCGCGTCGGCGCTGGTGTGGATGACCGAACGCGTCTTCTACCAGGCCACCGTCACCGGCAGCGCACTGGACGAGGCGGCGGCGACCCTGTACCACGGATGGCAGGCGACCTTCGGCATCCCGCCGGACAAGCCCGCGCGGATCACCTGACAGCACGCCGATCACGTGAGTGACGCGGCGGGGAGGACGACAGTGCCGCCGGTTCAGGCTCGGTGTGCGCTGTAGACGGCGAAAGTCGGCATATCCCTTACGGTCCGCCAGAACTGCTCGCCACGTTCGGCCGCGGCGGCGGGCGGCACGGTCACCGGCTGACGCCGCAGGTCGGTCAGACCCGCCCGGACGAGCGCGGCTTCGACCACGCCCGGCGGCCAGAAGAACGATTCGAAGTCGAACGGCGGATCGGTGTCGACGTGCACGGTGGTACGGGTCCGGCCGTTCGATTCGCCGTGAGCGATGACGTGCAGGCCGTACCGCGCGTACTCCGCGAGGGTTTCCCAGTCGGCTTCGGGATTCGGGAACAGCGCCACGAGTGTCCCGTCGGGGCGCAGGTTCGCGGTCATCCTGGTGATCATGGTGTCGAGCTCCGCTTCGCTCTCCGCGTAGCCGAGCAGCCAGACCGAGGTGACGATGTCGAACGCGCCGATCACCGGCACCGTCAGCGCGTCGTGCACCTCGTACGAGATCCCGAACGGATCACGTTCTTCCAGGCGCTGCGCGTGCGCGATCATCTCCCGCGAGGCGTCGACACCGACCACGCGGTTCGCCCCGGACCGGCGGAACAACCGGGGATAGAACCCTGTCCCGCAGCCGATGTCGAGCACCGACTTCCCAGCGGGATCGGGCACCGCCGCGAGCAGGGTGGCCGTTTCGGCGAGTCCGATGGGGATGCGCTTGACCTCTTCGTAACGCGCGTTGAGGACGTCGTACTGGTCCGGCATCCGGCCGCTCCTCCCGCGTGGGATCCAGCTTCGACGCTAGCGATCCGATCCACGGGGCGACAGGTGCGAGTGGTGGATCGGCCCGTGCGGGCGGTGGAAAACACCGGTGCCCCGCTGCCGAAGGCAGCGGGGCACCGGGAGAGCGCGAGGGTCAGACGGTACCCGCGTCATTGGTGAGGACGACCTGCTCGGCCTTGTTGTCCGTCTCGATGTGCTTCTTGCTGCGCCGGTTGCGCCGCTCCAGGTACGTCGCGAGCGCGGTCAGCAGCAGGCACATCGCGACGTAGATGACGGTCGCGACGATCGTCGCCGGCACGATGGGGCGGCCGAACTCGCCCTGGGTGCCGATGTAGCGCGCGTAGTACAGCAGTTCCTGGAACGTGATGATGAAGCCCAGCGCGGTGTCCTTGAGCAGCACCACCAGCTGGCTGATGATCGTCGGCAGCATCGCGCGCAGCGCCTGCGGCAGCAGGACGGTGAACATCACCTGGGTCTTGCGCATGCCCAGCGCGTACGCGGCTTCGCTCTGTCCCTTCGGGAGGGACTGAATGCCCGCGCGGAAGACCTCGGCCAGCACGGATCCGTTGTACAGCGTCAGGCCGAGCACGACACCGAGGAACGGCGTCATCGGCACGCCGAGCACCGGAAGCCCGTAGTAGAACAGGAACATCAGGATCAGCGCTGGGATCGCGCGGAAGAACTCGACCACGAAGGTGCAGATCCCGCGGATCCAGGCGTGGTCGGACAGCCGCCCGGCGGCGAACACCGCGCCGAACACGATCGCGAGGACCGCGGCCAGCGCGAACGCCTTCAGCGTCCAGCCGACGGCGGTGAGCAGGTCCTCCTGGACCTTCGTGTACTCCAGCCACTCCCATTTGCGGCCGTCGAACTGGCCGGTGTCGGCGAACCGGTACACCACGAACCCGATCAGCGCCACGATCACCAGTACGCCGACGACGGTGTAGAGCCGGTGCCGTGTCCTGGCCTTCGGCCCAGGGACGTCGAACAGAACGTTACTCATGCGATCGCCTCGCTCCGCGAGACAGTGTTGGATTCCTTTTGGCGCATGATTTCCATGATTCGCTCGCAAGCTTCGCTCATCGCGCCACGCTCCAGCGCTTCTCCAGGCTCCGCTGGATCAGGGACAGGACGGCGACCAGGATGATGAACCCGAGCGCGATCCACAGCAGACCGACCAACTGGTTCTCACCCCGCTCGGAGAGGTACTGCCGGATCGCGCCGGCTTCGGCGACCGAGAAACCGGCCGCGATGGTGGTGTTCTTCAGCAGCGCGATCAGGGTGCTGATCAGCGGTGGTACCACCGAGCGCAGCGCCTGAGGCAGGATCACCGAGCCCAGGATCTGGCCGAACTTCAGTCCCAGCGCTCGGCCCGCCTCGGCCTGGCCGACCGGGACGGTGTTGATGCCCGAGCGCACGACCTCGCAGATGAACGCCGAGGTGTACAGCGTCAGCGCCACCACCGCGGCGGTGAAGAAGCTCAGCTTGACGATTTCCAGCAGGGGATAGGCGAAGACGAAGAACGCGAACACGAGCGTCAGCGGCGTGTTGCGGACCACCGTGACGTAGGTGGCGCCCATACCCCGGAACACCGGCACCGGGCTGACCCGCAGCATGGCGAGGATGGTGCCCAGGACCAGGCTGCCGACCGCCGCCAGCGCGAACAGCTCGATGGTGGTGAGAAAGAAGGGACCGAAAAGATCCAGGTTGTCGAGCAGGACGTTCATGGAGCCTTCCCCGCTGCTGTGACCGACGGTTGTGGTGGACGGTGGGCGTGGGGCGGCCGGTGAACCGTGCGAGGTTCACCGGCCGCGTACGGGATCAGTAACGCTTGATGGCGGGCGGGGTCGCGGTCGAGCCGGACTTGCCCAGGGTGGCGTCGTAGATCTTCTTCCAGGTGCCGTCGTCGATGGCCTTCTGGAGGATGTCGTCGATCTTGTCGCGCAGCGCCTTGTCGTCCTTGTTCAGGCCGATGCCGTAGGGCTCCTCGGAGAACGGCTTGCCGACGACCTTGAGCTTCTCCGAGTCCTGCGAGGCGAAGCCCTTGAGGATGGCGTCGTCGGTGGTGACCGCGTCGACCTCCTTGGACAGCAGCTTCTCGACGCACTGCGAGTACTTCTGGAACTCGACGATGCTGCCGCCCGGCTCGGTGAGCTTCTGGTCGCGGACCCGCTGGATCGGGGTCGACCCGGTGACCGAGCAGACCTTCTTGCCCTTCAACGTCTCCGGGCCGGTGATCGAGCTGTCGTCCTTGCGCACCAGCAGGTCCTGGCCCGCCTGGTAGTATGGACCCGCGAAGCCCACCTGCTGCTTGCGCTTGTCGCTGATCGTGTACGTGCCGACGTAGTAGTTGACGTCGCCGTTGGCGATCGCCTGCTCACGCGCACCGGAGTCCACGGTCTTGAAGGTGATCTTCTCCGGGTCGATGCCGAGACCCGCGGAGACCAGCTTCGCGATCTCGATGTCGAAGCCGGCGAACTTGCCGGTGGTGGCGTCCTTGCTGCCGAGGCCGGGCTGGTCGTCCTTGGCACCGACGGTCAGCGCGCCGGCGGCCTTGATCCTCGCGAAGACCGGCGAGCCGGCGACGTCGACGTTCTGCGCGACAGTGTAGGTCGGCAGCGCCGCGGCGGAGCCACCCGGCGAGGAGGGCGTGCCTTCCTTGCCGCACGCGGCCATGGTGAGACCAAGACCGCCGACGAGCGCTACCGCCGTGAGGGCGCGGATCCTCATGTAACTCTCTCCTGTATCTCTGGTCGACACGGCACGAGCGCGCCGCGACAGGGTGCTAATGGGTCAGGATCTTGCCGAGGAAGTCCTTCGCCCGGTCGCTCTTCGGCTTGGTGAAGAACTCGTCCGGGGTGGTGTCCTCGACGATCTCGCCGTCCGCCATGAAGAGCACGCGGTTCGCGGCGCGGCGGGCGAAGCCCATTTCGTGGGTGACCACGAGCATGGTCATCCCGTCCTTGGCGAGCCCGGTCATCACGTCGAGCACCTCCTGGACCATTTCCGGGTCCAGCGCCGAGGTCGGCTCGTCGAACAGCATCACCTTGGGCCGCATCGCCAGCGCGCGGGCGATCGCCACCCGCTGCTGCTGACCGCCGGATAGCTGCGCCGGGTACTTGTCCGCCTGGTTGGCGATCCCGACGCGGTCGAGCAGTTCCATCGCCGTCTTGCGGGCTTCGGTGGCGCCGATCTTGCGGACCTTCACCGGTGCGAGCATGACGTTCTCGACGATCGTCTTGTGCGCGAACAGGTTGAACGACTGGAAGACCATGCCGACGTCGGCGCGCAGCGCGGCCAGCGCCTTGCCCTCGGCGGGCAGCGGCACGCCGTCGACGGCGATCTCGCCGGAGTTGATCGGCTCCAGCCGGTTGATCGCCCGGCACAGTGTCGACTTGCCCGACCCGGACGGCCCGAGCACGACGACGACCTGGCCGCGCGGAACCTCGAGATTGATCTCCCGGAGCACGTGCAGGTCGCCGAAGTACTTGTTCACGGCGGCCGCCTTGATCATCGGCGTCGCCACCTCCGTGGTCATCTGGCCTCCAGAGTTGTCCGTCGTCCCGTAATGCGGCATGGATCACCACGCGTTGGCGGAAACCTACCGCCGCCGGACGCTTTGTAAAGACGGCTTGAGCAATACTTAGGGTTTCAAGTACGTATCGATAGCTGCCGTGGCCCCAGCGAGCACTCCTGCGTCCGGCGCTGCTCAGCCTAGTCGGGGACGGGGCGGCGCGTTACCGGGGTCACAGCCCGCCGGTCACGCGGCGTGACGGTGCGGGTGGCCGCGCGGGCCCCGGGGACGGGCACGTCCTAGAGTTTCCGGCTACCACCGGGCGGAGTAGCAGGGAGGTCGGCGGGTGCGGGTGCTGCTCGTGGAGGACGACGACCGGGTCGCGGGCGCGCTCATGCCGGCACTGACCCGGCGCGGGCTGGCGATCACGCGGCTCGCTTCCGGCGCGGGAGTACTCGATCGGGTGGCCGACGTCGACGTCGTCCTGCTCGACCTCGGGCTGCCCGACATCGACGGCGTGGTGCTGTGCCGCCAGATCCGCGCCGTCAGCGACGTCGCGGTGATCGTGGTGTCCGCCCGCGGCGAGGTCGACGACCGCATCCAGGGCCTGCGCGCCGGCGCCGACGACTACCTGGTCAAGCCCTACGACGTCGAAGAGCTGCTGGCCCGCGTGGAAGCGGTCCGGCGACGGCGCGGCGAGCCCGGCCCGGGCGGCGTGGTCGAGCTCGGCGACGTCAGCGTCGACCTCGCCCGGCACGAGGTGCTGGTGGCGGGGGAGCCGGTCGCCTTGTCCCGCAAGGAGTTCCAGGTCCTCGCGCTGGTGGTCGGGGCGCGCGGGGCGGTGTGCTCGCGCGAGCACGTGCTGACCGAGGTGTGGGGGCACCGCGGTCCCGCGGAGAGCCGCTCCCTCGACGTCCACGTCGCGACCCTGCGCACCAAGCTCGGCAGGCCCGCGCTGATCGAGACCGTCCGCGGCGTCGGTTACCGGCTCGGCACGGGACGGGGCTGAGCGGATGCGGGTCCGGCTGCAGGGCATCGTGCTGACGCTCGTCGCGCTGCTCGTGTTCGGACTCGGCATCCCGCTGGCGCTGAGCAGCGCGGGCAGTGTGCAGCAGGAGCTGTTCCTCGACCGGCTGACCGACACCTCCCGGTTCGCCTCGCTCGCGCAGCGGCCGCTGCTGGAGAACCGGCCCGACCAGCTCGAACCGCAGCTGCGGCGCTACACCGAGGTCTACGGCGTCCAGGTGCTGGTGTTCAACCAGGACGGTCAGATCGTCGTCAGTTCGCTCGGTGGCCGTCCGGCCGACTCCGGCGCCGTCTCGGGCCCGGTGCACGACGCGCTCGCCGGGCGGCGGGCCGAGCTCGGCGACCTGCTGACCCCGTGGAAGGCCGCGCCGCTGGTGCTTTCCGAGCCGATCCTCATCGACGGCGAGGTGCGCGGGGCCGTCGTCACGGTGTCGTCCACCGATCGCGCCCGCACCAAGGTCGTCTGGCTGTGGCTGCTGCTCGTCGCGGGTGGCACGCTCGCGTTCGGACTGGCCCTGCTGGTCGCGATCCCGGTCGTGCGCTGGATCCTGCGCCCGGTGCACCGGCTGGACGAGGCGACCGGCGAACTGGTCGCCGCCGTGGTCAGCGGCCGCGACGCCGCGCCGGCCGGGGAGAGCGGCGGCCCGCCCGAGCTGCGGCAGCTCGGGCGCTCGTTTGACCGGATGGCCGCCAGTGTGTCGGAGGCGCTGGCCGCGCAACGGGCGTTCGTCGCCGACGCCTCGCATCAGCTGCGGAACCCGTTGACAGCGTTGAAGATCCGGCTCGGCAACCTCGACGGCCACGTGGACGACGAACCGGCCGCCGCCGATCTGGAGGCCGCCATCGTGGACGCCGGGCGGCTGCACCAGATCCTGGACGGGCTGCTGTCGATGGCCAGGGCGGAGGCGTCCGGCGGCGAGCTGGTCCCGGTGGTGGTGGACGAGGCCGTCGAGGACCGGGCCGCCGACTGGTCGGTGGTCGCCGCCGCCCGGGACATCCGGCTCGAAACGGAGAGCACGGGCGAAGCGCTCCGCGTCCTCGTCCCGCCGCGCGGGGTCGAAGTGGTGCTCGACGCGCTGCTGGACAACGCGCTCAAGTTCACCGCGCCCGGCACCGAGGTCCGGGTTTCCGTGCGCCGGGACGGCGATCGCGTCACGCTCGCCGTCCGTGACCACGGCCCCGGCCTGCGGCCCGACGAACTCGAACGGGCACTGGACCGGTTCTGGCGCAGCAGCGCCCACCAGAACGTCCCTGGCTCGGGGCTCGGGCTGGCGATCGTGAACGAGATCGTCGCGCTGTCGAACGGCGAACTGAAGCTGGATCTGCCCGAGGGCGGCGGCCTGCGCGTCTCGATGACCTTCCCGATCGCTGCTTGAACGCTGCCGCGAGTCCCACGTGCGCCGCGGGGATCGAGGCTTGTGTCCACAGAGGACCGCATTGGCGCTGAACGCACCGAAGGCGTCCCTCGGTGCGGCGGCACGGGAAACCGGTCAGGGCTTGAGATCGCGGTAGTACCGCAGCGCGCCGGGATGCAGGGGCAGCGGCGCGGTTTCGATGCCGGGGTGCACGTCGATCGAAAGCGCGGCGGAATTCGCCCGCGCCAGCTGCGACCGGGCGTCGAACAGGCTGCGGACGAGCGCCTTGGCGACGTCTTCCGACATCGACGACGGCACCACCAGGAAGTTCGGCACCACCAGGGTGGTCACTGGGCCCGGCTGGTGGTAGGTGGTGGCCGGGATCGTCGCGGTGCCGTACACCGCGCTGATCGCGTGCATCCGGGGCAGCAGGCCGCCGATGTCGAGCAGCCGGAGCCCGGTCGCCTGGGTCCGCTGCGTGATCGCCGGGGTCGGCAGGCCGCCCGACCAGAAGAACGCGTCGATGTCGCCGCGGACTAGCGCGTCGAGAGAAGCGGTGAGGCCGAGCTGCTGGACGTTGTCCGTGCGCAGCCCGGCGACCTCGAGCAGCCGGTTGGCGATGTACGCGACGCCGGATTCCGGGGAGCCGACCGCGATCCGGTGACCGCGCAGGTCCGCCACCGACCGGATCGCCGAATCGGCGCGGACCACGACGTGCAGGTAGTCGTCGTGGATCCGGGCGAGGGTGCGGAGCCGGTCCGGGCTCTTCGCGGCCCGGTCCGCGGCGACGTCCGCGGCCGCGAACGCGACGTCGGCCTTGCCCGCCAGCAGCCGGTCGACGTTCTCCGGCGAACCGCCGGTCTGCTGGATCTCCGGCCGTTCGACGCCGAGGTCGTGCGCCCACGCCGTCGCCAGTGGCTGGGCGAGCTGGTCGTAGACGCCGCCGGTGTTGCCGGCGGCGATGCGCAGCCGGGGGAGCCCGTCGAAGTCCGTCCCGCAGCCGGTCAGCAGCGCGCAGCAGGCGAGCACGGCCGTCACCAGTGCCGTCACCGTGCGCCCGCGTCGCGTCACCACCACAGGGTGGATCGTGCCAGACGCGGACCCCCGCGTACCCTCGACGTCGAGATGAGCGCGCGTACTTACCAGATCCGTACCTTCGGCTGCCAGATGAACGTGCACGACTCGGAGCGGCTCGCCGGGCAGCTCGAAGAGGCCGGTTACGTGCCCGCGAGCGCCGACGGCGAGCCCGACCTGATCGTGTTCAACACCTGCGCGGTCCGGGAGAACGCGGACAACAAGCTCTACGGCACCCTCGGCCACCTCCGGCCGCGCAAGACGGCGAACCCGGACCTGCAGATCGCCGTCGGCGGCTGCCTCGCGCAGAAGGACCGCGGCGAGATCGTCGAACGCGCCCCGTGGGTGGACGTCGTGTTCGGCACGCACAACATCGGCTCGCTGCCGGCGTTGCTGGACCGGGCCCGGCACAACGCGAAGGCCGAGGTCGAGATCGTCGAGGCGCTGGAGACCTTCCCCTCCACGCTGCCCGCACGCCGCGATTCCGCCTACTCGGGCTGGGTGTCCGTTTCGGTGGGCTGCAACAACACCTGCACCTTCTGCATCGTCCCGGCGTTGCGGGGCAAGGAACGCGACCGCCGTCCCGGCGAGGTACTGGCCGAGGTCGAGGCGCTCGTCGCCGAGGGCGTGCTGGAGGTGACGCTGCTCGGGCAGAACGTCAACTCCTACGGCGTCGAATTCGGGGACAGGCTGGCCTTCGGCAAGCTGCTGCGCGCCTGCGGCGGCGTCGATGGGCTCGAACGCGTGCGGTTCACCTCGCCGCATCCGGCCGCGTTCACCGAGGACGTCATCGACGCGATGGCCGAGACCCCGAACGTCTGCCACCAGCTGCACATGCCGCTGCAGTCCGGCTCGGACCGGGTGCTGCGCGAGATGAAACGCTCCTACCGGTCGGCGCGGTACCTGAAGATCCTGGAGCGGGTGCGCGAAGCGATGCCCGACGCCGCCATCACCACCGACATCATCGTCGGCTTCCCCGGCGAGACCGAAGAGGACTTCCAGGCCACTTTGGACGTCGTGCGCGAGTCGCGGTTCTCCAGCGCGTTCACCTTCCAGTACTCGAAGCGGCCGGGCACGCCTGCCGCGACGATGGCGGACCAGCTGCCGAAGGAGGTCGTGCAGGAGCGCTACGACCGCCTCGTCGAGCTGCAGAACGCGATCGCCTGGGAGGAGAACACCAGGCTGGTCGGCCGCACGGTCGAACTGCTGGTGGCACAGGGCGAGGGGCGCAAGGACGCCGAGACGCACCGGATGAGCGGGCGGGCACGCGACGGCAGGCTGGTGCACTTCACACCGGCGGGCCCCGCGGTCGACCGCGCGGTGCGGCCCGGCGACGTCGTGGAGACCGTGGTGACCTACGGCGCTCCGCATCACCTGGTCGCCGACGGTGACGTGCTCAGCCACCGGCGGACCAGGGCGGGGGACAACTCCGAGGCCGGGAAACGGCCGAAAACCACCGGCGTGACGCTGGGACTGCCGGGCTTCGGTGCCCCGGTGCCCCAGCCCGCCGCGGCGAGCGGATGTGCGTTGTGATGACCGAGCAGGACGGCGAATCGTCCGCCGAAATGAAGGAACTGGCCGCCGAGATCGATCAGGTCGGCGAGCGCGCGGCGCGGACGGTCGAGCTGGGCCGCCGCGGCTTCACCATCTCGTTGTTCGTGTTCGTGCTGCTGATCGGCCAGATCCTGCCGTGGGTCGGCGGGGTCGTCGGCTGGGAGGTGCTGGTCGGGCACGGCGGCGGCGTTCCGCAGCTGTTCGCCGCGACCTCGACCGCGATCGGGGTGTTCGCCTCCGCGCTGACGCTGGCGACCCGGCGCTGGTGGCTGTCCTGGGTGTGCGCGGCGGGCGGCTGGTTCGCCTCGGTGGACGGGCTGCTGGCCATCTGGTCGCAGCAGTCCTCGCACGCCAGCGGCGCGACCGGTGGGGGACCGGGGATCGGCATGATCGTCGCCTGGATCGCGACGATCTGCCTTGCGGTGCAATGGATGCGTACCGCGTTCTCGCGTTCCTGAGCTAGATCACCACGAGCGCGAACACGCTGGAGTACGCGCTCGCGTAGATGGTCGTCTCGGGGTGGTAGACGCGGAGCGAGAGCGACGCGCTGACACTGAAACTCAGGCTCAGGCTGAAGCCCCCGTTCGGGCGGCAGGATGACGTCGCGATGTCGATCCACGCTCCGGCGCTGACCTGCTGCTGAACGATCAGCGGCTCGTCGGCGGTGATGGCGTCCAGCCCGCCCGGGGCCTCGACGCCGAGCTTGCCGGTGAGCTTGACCTTTTCGCCCTTCTTGACCTTGGCCTTGTCGAGCTTGGCATCGACCTTCACCTTGCCCTTCTTGGCCAGGTTCACCGAAGACGGGGCGGTCGCGGTGGTGGTCGCCGCGGCGGCCGTCGCCGGGGCGAGCCCGGCGACGAGACAGCAGAGCACGAGGGCGGACAGCACACGCCCGGTGCGGGAGAGCGTTGGTCTGTTCATGATCACAGCAGACCACCGGTGGCCGGGAAGAGCGCCCGGAACCCCACGGACGAGTCGCCCGATGACCACCTTCGGGTGGCCTTTTCACCCTGCGATTACCCAGCCGCACCCGCGGTTTGCCGAGGTGCGCGCTCCGAGGAACGCCCTCGTCACGCTGAACGTCGCCGGAAAGGCGCGGGGCAAGTCCGTGGGGGCCTGAGGTAAGGCGACATTCCGGCAGGTGAGTCCTTTGTGGACCCGGACCTGGCACTGATGCTGAACGCACCGAAGGTGTCTCCCGGCAGGTCCGGGTCCCCTCGGAAAGATGACCACGTGCGGTGGTCGCGAGTCCACGCGCTGAAGGACGCCTTCAGTGCGTTGGGCGTGCTGAAGGGCGCTTTCAGTGCGGCCAGTGCTGTGAAGGACGCCTTCAGTGCATCGGCGCCGGACAGCGGGCCGCCGAGTCGAGCGGTGTCGCGAGGGCACGTCCCGAACGCTCCGATCCGGACGCTCAACGTCGCGAACGCGCCGTTCGGGTCATCGTTTCGCTGCCCTGCCGCTGCGCTGCGCTGCCCTGCGCTGCCTTGCGCTGCGCTGGCATGTCGCGAACGTCGCGTAAGAGACGTTGAACGTCCCGAACGCGTCGTTCGCGACACCGCCACCACCGCCGGACCCGCACCGCGCTCCCCGCCCGTCACACCAGCCCCACCGCGCGGCAAAAGCCGTGAAGGACTCCTTACCGGCGCTCAGTGCCGGTAAGGAGTCCTTCACGGACCTGCAGGGTGTCAGCGATCCGCGACGGCGGCTTCGGCGGCTTCCATCCACTCGCGCCACTGCGCGGCCTGCTCGTCGGCCTTCTTCGCGCGGCGCTCGTCGCCGGCGGCGCGGGCCTTGGCCGCCTGCGCCTCGAACTGCTCGACGCGCTCGCGGAACTGGGCGGCCCTGGCCTGGGCCTCCGGGTCGGTCCGGCGCCATTTGCTGTCCTCGGCGGACTTGACGGCGTCCTGGACGGCCTTGAGGCGTCCGTCCAGCTCGCGGATCCGCTCGCGCGGGACCTTGCCGATCTCGTCCCACTGCTCCTGGATCCGGCGCAGCGCGTTCTTGGCGGCCTCGAGGTTGGCCGCGGCGTCGATCTTCTCGGCCTCGGCCAGCAGTTCTTCCTTGCGCGTGGCGTTCGTGGCGAATTCGGCGTCCCGTTCGGAGAACACCGCGGAGCGGCGGGCGAAGAACTTGTCCTGCGCGGCGCGGAAGCGCTGCCACAGTGCCTCGTCGCTGTCCTTCGGCGCGCGGCCGGCGGCCTTCCACTCGGTCATCAGCTGCTTGTAGCGGCCCGCGGTCTCGCCCCAGTCCTCGGAGTCGGCGATCTCCTCGGCCTCGGCGATCAGCTCTTCCTTGCGGTGCTTGGCGCTGGCCCGCTGCTTGTCCAGCTCGGCGAAGTGCGAGCCCCGGCGCCGGTTGAACGCCTCCCGTGCCTTGGAGAAGCGGCGCCACAGCTCGTCGTCGGTCTTGCGGTCGACGCCCTTGATGGTCTTCCACTCGTCGAGGATCGCTCGCAGCCGGTCCCCGGCGGCCTTCCACTGGGTGGACTCGGCGGCGATCTTCTCGGCCTCTTCGGCGAGCGTCTGCTTGCGCGCGACCGCGGCCGCGCGCGCCTCTTCCCGCTCCTGCTTAGCGCTGGCCAGTGCCTTCTCGGCGTGCTTGATGACGTACTCGATCCGGGCGCCGAGCGCGGCCAGGTCGCCGACGACCGCGGCCTCGGCCAGCCCGTCGCGCAGCTGGACGGCGCTGGACAGCGCGTGCTTCGGGTCGCCCGCGCCGGAGACCAGCCGCGTCTCGAGCAGCTCGATCTCGGTGCGGACGTCGTCGAACCGCCGCGCGTAGTGGAGCAGTCCCTCGTCCGGGCTCCCGGCCTGCCAGACCCCGACCGCACGCTCTCCCTCGGCCGTGATGACGAAAACGGTGCCTTCCTCGTCGACCCGGCCCCACTTGTCCGGAGTCGGCTCGGCGGGGGGCACCGGCGGGGCGGTGTGACCGGCGCCGTGCGCGTGCGGCATCGGGTGGGGCGCCGGGGTACCGGTGGACGTGTTCTCCTGGGCCATCGCAGGCTCCTTATCGCCTGTACGCCCGCTCGCGCGGGCGCCCCGCCGTGTGGCGGGGCCGGGTAATGCGGTTACGCGGTCCGTCGGGGCATCGGCCCCATGCGGGCATTCAAGCAGCTCAGCGTCGCCCGTGGTACTCGGTTGAGCTGTCCGAAGGCAGTGATCCTACTTCCGAAGTACGCACTCTGTCGGCCCGTCCGTAGCGCGCGGGTAACGTCGGCGCGCGTGATCAGCCCTGAGATCCGCCCGGTCGCGGTGGTCGGCCCGACCGCGACCGGCAAGACCGCGCTGGCCGTCGAGCTGGCCCTCGCGCTCGGTGGCGAGGTCGTCAACGCCGACGCCATGCAGCTCTACCGGGGGATGGACATCGGTACCGCGAAGGCCTCCGCCGCCGAACGCCGCGGCGTGCCGCATCACCTGCTCGACGTGCTGGACGTGACCGAGACGGCCTCGGCCGCGGCCTACCAGCGCGACGCCCGCCGCGCGGTCGAGGACCTCATGGCGGCGGGCAAGGTGCCGGTGCTGGCGGGTGGCTCCGGCCTGTACGTCCAGGCCGTACTCGACGACCTGCGCTTTCCCGGCACCGACCCGGCGGTGCGGGCGCGGTTGGACGCCGAGGCGGCCGAGCACGGTACGGACGTCCTGTACGCGCGGCTGCGGGAGAGGGACCCGGCCGCGGCGGCCGCGATCCTGCCGACCAACACCCGCCGGATCGTGCGTGCGCTGGAGGTCATCGAGATCACCGGCGCCCCGTTCTCGGCGAACCTGCCGAAGCCCGGCCCCGCCCGGTACGGCGCCGTGCTGGTCGGCGTCGATCGCGACGCGGGGGAGCTGGACGAGCGGGTCGGCCTCCGGGTGACGCGGATGTTCGAGGCCGGGCTGGTCGACGAGGTTCGCGCGCTGCTCGGCCGCGGGCTGCGCGAGGGGAAGACCGCATCCCGGGCGCTGGGCTACCAGCAGGTGATCGCCGCGCTCGACGGGGACGGCGACTTCGCCGAGGCCGCCGCGGCGACCGCGCAGGCGACTCGCCGGTTCGTGCGCAGGCAGCGCTCCTGGTTCCGGCGTGACGCCCGCATCGAGTGGTACGACGGCGCCGACCCGAAGCTGGCCGCACGCGTACTCGAACGGCTGTTCCAGTAACCTTGGACCCATGGGCGGCATCGAATTCCTCAAGGGACACGGCACGCAGAACGACTTCGTGCTGCTGCCCGACGCGGCGGGCCGCCTCGAACTGACCGAGGCGCGGGTCGCGGCGCTGTGCGACCGCCGTCGCGGTCTCGGCGCCGACGGTGTGCTTCGCGTCGTCAAGGCCGAAGCGCTCGGCGAAGACTCCGCCGGTGAGTGGTTCATGGACTACCGCAACGCGGACGGCTCGATCGCCGAGATGTGCGGCAACGGCGTGCGCGTGTTCGCGCGGTACCTGGTGGACGCCGGGCTGGCCGCCGAGGGCGAGTTCGTCATCGGCACGCGGGCAGGGGACCGGCCGGTCGTGGTGCACCCCGACCGCTCCGTGACCGTCCACATGGGACCGGCCACGATCACCGGGACGTCGGTGACCGTGGTCGCGGGCGAGCCGTTCTCCGGCGTCGCCGTCGACGTCGGCAACCCGCACCTGGTGTCCGTGCTGGAGGACGACGTTGCCGGGCTGGACCTGCGTGACCAGCCCGATTTCGACCACGACGTGTTCCCCGCCGGGGTGAACCTGGAGTTCGTCAACCGGCTCGGCGAGGGCGCGTTGCGGATGCGTGTGCACGAACGCGGCGTGGGGGAGACCCGCGCGTGCGGCACCGGCACGGTGGCCGCGGTGGCCGCCGCGCTGCACCTGGCGGGCACCGACACCGGCGCCTCGACCGTCGACATCCCTGGCGGCCGCGTCGAGGTCACCGTGTCGCGCGGGGCGTCGACGCTGAGCGGTCCCGCCGAAATCGTCGCGCGCGGCGAACTCGACGAGACGTGGTGGGCCGCCGCCGACGCGTGACCGCCGCTCAGGCAGGCAGCGCCACCGTCACCTCGACGGCCAGCTCCGCGCCGTCCCGGGTGGCGACCCCGGCGACGGCCCCGGCCGTCCGGATGTCGGGTTCGATCCGCCCGAACCGATCGAGCACCTCGGCGGGCCCGGAGACGGTCAGCAGTTCGACGCCGGTGCGCATGGACACCCTGGCGTCCGTCTTCGCCCGGCGCACCGCGCTGATCACCTGACCGGCGAGCGTCAGCAGCTCGGGTTCCCCCGGCGCGGCGTCCGCGGACGGCCATGGCGCGCGGTGCACCGAACCGTCCCGCCACCACGACCAGACCTCCTCCGCGGTGAACGGCAGGAACGGCGCGAACAGCCGCAGCACCACCGAAAGCGCGGTGACCAGCGTGCTCCGGGCCGACAGCGCCGCCGCCTCGCCCCGGTCACCGTAGGCACGGCCCTTGACCAGTTCGACGTAGTCGTCGCAGAACGTCCAGAAGAACGCCTCGGTCACCTGCAGCGCTCGCGCGTAGTCGAGTTCCTCGAACGCGGCGGTCGCCGTGGTGACCACAGTGGACAGTTCGGCGAGCAGTGCCCTGTCCAGTGGCTCGGTGGTGGCGATGGCCTCGGGCACGCCGAACCCGAGCACGAACCGGCTGGCGTTGAGCAGTTTCGTGGCCAGCCGCCGCCCCACCTTCATCTGTCCCTCGTCCACCGCGGTGTCGACACCGGGCCGCGCGCTCGCCGCCCAGTACCGGACCGCGTCCGAGCCGAACCGGGTGAGCAACTCGGCCGGGGTCACGACGTTCCCGCGCGACTTGGACATCTTCTTGCGGTCGGGATCGAGCACCCAGCCCGAGATCACCGCGTCGCGCCACGGCAGCGCGTCCTGCTCCAGCTCCGCGCGGACCGTGGTGGAGAACAGCCAGGTCCGGATGATTTCGTGCGCCTGCGGGCGCAGGTCGTACGGGAACACGCGCGCGAACAGATCGTCGTCGACGCTCCAGCGCCCGGCGATCTGCGGGGTCAGCGACGACGTCGCCCAGGTGTCCATCACGTCGGTCTCACCGGTGAACCCGCCGGGGACGTCCCGCTGCCCGGCGGTGTAGCCGGGCGGGACGTCGGTGCTCGGGTCGACCGGCAGGATGTCGTCGCCGGGCACCAGCACGTCACCGCGCTCGCCGTGTTCGTCGAGCGCGTACCAGACCGGGATCGGCACGCCGAAGAACCGCTGACGGCTGATCAGCCAGTCGCCGGTGAGCCCTTCGACCCAGCTCTCGTAGCGGACGCGCATGTGCTCGGGAACCCAGCGCAGCTCCCGGCCGCGTTCGAGCAGCCGGGCACGCAGACCCTCGTCGCGCGCGCCGTTGGCCAGGTACCACTGGCGGCTGGTGACGATCTCGAGCGGCTTGTCGCCCTTTTCGTAGAACTTCACCGCGTGCGTGATCGGCCGCGGTTCGCCGCGCAGCGCACCGGCGCCGCGCAGCAGGTCCACGATCACCTGCCGTCCGGTGTGGACGGTCTTCCCGGCAAGCGGCGCATAGGTTTCCGGCGCGACACCGGCCGGGGCCTCGGGCAGGAACCGGCCGTCCCGCCCGAGCACCGGTCGTGTTTCCAGCCGCAGCGCCCGCCACCACGTGACGTCGGTGGTGTCGCCGAACGTGCACACCATCGCGATCCCGCTGCCCTTGCCCGGATCCGCGAGGTGATGGGCGAGCACCGGGACCTCGACGCCGAACACCGGCGTGCGCACGGTTTTCCCGAACAGGGTGGCGAACCGTTCGTCATCGGGGTGCGCGACCACGGCGACACAGGCGGGCAGCAGCTCGGGCCGGGTCGTCGAGATGAGCACCTCGGTGCCGTCCGCGGTGCGGAACACGAGATCGTGGAACGCGCCGGGCCGCTCGCGGTCCTCCAGTTCCGCCTGTGCCACGGCGGTCCGGAACGTGACGTCCCACAGCGTCGGGGCTTCGGCCTGGTACGCCTCGCCGCGGGCGAGGTTGCGCAGGAATGCACGCTGCGAAATGAGCCGGGTCGTGGTGCCGATCGTCTGGTACGTCGTCGTCCAGTCCACCGAGAGCCCGAGATTGCGCCAGACGTCCTCGAACACCTTCTCGTCGGTTTCGGAAAGTTCCTGGCACAGCTCGATGAAGTTCCGGCGGGAGCACGCGAGGACGTCCTTGCCGGGACGCTCCGGCGGCCGGAAATCCGGGTCATACGGCAGGGAAGGCTCGCATCGGACACCGAAGTGGTTCTGCACGCGGCGTTCGGTCGGCAGGCCGTTGTCGTCCCAGCCGATCGGATAGAACACCTCGCGGCCGCGCATCCGCTGGTAACGCGCGAGGACGTCGGTGTGCGTGTAGGAGAACACGTGTCCGATGTGGAGGGACCCGCTCGCGGTCAGCGGCGGCGTGTCGATCGCGTAGACCTCGTCGCGGGTCTTCGTGCGGTCGAAATGGTAGATCCCCGAGGATTCCCATACCGGCGCCCATTTCCCCTCGAGACCGTCGACACCGACCTTGTCCGGGACTCGTGGGCTCTGCGCCGGGAATGCGGGATTCATGGGGGAACTGTAGACGTGTGCGCGGTCGCTCGCCGTCGATTTTCCTCATCCGGCCAAAAGCAGGCCGGCCCCCGTGCGGCACGTAACCGTTGCTACGCAGTCATTCGGCCGTGACTGTGGTCGGATGGGGAAAGATCGGCACAGTCTTTCAGGCGGCGGCTTTCTCCGCGGCGGGCTCCGGGAGCGTCCGCATCCGGCGCAGTGGCGAGAACACGACCCACAGCGCGCCGGCGGCCTCCCCGGCGAGCGCGACCCACACCGCGCCACGCAGCCCGATCAGCTCGCCCAGCGCCCCGCCGACCAGCCCGCCGAGCGGCAGCGTGCCCCACACGACGAACCGGACGCTGGCGTTCATCCGGCCGAGCAGCCGGTCCGGGCAGATCGCCTGCCGGTAGCTGACCTGCGAGACGTTGTAGACGATGATGCCGAAGCCGCCGATCGCCAGGCCCGTCACGGTCAGCGCGATCCGCCAGCCGGGCGCGCCGAGCGGGACCAGCAGATGCGCGGGCCAGGTGAGCAGCGGCACCAGCCAGATCGCGCGGATCTGCCCGATCCGGCGGATGATCGCCCCGGAGCACAGCGCGCCGAGCACCCCGCCGGCGCCACCCGCCGCGAGCATCATGCCGACGGCCCCCGGGGCCAGCCCGACCGTGCGGGTCAGGAACAGCACCTCGACCGCGGTGAACGCGCCGTTGAAGAGATTGGATGTCGAGGTACAGGCCACGATGGCCCGCAGCGGGCGGTCGGTGAAGACGAACCGCAGCCCCTCGCCGATCTGGGGCAGCATCCGCGCGCGTTCGGGACGCTCCGGGGCCGGTTCCGGAGCGCGGATCCGCCACAGGCACAACGCCGAGGTCAGGTAGCCGAGGCCGGTCAGCAGCACCGTGTTCGCGGCGCCCGCAGCCTGCACCAGCCACCCGGCCAGGCTCGGCCCTGCCACCTGCGACGTCGATTGGACCGCCTGGAGCTTCGTGTTGCCTTCCACGAGATGTTCGCGGCCCACCAGCGAAGGCAGATAGGACTGGTAGGCCACGTCGAAGAACACCGTCGCGATGCCGGTCAGCAGCGCGACCACGAGCAGCTGAGGCAGTGTGAGCACCCCGGCCCACCAGGCCACGGGCACGCTGAGCAGCAGCACCCCGCGCACGAGGTCGGCGGCGAGCATCAGCGGTCTGCGGCGCATCCGGTCCACCCACACGCCTGCCGGGAGTCCGATCAGCAGGAACGCCACGGTCTCCGCCGCGGTGAGCAGCCCCATCTGGAACGGCGTCGCGGCCAGCGTCGTGGCCGCGAGCAGCGGCACGGCCGTGTACCCGACGAACGTGCCGAGCTGGGCGGCCGCGTCACCGGACCACAGCCGCCGGAAGTCCGCATGGAAGAAGAGCGAGTCCCCAGGCACGCCGGTAGTCTCCATCGAGTGATTGGAAAGTGTCAATCACTTTCGCGGTCGACGGCGTCTCTAGGCTGTCGCCGTGTCCGAAAAGCTACGGCGCGCCACGGAAGCCGAGGCGAACGCGCTCGCGTCCGGAATAAGGCTGCGCATCATCCGGTTGACCTTCGCGGAGGCGCTGACCAACAAGGAGCTGGCGCGGCGGCTGGGCAGGGATCCGGCGACCACGCTGCACCACGTCCGCAAGCTGGTCGAAACGGGATTCCTCGTACCGCAGGAACCGCGTCGCGGGGCCAGGGGAGCCAAGGAGATCCCGTACCTTTCCACCGGGCTTTCCTGGCACCTGGACTCGCACGGTGACCGGGCGATCGACCAGGCCATGCTCGAGGCCTACCTGGCCGAAATCGCCGACCTCGGCTTCGAGGACGTCAACCAGACACGGCTCGTCGTCCACGTTTCGCCAGGCGAACGCGCCGAGCTGGAACGGCGCCTCCACGACCTGCTGGAGGAGTACCGCCTGCGGCCCGCCGAAGCGGGTGTGAAACGCACGGCGGTGTACCTCTCGACTTATCCCAGCAGGTAATCCGTTCGGCGTCCGCCGCGAACCGTGGGACAATTGGGGCACGATGACAGAACAGACACACGCAGACCACAACGACACGGACTACTACGACACCGATTTCCACGACGTGGATCCGTCCACCGGTGAGCTGGAGCTCGAGGACCGCGCGTCGCTTCGCCGCGTCGCGGGGCTGTCCACCGAGCTCGCCGACGTCACCGAGGTCGAATACCGCCAGCTGCGGCTGGAGCGGGTCGTCCTGGTCGGCGTGTGGACCGAAGGCACCGCGGAGCAGTCGGAGGCCTCCCTCGCCGAACTGGCGCGGCTGGCCGAGACGGCGGGTTCCGAGGTGCTTGAGGGGCTCGTCCAGCGCCGTACCCGGCCCGACCCGGCGACCTACATCGGCTCCGGCAAGGTCCGCGAGCTGCGGGACATCGTCGGTTCCACGGGCGCGGACACCGTCATCTGCGACGGGGAACTCTCGCCGGGCCAGCTGCGGCAGCTCGAGGAGAAGGTGAAGGTCAAGGTCATCGACCGGACCGCGCTGATCCTCGACATCTTCGCCCAGCACGCCCGGTCCAAGGAGGGCAAGGCCCAGGTCGAGCTGGCCCAGCTGCAGTACCTGATCCCGCGGCTGCGCGGGTGGGGTACCTCGCTGTCCCGGCAGGCCGGTGGCCGTGCCGGCGGCGCGAACGGCGGCGTCGGCCTGCGCGGTCCCGGTGAGACCAAGCTGGAGACCGACCGCAGGCGGATCAGCAAGCGCGTCGCCAAGCTGCGCCGCGAGATCGCCGCGATGGACACCATCCGGGTGACCAAGCGCGGCAGGCGCGTGGCCAACGAGGTGCCGAGCGTGGCGATCGTCGGCTACACCAACGCCGGGAAGTCGAGCCTGCTCAACGCCCTGACCGGGGCGGGGGTACTGGTCGAGGACGCGTTGTTCGCGACCCTGGACCCGACCACCCGCCGCAGCCAGACCGCGGACGGGCGGACCTTCACCCTGACCGACACCGTCGGCTTCGTCCGGCACCTGCCGCACCAGCTGGTGGACGCGTTCCGCTCGACGCTGGAGGAGGCCGCCGACGCCGACCTGCTGCTGCACGTCGTCGACGGCGCGGACCCGGCTCCGGAGGAGCAGGTCAGCGCCGTGCGCGAGGTGCTGGCCGAGATCACCCGGCAGCGCAACGAGCCGCTGCCGCCGGAGATGCTGGTGATCAACAAGGCCGACGCCGCCGACGAGGTCACCCTCGCCCGGCTGCGGCACGCCCTGCCGGGCTCGGTGCAGGTCTCCGCCCGCACCGGTGCCGGGATCGCCGAGCTCGCCGGGGAACTCGCGGACCGGCTGCCCCGGCCACAGGTGGTGATCGACGCGCTGGTGCCCTACACCCGCGGCGAGCTCGTCGCCCGCGCCCACGCCGACGGCGAGGTGCTGGAGGAGGAGCACGTCCAGGACGGCACCCGCCTGCGCGTCCGGGTCCATCCGGACCTGGCGGCGGCCCTGCACCAGTTCGAGACCAACGGATCGCGGGTCTGACGCGTCCTCCGTACTGTGCGGATCATGGTGATCCGCACAGTACGGAGGTGGACGTGCGGACAGTAGGGGCGATCGCCGCGGCGGTGCTGCTGGGAACGGTGCTCACCGGGCCCGCCGCGGCGGCGGAAACCCCACCGGCGCCCGAAACGCTGTGCACCATCACGGATCCGCGGGTCGACGAGCTGTCGGGCCTGGTCTCCGACGGCGAGCAGTGGTACGGGATCAACGACGGCGGCGAGCGCGTCGAGGTGTTCGTGCTCGGCAGGGACTGCGCGGTGCGGAAGGTGCTCACCGAGGGCACCGATCCCTACGACGTCGAGGATCTCGCCCGCGCGCCGGACGGCACCCTGTGGCTTTCCGACACCGGGGACAACCGCGCCGACCGCAAGACCGTCGCGCTGCTCGCGCTGAGTCCACAAGGCAAGGTCACCCTCCACCGGCTCACCTACCCGGACGGCCCGCACGACGCGGAGGCGCTGCTGCTCGACCGGTCCGGCACGCCGTACCTGATCACCAAGGACGTGCTCGGCGACTCGAAGGTCTACCGGCCCGCCGCGCCGCTCGCGAGCCCGGGGCCCACGTCGCTGGAGAAGGTGGGCTCGCTCAAGTTCGAGACCACCGGTACCCAGGGCGGGCCGGTGGGCTCGTTCGGGTCGGCGCTGGTCACCGGTGCGGCGTCCACTGTGGACGGAACCGTGGTGGCCCTGCGCACCTACACCGACGCCTACCTCTACGCCGCACCGGACGGCGACGTCGTGGCCGCGCTGCGGCGCCCGCCGGTGCGGATCCCGTTGCCGGGGGAGAAACAGGGGGAGGCGCTCGCCTTCGAACCCGACGGCACGCTGCTCTCCGGCGGCGAGGGGGTCGGCCAGCCGATCCGGGCGGTGCGGGGCGCGGCCGCGCTGGCGCCGCGCGCCGCGCCCACCACCCCGGCGGCCCCGGCGGATGCCACCGGTGGTCCCGGCGCGGAGGCGGACGGGGCCGGGCTCCCCGTCCTTCCCACCGCCGGGATCGTCCTGGTGGTCGCGCTGGGCGGCTGGTTCGGCGTCAGCAAACTACGCCGCCGACGCCGCTGACCAACATCCGTACCCGGCTCGCGGGAGTCCGGGTTCGCGCTCCGCAAATGGGGCTTACGCAACTCGCGGGGGGTCCGGGGGCGTGCCCCCGGGCGGGGTGTGGGGGTTGCACCCCCACAAGACACCTGAGCGGGGGCCAGGGGTTCGCGCTTTCCGCGAACACACCTCACCCCAACCGCCCCGCTCACAGCCGCCGCAGCACCGCGACCACCTTGCCCAGCACCGTGGCGTCGTCACCCGGGATCGGTTCGTACGCCTCGTTGTGCGGCATCAGCCAGATGTGCCCGCCCTTGCGCTTGAACGTCTTGACCGTGGCCTCGCCGTCGATCATCGCCGCCACGATCTCGCCGTTGTCGGCGGTCGGCTGCTGCCGGACCACCACCCAGTCGCCGTCGGTGATGGCCGCGTCGACCATCGAGTCGCCGGTGACCTTGAGCAGGAACAGCTCGCCCTCGCCGACGATCTCCCTCGGCAGCGGGAACACGTCCTCGACGGCCTGCTCGGCGAGCACCGGGCCACCGGCGGCGATCCGGCCGACGAGCGGTACGTACGCCGCCTTCGGCATGGACGGCTGCTGGTCCATGTCGATGCCCATCGGGTTGTCGTCGGTGGACGCCAGCACCCCGACCGCCCGCGGCCGGTTCGCGTCCCGGCGCAGATATCCCTTGCGCTGCAACGCGCGCAGCTGGTGGGAGACCGAGGAGGTCGAGGTCAGCCCGACCGCCTCGCCGATCTCCCGCACGCTCGGCGGGTACCCGAACTTGCTCACCCAGGTCCTGATCACGTCCAGCACCTGCTGCTGGCGCACGGTCAGCGCGTCGTCCACGTCGTAGATCTCGGGCAGGGGGTGCACCTTCGCCGTGCTCCCGCGTGCACCTCCCGTCTTGCCACCCGTCGCCGAGTCCTTCTTAGCCACTGCGTCGCCTCCCAGACGTTCCACGTTTCCCGCCGGCGGCGCCCACGGTCGCGGGCGCGCTCACCGGCGGCATCTGCCCGGCAGATGCCCTGGTCACCGACGTTAGCCCCCGGCAGCGTCGATTTCAAACATCTGTTCGACGGACACGCCGTGTCCCTCTCGATTTTGTCGGTGCGGGGTGGTAGACCTTCGCACGGGCGTTCGATAGAACGCCTGTTCGGTTCGAATCGATAGCCGGTGCTCAGCGCCCCGGCCGGGCCGGACGGCAGGACGGAGCAGGTTACGAGGAGGTCCGTGATGTCCATTCTGGCCGAACGCGGAGTGGTCCGCCCGGTCGACACCGGCTCGGCGCCCCCGCCGCCGCGGGTACGGGTGTCCCGGGGCAGGCGCGCGGAGGCGCTGCGCCCGCCGACCAGGGCGCGGGTCGTGGCGGGCAGGCGGGCGGTGCCGGTCGGCTGCGCGACACCGCGTCGGCGCGCGATCCGGTGGCCGTGGCTCGCCGCGCTCGCCGTGGCGACCTGTCTCGTGATCACCGGATTGGGTCTTTTCGCGCACGGCGCGCCGGGTGCGGCGGTGCCCGCGCGGACCGCGGCGGTGTCGGTCGAGCGGGGCGACACGCTGTCGAGTCTCGCCGAACGGTTCGCGCCGTCGAGCGACCCTGGCGCGGTTGTCGACCGGATCAAGGAGCTCAACCGCCTGGACGACGCCGTGCTCGTGCCCGGGCTGCTGCTCACGGTCCCGGTCGCCGACGGCGCGGTGGACGCCATGATCACCGGGCGGTGAGGTGTCAAGCATTCCCGGCCGCCGTGGGGGATTTCCCTGTTTCACCCGGTCGTGGCGGTTGCGAAGCTCCTCGGCGCGATCTAAGGTCGACCGCTATATGTAGTAGTTACACCGCTGTAGTTGGTCCACAGGTTGGGGTAGACTCGGTACCAGTTGTCCACAGCTGGCCGGTGTTCACCCACCGGATGTCCACAAGTTGATCACCAGGTACACCGCAGCACGGGTGCCCGGTGAGCGCGGTTCCCGGTTGCGCGTGGCTGCCGGGAGGGACGTCGAACGGGGCGGCCGGCACGGAGGGGAAGGTGATCGGCGGATGAGGTGCCCGTTCTGCCGGCATGCGGACTCTCGGGTCGTCGACTCCCGAGAGGTGGATGAAGGTCAGGCCATCCGGCGGCGGCGCTCGTGCGCGCAGTGCGGCCGGCGGTTCACGACCTCGGAGACGATGGTGCTCGCCGTCGTCAAGCGGTCCGGGGTCACCGAGCAGTTCAGCAGGGACAAGGTGGTCCGGGGCGTCCGGCGGGCGTGTCAGGGCAGGCCGGTCGACGACGACGCGCTGCAGCAGCTCGCGCAGCGGGTGGAGGAGTCGATCCGCTCGGCGGGGCTGGCGGAGATCCCGAGTCATGAGGTCGGCCTGGCGATATTGGGCCCGCTGCGGGAACTCGACGAAGTCGCCTACCTCCGCTTCGCCAGTGTCTACCGCTCCTTCTCGTCCGTCGAGGACTTCGAGAAGGAGATCGCGGACCTTCGTGAGGCCATCACCGCGGGTCGTGCTGCGCAGGACGAAAGCGATCAGCGCGGGCGGTGAACAACGCCGTCCCCGTGCGGGAGTGAGGGAACACCCATGACCGAGACCGTGGGAGCAGACGGCGCCGCCGCGGCGGGCAAGAGCAGGAAGAAGGCACCGAACGGGCTGACCGTGCGGCGGGTCTTCACCACCGAGGGCGTGCATCCCTACGACCAGGTCACCTGGGAGCAGCGGGACGTCGTCATGACCAACTGGCGCGACGGCACCGTGAACTTCGAGCAGCGGGGTGTCGAGTTCCCGGAGTTCTGGTCGGTCAACGCTACCAACATCGTCGCCAGCAAGTACTTCCGCGGCGCGCTCGGCACGCCGCAGCGCGAGCACAGCCTCAAGCAGCTCATCGACAGGGTCGTGCGCACCTATGCCGGGGCGGGCTCCGAGCACGGCTACTTCGCGACGCCCGCCGACCTCGAGATCTTCGAGCACGAGCTGACCTGGATGCTGCTGCACCAGGTGTTCAGCTTCAACTCGCCGGTGTGGTTCAACGTCGGCACGGCGTCCAAACAGCAGGTCTCGGCCTGTTTCATCCTCGCCGTCGACGACACGATGGAGTCGATCCTCAACTGGTACCGCGAGGAAGGCCTGATCTTCAAGGGCGGCTCCGGCGCCGGGCTCAACCTCTCCCGCATCCGGTCCTCGAAGGAGCTGCTCACCTCCGGCGGCACGGCGTCCGGCCCGGTCTCGTTCATGCGCGGCGCGGACGCGTCCGCGGGCACCATCAAGTCCGGCGGCGCCACCCGGCGCGCGGCGAAGATGGTCGTCCTCGACGTCGACCACCCCGACATCGAGGAGTTCATCCAGACCAAGGCGCGGGAAGAGGAGAAGATCAAGGTCCTCCGCGACGCCGGGTTCGATATGGACCTCTCCGGCGCGGACATCTCCTCGGTGCAGTACCAGAACGCCAACAACTCGGTCCGCGTGTCCGACGAGTTCATGCAGGCGGTCGAGACCGAGGGCCAGTTCGGCCTGCGCGCCCGGCTCAGCGGCGAGGTGATCGACCGGGTCGACGCGAAGAAGCTGTTCCGCACCATGGCGGAGGCGGCGTGGGAGTGCGCCGACCCCGGTCTGCAGTACGACGGCACGATCAACGACTGGCACACCTGCCCCGAATCCGGCCGCATCACCGCATCTAATCCTTGTTCCGAGTATATGCATCTGGACAATTCCAGCTGCAACCTCGCTTCGTTGAATCTGCTGAAATTCGTCACCGAGGACGGCCGGTTCGACGCGCCGTTGTTCGCGCGTGCCGTCGAATTCGTCATCACCGCGATGGACATTTCCATCTGTTTCGCGGATTTCCCGACCGAGGCGATCGGGGACACCACCCGCAAATTCCGTCAGCTCGGGATCGGCTACGCCAACCTCGGCGCGCTGCTGATGGCGCTGGGGCACGCCTACGACTCCGAAGGTGGCCGCGCACTCGCCGCGTCGATCACCTCGCTGATGACCGGTGTTTCCTACCGTCGTTCGGCCGAGCTGGCCGGGGTCGTCGGGGCATACGAGGGATACGCCCGCAACGCCGAGGCGCACCAGCGCGTGATGCGCAAGCACGCGGCGGCCAATGAGCTGGTCCGCACTTATCACGAGAATGATGCCGCAGTGCGCGGATTGGCGACCGAAGAATGGAAGCGCGGCATCGAGATCGGTGAAGTTCACGGTTGGCGAAATGCGCAAGCCAGTGTATTGGCTCCAACGGGAACTATTGGATTCATGATGGATTGCGATACCACCGGAATTGAGCCGGACTTCTCCCTCGTGAAATTCAAAAAGCTCGTCGGCGGCGGTTCTATGCAGATCGTCAACCAGACCGTGCCCCGCGCGCTGACCGCGCTCGGTTACCAGGGCGAGCAGGTCGAGGCGATCGTCGAATACGTCGCGCAGCACGGGCACGTCGTCGACGCGCCGGGGCTGCGGCCGGAGCACTACGAGGTCTTCGACTGCGCGGTCGGCGAACGGTCGATCGCGCCGATGGGGCACGTCCGGATGATGGCCGCGGTGCAGCCGTTCCTGTCCGGCGCCATCTCGAAGACGGTCAACATGCCGGAGTCCGCGACCGTCGAAGAGGTCGAGGAGATCTACTTCCAGGGCTGGAAGCTCGGACTGAAGGCGCTGGCCATCTACCGCGACAACTGCAAGGTCGGGCAGCCGCTGTCGACCGGCAAGAAGGACAAGGCGGAGGCCGAGCCGGAGAAGGTCGTGGAGTACCGGCCGGTGCGCCGCCGCCTGCCGAAGAAGCGGCCGAGCCAGACGGTGTCCTTCACCGTCGGTGGCGCCGAGGGCTACCTGCACGCGGGCTCCTACCCGGACGACGGGCTCGGCGAGATCTTCGTCAAGCTCGGCAAGCAGGGCTCGACCCTGGCCGGGGTCATGGACGCCTTCTCGATGTCGATCTCGGTAGGCCTGCAGCACGGCATCCCGCTTGAGTTCTACGTCTCGAAGTTCTCCAACCTGCGTTTCGAGCCGGCGGGCATGACCGACGACCCGGACATCCGGATCGCCACCAGCGTCATGGACTACCTGTTCCGGCGCCTCGCGCTGGACTACCTGCCCTACGAAAAGCGTTCGCAGCTGGGCATTTTCACCGCGGACGAACGGTCGGCGCAGGTCGAGGCCAGCTACCCGGCCACCGGCGAGAACGTCGACCTCGAAACCCTGCGGTCCACTGTGGACTCCTCACCCGCGCCGCGGCGCGCGGAGTCCGAACCCGAACAGCAGGACGCGCACACCACCACCGAGCTGATGGAGTTGCACCTCGGCAAGGCCGCGGACGCCCCGCTGTGCATGACCTGCGGCACGAAGATGCGGCCCGCCGGGTCCTGCTACGCCTGCGAAGGCTGCGGCGCCACCTCCGGCTGCAGCTGACCGGCCCGAGCCGATCGGATGGGGGTTCGAACGGGCCCCATCCGATCGGCTCGGACGCGCTAGCATCGGGGAGGTGACGGTACCGGGCCCTGAGGTGACGCTGTTCGAGCAGCAGCGCCGCCGGTTGTTCGGACTCGCCTACCGGATGCTCGGTTCGGCCGCGGAAGCCGAGGACATCGTGCAGGACGCGTTCCTGCGGTGGCACGGCGCGGACCGGGAGCGCATCGAGACGCCGTCGGCCTGGCTGGCGAAGGTGGTCACCAACCTCTGCCTCAACCGGCTCTCCTCCGCGCAGGTCAAACGCGAGAGCTACATCGGCCCCTGGCTGCCCGAACCGGTGCTCACCGGCGATGGCGCGCTCGGTCCACTTGAGACAGTCGAGCAGCGGGACTCGGTTTCACTGGGGGTCTTGATCCTCTTGGAACGGCTGACGCCGCCGGAGCGCGCGGTGTTCGTCCTGCGGGAAGCCTTCGGGCATCAGCACCGGGAAATCGCGGAGATCCTGGAAATCGACGAGGCGCACTCGCGGCAGCTTCACCTCCGCGCGCGCAAGCACGTCGCGGACGCGCGGACCCGGTTCGCGGCCGAGAGCGACCAGCAACGCCGCATCGTGGAGCGTTTCCTCGCCGCGACGCTGGAGGGCGACGTCGCCGGGCTCGAGAAGCTGCTCGCCGAGGAGGTCGTGTCGTGGGCCGACGGCGGTGGCACGGTGACCGCGGCGCGGCGCCCGATCACCGGCAAGGACCGGGTGCTGCGGTACCTGCTCGGCATGAGCGGACGGCCGGAGGTCGCGCTGGTCCGCACCGAGATCACCGAGGTCAACGGGCACGCCGCCGTACTGTTCCACGTCGGGGACGCCCTCATGGCCGTCCTCGTGCCCGAGGTCGACGGCGATCGCGTCACCGCCGTGCGCATGGTCCTCAATCCCGACAAGCTCGCGTTCGTCACCGCCCAGCTGGGGTGAGGACGCTCACGCCCGGACCTGTCACGGATCGTCCCGCTCGCCGGTTCTCCCTTTGCGACACGAAAGGGGACGAATCCATGACTCACCGCCTCGTGATCCTCGGTGCCGGATACGCCGGGCTCCGCGCCGCCAAGCGGGCCGCGAAGCTGCTGCGCGACCGCGATGTCCGGGTGACGCTGGTCGACCGGGAGGGACGGTTCTTCGAACGGGTGCGGACGCACCAGCTCGCCACAGGACAGGAACTGCGCGAACGGCGGTTGCCGGATGTGCTGGCCGGGACCGGGATCGACCTCGTCACCGCGACCGTGACCGGCATCGACCTGGACGGCAGGACAGTGCTGCTCGACGCTGAGCCGCACGCTGTCCTGTACGACACCCTCGTGTATGCGTTGGGCAGCGGCGCGGACGTCGACGCGGTACCGGGCGTGCGCGAGCACGCATTGACGGTCGCCGGCCCGGCCGGAGCGGAGCAGCTGCGCGCCCGGCTGGACGCCCTGCCCGCGAAGAGCGCCGTCGTCGTGGTCGGCGGCGGGCTCACCGGCATCGAGGCCGCTACGGAGATCGCCGAAATCCGGCCGGATCTGCGTGTCGAGCTGATGTGCGGCGCGCAGATGGGCGGCTGGTTGTCCGGCCGGGCCCAGCGCCACCTGCACAGGGCCTTCGAGCGGATGGAAATCGGGCTGCGCGAAGGAGTTCGCGTCGCCAAGGTCGGCCCGAAGGACATGCTGCTGGAGGACGGCGGGAGTGTGCCCGCCGACGCCGTGGTGTGGGCGGCCGGGTTCCGCGTTCCCGCGTTGGCTGCCGAGGCCGGGCTCGCCGTGGACGGACGTGGCCGGATGCGCGTCGACGAACGGCTGCGTTCGGTGTCGCATCCGGAGGTCTACGGTGTCGGCGACGCCGCGGCAGGGCTGGCCGCGGGTGGGCGGGAAACCCGGATGTCCTGCCAGACCGGGTTGCCGATGGGGCAGTACGCGGCGGGGGCCATCGCGCGTGAGCTGACCGGGCGGCACCCGAAACCGGCGCGGATCCGCTACGAGTGGCAGAACATCAGCCTCGGCCGCCGCGACGGCGTCACCCAGTTCACCCGCGCCGACGACAGCCCGGTGAACGTGGTGCTCACCGGGCGGGTTTCCGCGTGGTTCAAGGAGATGATCACCCGGCTCGCGGCCTGGATGACCGTGCGCTGAAGTGCCGTGAAGGCCTCCTTACCGGCGTTGAGCGCCGGTAAGGAGGCCTTTACGGCCCGGGAACGAGCCGCTCCGCTGGTCAGGCCTTTTCCGCCTTGGCGCGCGGGAAGATGCCGCGGTGCAGCAGGATCAGGAACACCACCAGCCCGGCGGACAGCAGGATGTGCCCGAGCCCCGCCATCCCGGCGATCGCGGCGCCGGAGTTCTTGCCCAGCACGGTCAGCGTCCCGTGCACGACGAGGAACGCGACCGTCCACAGTGTCCCGACGTTGTAGAGCCAGAAGAACCAGGCGAACAGTTTCCGGTGGGCGCTCAGTGTGAACAGCTTCTCGAGACCGACGACGATCAGGAAGAACAGCGTGCCGAGCGCGAGCAGGTGGGTGTGCACCACCGAAAGCTGTGTGTCACCGGTGAAGTCGTTGGCCTTGGTCAGTTCGCGGTAGTAGAGCCCGGCGATCAGGCCGAGTGCGGTGTAGACGACGACGGAGTAGTAGAGCTTCTTCATGCGTTTCCTGTCTTCACCACGCGGCGGTGGTGGCACCGCGTGTCCGATCCGGGTGGTGGGCGGTCAGGGAGTCCGGGTGATCTGGTCGATGTGGCGCAGCCTGCCGTCGGGCGCGAGCCGCCCGAACAGGTAGACCTCCGTAACGGTCTCGCGCCCCTTGCGGGTCGCGGCACTAAGGGTGTAGCGCGCGGCGATCCGGTCGCCGGTGACCAGTGTCTCGGCGACGTCCACGCGGCAGGTGGTCACGTTCTTGCGCACCGGGCGGGCGTGCGCGACGAGTTTTTCGCGGTCGAGCCGGATCCCGTCGCTGACCCAGGCGATGTCGGCGGTGTGGTAGCGGTCGACGATCACGGCCGGGTCCTCGTCGCCGAAGGCCATCTGGTCCACATAGGACTCAAGGTACCCGGCGAAGTCCCGCGCCGGGGTCGGATGGTCGGTCCCCATGGGTTCACTCCTCTAACTTTGACAGCGGTGTCAAAGTTAGCGCGAGGCACTATCCTTGACAAGGATGTCGGAGATAACACCGCGTCCCGCTCGTCGTCGCAGGCGAGCCGACGCCGAACGCAGCGCCGCCGCGGTTCTCGACGCGGCGCTGACGGTGCTCACCCAGCGTCCGGAAGCCAGCGTCGAAGACGTCGCGGCCGCGTCCGGCGTCAGCAGGCAGACGGTCTACGCGCACTTCCCGTCCCGGGACGCGTTGCTGCACGCCGTGGTCGACAGGATCACCGCGGAGACGGTGGCCGTGCTCGACGCGGCCCGGCTCGACGAAGGCCGGGCCACCGAGGCGCTGCTCCGTTTCCTCGACGCCGGATGGCGGACGTTCGAGCGTTACCCCCTGCTCCAAGGATTGCCCGCCGTGGACGCCGAGACCGACCGCGCGCGGCACGAGCCGGTGCTCGCGCGGCTTCTCGCGTTGGTGCGGCGAGGTCAGCGGAGCGGGGAGTTCGACGCGGACCCGGCGCCGGAGTGGCTTCTCACTGCCACTGTCGCGCTCGGCCACGCCGCGGGGGAGCAGGTCGGTGCCGGGCGGATGACAGCCGACGCGGCGCTAACGGAACTCCGCCGCTCTGTTCTGCGCGTCTTCGGCGCCCGGAAATCCGGGTGACAGCACGCGGCGGACGTCGGATACTGCGCGGCGTGGAGATCACCTCGGGCGACCGGACGGGAGCGGCGGGCTTCGGGTAGCTCCGCGGGGAAATCCCTCGCGGTGCTACATGGGAGCTGTCATGTCTCGCACCGCACACCACGTCCCGCCCGCGCACCGGAGTCCGTCCCGGCACGGGTGGAACTCCGTCACGCTCACGGATCTGCGTTACGACCACGCCGCGCGGAGCCGGGCCCGTAGCGAGCGTCGCCGCGTCCGCCCGCGGCTGATCCGTCGTCGCGTGGAGGTCCACGCCTTCCCTCGTTCGCTCCCGCACGACCGCGAGATCTCCCGGCTGGCCCGGCTCGCCGAGCGCGGCGCGCGGCAGCGGCTGCGCCGGGAACTCACCGTGCTGCGCCGCGAGGCCAACGACCGCGGCCGGATCTGGACGGACACCGGGAACGACCCGGCGCCCGTCCGGCACCGCCACGGCGCGGAGTGGCACTCCTGGTGATCAGCCCGCGAGCCGCTCCCACAGGAATTCCAGCATCAGCGCCCATTTGAAGGCCAGCTGCTCGTTGTCGGCGGCCGCACCGTGGCCGCCCTCGATGTTCTCGTGGTAGCTGACGTCGTGGCCCAGCTCCCGCAGTCGCGCGACCATCTTGCGCGCGTGCGCGGGGTGCACCCGGTCGTCCCTGGTGGACGTCACGAACAGCGACGGCGGGTATTTCCGTCCACTGTGGACGTTCTGGTACGGCGAGTACTCCCCGATGAACTCCCACTCCGCCGGGTCGTCGGGGTCGCCGTACTCGGCCATCCACGACGCGCCCGCCAGCAGCCGGTGGTAACGCCGCATGTCCAGCAGCGGCACCTGGCTCACGATGGCGCCGAACAGCTCGGGATAGCGGGTCAGCATGACGCCCATGAGCAGGCCGCCGTTGCTGCCGCCCTGGATGCCCAGCCGTTCCGGGGTGGTGATGCCGCGTTCGGCGAGATCCACCGCGACCGCCGCGAAGTCCTCGTACACCTTGTGCCGCTCGGCCTTGATCGCGCTCGTGTGCCAGTCCGGCCCGTATTCGCCGCCGCCGCGGATGTTCGCGACGACGTATGTGCCGCCGCGTGCGAGCCAGCCCCGGCCGATCACGCCGCTGTAGCCCGGGGTCAGCGAAACCTCGAAGCCGCCATACCCGGTGAGCAGCGTCGGCCCGCCTTCGGCACCGGAGGGCTGCACGACGAAGTACGGGATCTGCGTTCCGTCCAGCGACGTCGCGAAGTGCTGCGCCACCGTCATCCCCGTCGAGTCGAAGAACGCCGGCGCCTGCCGGAGCACCTCGACCTCGCCGCCGACCTGGCCGTAGCTCAGCGTCGACGGTTGCGTGTAGCCGCTGGAGTCCAGCAGGTACTCGTCGTTGAGGTCCGGTTCGGTGTCGGTGATCTCGGCGCTGCCGAGGTCCGGCGCGCCCGCCAGGGGCTCCTCCGCCCAGCCGCCGGCGCCGGGGGTGAGCACACGCAGCTCGGTCCGGACGTCCTTCAGGACGCCGAGCAACAGGTGGTTGCGCGTCCAGGCCCAGTAGTCGAGCGAGGTGTGCGGATCGGGCCGGAACAGCACGGTGAACGCGCGCCCGCCCGCCATGAAGTCGTCGAACCCGATGGCGAGCAGCGAGCCCGCCGGGTAGCGGTCGTCGCCGACCGTCCACGCCGACCGCGGTTGCACCAGCAGCCATTCGCGGTGCACCGAGGTGCGGGCGTCCTCGGGGACGTCCACCTTGACGAGCCCGCCGGGGGTCCGCAGATGCCGTTCGGAGCGGTAGAAGTCCAGCGAGCGGTAGACGAAGTCGCGTTCGTAGCCCACGGTCGGGTCGTGATAGGCCGACACCGAGACGTCGTCCGGCTTGCCCTCGAAGACCGTTTCGGCCTCCTCCAGCGGGGTGCCCCGCCGCCATTCCTTCGCCAGCCTCGGATAACCCGAGGTGGTCAGCGAGCCCGGCCCGAAATCGGTGCCGATGTAGACGCGGTCGGCGTCGATCCAGCCGATCCGGGTCTTGGCCTCCGCGACGGTGAAGCCGTTTTCGACGAACGCGTGCGCGTCTAGATCGAACTCGCGGACGACGGTCGCGTCGGCGCCGCCACGCGACAGCTCGACCAGCCCCAGCCGGTAGTCCGGACGGAGCACGACCGCGCCCTGCCAGACCCAGTTCTCGCCTTCGGCCTCGGCCAGCGCGTCGACGTCGAGCAGGATTTCCCAGTCCGGTTCGCCCTGCCGGTACTCCGCCAGCGTGGTGCGCCGCCACAGCCCGCGCGGATGCGCCGCGTCCTGCCAGAAGTTGTAGAAGCAGGCACCGCGGCGGCGGATGTACGGGATGCGGTCGTCGGCGTCCAGCACCTCACGGATTCCGTCCCGTATCTCCGCGAAGCGCGTGCCGCTGGTGAGCTCGGCGAGCGTTTCGGCGTTGCGGGCACGCACCCAGTCCAGCGCTTCGTCGCTGGTCACGTCCTCAAGCCAGAGGTACTGATCTTCCACACTCATCCTCACAGTCTCTCCGTAGGATCCTGTCCTGACCGCCACCGGGTGGGTGTATTAATTTCGTGATCCGGTCACCCGTGGATATCCGTATGCTGGATTCCGCTCCGTGTGACGCTGTGTGGCCGGAGGGGGAGCGTGCGCGCGGATCACCCGCGCCGCCGCCGAGGGGATCCAGGGGAGAACGTGACTGATGCCGACAGACCGTCCGGCCTGCCCGCCATGGCCGAGCCGCCGCTGATCCGGCAGGCCGGGGCGTACCCGGAGTGGGCACCCGCGACGGGGAAGCTCCCGGCGCGCGGCGGTCGTCGCCGGGCCTTCTCCGGTGCGGTCGTCGCCGTCGCGCTGATCGTGCTCACCGTGGCGGCCATCGCCGTGGCGGGCCCGCACCGGATCGCGGGTCACGCCGTCGCGGCACCCGACGGGGCACGGCAGGTCGCCGCCGACCCGGGCACGAGCGGTCAGGCCGCCCCGAGGGCGGTGCCGCGCCTCGCGGACAACGCGTTGCTCGCCACCGGGGTCACGCTCGGTCCCGCGTCCTGTTCCCTGCCCGATCTCGGCCGCGCCCCCGCCCAGCTGGAGGCGTTCTACCGCGCGTTGCTGGACTGCCTCGAACAGTCCTGGCGCCCCGCGCTGGACAAGGCGGGCGAGCCGATGGTGGCGGTGACGCTGTCGCTGAACCTCCCGACGCACAGCGCGTGCGGGGACGCGCCGTCGAAGAACGAGGCCGTCGCCTACTACTGCGGGGGCGACACCACCATCTACGCGCCCACCGAATGGATGCTCGCCGACGCGAACCTCAACCGCGCCCGGCACATCGCCACGATCGCCCACGAGTACGGCCACCACGTCCAGCGGCAGAGCGGCATCCTGGCGGCGGCCGCGGCCAGGATGTCCTCGCCGAACCAGGACACGGCCGCCGACAAGGAGCAGGTGCGGCGGATCGAACTGCAGGCCAACTGCTTCGGGGCGTTGTTCGTCGCCGCGGCCTCGGGCAAGGGCTCGATCACCGCGTCGCTGGCGAACGCCGGGGTGGCCGACTACGGCCGCGCACAGGACAGTGACACGCACGGGACCCGCAAGCACCAGCTGGCGTGGGCGAAGGCCGGGTTCGAAGGCCGGACGACGGCGGCGTGCAACACCTGGTCCGCGTCCGCCGCCGAGGTCAGTTAGGACGTTCCCACCCCGGCGAGCGGCCGAGGATCCCGAGGAGCCGGTCGAACGCGGACGCGTCTCCGGTCGGCGAACTCCAGCGCCTCGTGCACCGCTTCGGGCAGCGGCTCGTACGGGACGCCGAGTGCCTTCGCGAGGTCCCAGCCGTCGCCTTCCCAGCTGGGCGCGGAGCCGTGCCGGGCCGCGATCGCGAAGCCGTTGTTCTCGCCGACCTGGTGCCGGAGCAGGTCCGCCAGCGTCCAGCCCGCGCACGGGGTGGGCAGGTCGAGATCGGCGGGTGTCATGGTGGCGACCAGCTTGTCGAGGAGCGCCAGGGAACGGCGGTCGAGTTCACGCGTGTGCATGGGGACGACGCTAGTCACCGGAATTGTCGGTGGTGGCCGATACGGTGCGAAGCGATGGACGACGACGTGATGATCGAGATCAACGCGGGTCTGCAGCAGCACATCGGCGGCGACCGTGTGGGAGCCCGCGCCCGCTTCACCGCACTGTGGGAGCGGATAGGCGAGGACGGCGATCCGTTGCACCGCTGCGCGCTGGCCCACTACACGGCCGACGTCTGTGACGATCCCGCCGAGGAACTCGCCTGGGATCTGCGCGCGCTCGCCGCGGCGGATTCCCTCACCGACGAACGCGCGCAGGCCTACCACGCGACGCTGGCGGTGCGCGGTTTCTATCCGTCACTGCACCTGAACCTGGGGGAGGACTATCGCAAGCTGGGCGATTTCGCCGAGGCGCGGCGGCAGCTCGCGCTGGCCGAGGAGAAAGTGGACGCACTGGGTGACGACACCTACGCGGAGGGGATTCGGGCAGGGCTGAAGGCACTGGCGGAACGTCTCGGCGAGCCGTCCCAATAGCACGGTTCTCCCCAATTCGCAGGACTTTCGTAGGGAGCCGTCCGGCCCTAACCTGGTGTGATCCACCTCACCGGAGGAGAGGGATCGTCATGAGGATCGCGGATCTGCTGCGGAGGAAGGGAACCACGGTCGCGACGGTCACGCCGGAGACCACCGTGACCGCGCTGCTGGCCGGCCTGGCTGAGCACAACGTCGGCGCGATGGTGGTGATCGGGCCCGACGGCGGGATCGCGGGCATCGTGTCCGAACGCGACGTCGTGCGGCGGTTGCACGACAGCGGCCCGGCGCTGCTCGACGGCCCGGTCGCCGACATCATGACCAGACTGGTCGCGAGCTGCGGCCCGGACGACTCGGTCGAGAGCCTCAGCGTGCTGATGACCGAACACCGGATCCGGCACGTCCCGGTGCTGTCCGAAGGCAGGCTCGCCGGGATCGTCAGCATCGGCGACGTGGTGAAGAACCGGATGGAGGAGCTGGAGAAGTCGCAGGAGCAGCTACACGCCTACATCTCGCAGGGCTGACCGCTACTCCCGCCAGCCACTGAGGTCGACGCCCTTCGCGACGTCGACCCGGTAGCCGAGGGTGAGCGTGGTCGTCGCGCCGGGGGCGATCTTCAAGCGCCAGGTGAACTCGCCGAGCTGGGTGGTCTCGGCGGGTTCGGGCTTGGCGCGCACGTCCCGCACGGTGATGGCGTCGTCCCGCGAAACCGGCGCCTGGTCGAGCACGGTGAGCGCTGCTTCGGCGGGGCCGTGGTTCGTGATCGTCGTGCGGTATTCGGCTTCCCGGCGTCGCTGTCCGGACAGCGTGGCCTTGCTCGCGGTGCGGCGGACGAGTTCGCGTTCGATCCGGATCCGGTCGTCCACGCCGAGGGCGAGTTCGAGTTCCTCGCCCGGCGCCCACGTTTCGAGGTGGGTGCTGCCGACGAACTCGGCCTCGTGGAACACGGACGCCTTGCCCGCGCGCAGGGTGTGTTCCGAGGTGTTGACGACCGTGGCGCGCAGATGGGCCTCCTGTGCGAGTACTGGCGCGGTGACGTACCCCAGTTCGGCGGGGAACTCCAGCTGCGCCAAGGTCGTCCGGTGTCCCTGCGCGCCGGAGGGGACCGCGACCGGCCGTGCGACGCGGTAGGTCATCGCCGTCGCGCCCTGCTCCACTTCGGCGACGGGATGGGGCATCCGCCTTGATGCCATGGCCATTTCCGCGCCGCCTGGAGCCGCCGGAGCCGCGCCGCCGTACGCGGCGATCGGGTGGAACTCCTGCGCCCGGTCGAGGTACCACGGCTGCAGTTCGGGCACCGTCACGGCGGTCGCGGGCCGGGCGGTGGAGAGCGCGAGCGCGCATTCCGGCCAGTCCTCCCCGGTGTACTGCGACACCAGGCCGAACGATGTCACCGCGACACCGGCCCCGGCGACCCGGACGTCGTAGCCCGGTTCCCAGCTCGCGCCGGTGACCACATAGGACAGTTCGAGTTCGGCTTCGCCGCTGTCGGCGGTCGGTTCCAGCTCGACCACGACACTTGTACTGTCCTTTTCGGACTGTGCGCTGTGCTCCCCGATCCGCCGGTCGAGCGCGTCGAGTTCGTCGCGGAGCCGGTCGAGCCGCGCGGTGAGGGCGCGCTTTTCCTTGAGCGCCGCCGAAAGCTGCGTGCCGAGCGCGCCGGTGACCTCGGCGACGCGGCCGGGTTCGGCGTCGCCGGTCGCCAGTGCCTTCGCGAAACTGCCGCCGCTGCGCCGCGCCAGGCTGGTGAGCAGCTCGATCTTCGCCGCCGCGGCGGCCTCCTCGTCGGTGACGCCGTCGACCGCGTCCTGCCCGGCCCGCCGCTGTTCGACCAGTTCCCGGAGGGCGGCGTCGGCGGGTTCGGTGTGGCGTTCGGTACGTACGTCGACGCCGACGATCCGGGCGGGGCCGGAGCCGGTGACCCGCACCGAGTCGGCGGCCAGTGCCAGCGGGAGCCCGGCGAAGGCGACACGCGGCCCGCCGGCCACGTCCACGCGGCCGCGGCGGGTGATCCGGGCCTGCTGGGGATAGACGGTGACGGCGACGATCGGTGCGGAGACAGTCGGCATGGCCCCGACGTTAGTCTCTTGACACCGGATCGGCCGGAACGGAAATCTCGGAACGGTCGTCGTCCGCTTCGTCCCGGCTTGGGGGCCTCGTGAGATCCGCTCGGTTCGCCGTCCTGTTCGCCGCCGTGCTCGCCCTGCCCCTGGTGCCTTCCGCGGCCTCGGCCGACGCTCCGCCCGCGCCGGTTTTCCGCGACGGCCAGGCACAACCGGTGTTCGATCCGGCCGACGTCATCCGCGAGGACGTCTGGGTCACCGCGCCGGTGGACAGCGACCACGACGGCAAGGACGACCTCGTGCACGCGCAGGTCGTGCGTCCGAGGGCGACGGCGCAGGGCATGAAGGTCCCGGTCGTCTACCAGGCGAGCCCGTACTACGCGGGCGGCAACGACGTCCCCAACCACAACGTCGACGTCGAGCTGTCGGTCCCCGGCCGCGACCGCGGCCCCGAAGGCGCGCGGGTCGCTTCGCACGGCGTCGGCCCGTACGCGGCCCCGATCACCTGGCGCTATCAGGACTACTTCACCGCGCGCGGATTCGCCGTCGTGTACGGGGAATCGCTGGGCAGCGGGCAGTCGACCGGCTGCCCGACGACCGGCGACGTCAACGAGACGATCGGCGCTCGCTCGGTGATCGATTGGCTCAACGGCCGCACTCCGGCCCGCGACGCGGGCGGGACGCCGGTCGATGCGGCGTGGAGCACCGGCAAGACCGGCATGATGGGCGTGTCCTACAACGGAACCCTGCCCAACGCCGTGGCCAGTACCGGCGTCGAAGGCCTCGAGACGATCGTGCCCATCGCCGCGATCTCCAACTGGTACGAGTACTACCGCAACGCGGGCGCGGTCGTCGCCGCGGGCGGTTACCAGGGCGAGGACGCCGACGTGCTCGCCGGATACGTCTACACCCGCGCCGACCGGGCGATCTGCCGTCCGGTGATCGACGGGCTCACCGCCGGCCAGGACCGCGTGACCGGCGACTACAGCCGGTTCTGGGACGTCCGCAACTACCGCAACGACGTCGGCAAGGTGCGGGCCTCGGTGCTCGCGGTGCACGGGCTCAACGACTGGAACGTCAAGACCGACCAGGTCGCGCAGTGGTACGCGGCGCTGCGGCAGCACGGGGTCGAGCACAAGATCTGGCTGCACCAGTCCGGGCACGCCGATCCGTACAGCCTGCGCCGCGACGTCTGGCTCACGACGTTGAACAAGTGGATGTCGCACTACCTCTACGGCGTCGACAACGGGATCCAGAACGAGCCGAAGGCGACGATCCAGCGAGAGGACAAGTCCTGGGTCGACGAGGCGGACTGGCCCGCACCGGGAACCTCCGACGTGAAGGCGTACCCGTGGCCGGGCGGGGGCGCGAAGGGCACGCTGGACCTGCGGAATCCCGTGCCCGGCAACGGAAACGTCGAGCGGCTGGCCGACGATGCGAACAAGACGATCGAGCAGCTCGCCGGGCTGCCCTCGTCCGGGAACCGCCTGCTGTACGCGACGTCGGCGGCGAAGCAGCCGTTGCGGCTTTCGGGAACCGCGAAGGCGGACCTGGCGCTGTCGTTCGACCGGCCCGCCGCGAACGTCACCGTGGTGTTGCTCGATCGCGCGCCCGACGGCTCCTCGCACGTGATCAGCCGCGGCTGGACCGATCCGCAGAACCGGCACGACATCGCGCGGACCGAACCGATCACGCCGGGGCAGACCTACCGGATCGGCGTCGAGCTGATGCCGAAGGACTACATCCTCGCGGCGGGCCACCGGCTGGAGTTCCTGCTGGCCTCGAGCGACCACGACTTCACCCTGCGGCCGAAGCCGGGCGCGGGCCTGGCGCTCGACCTCACCCGTACCTCGGTGACGCTTCCGGTGACCGGCGGGAAAGCCGCGCTGCGCTCGGCTTTCTGATCCGCTACCCGCGTTACCCGGTGAAGTAGTCGCTCAGCACCGGAGCCAGGACGGCCATCGACACGGTGTGTTTCCGGCCTTCCAGGGTCCGGTGCTTCGCGCCGGGCAGGACGGCGGCGAGGTCCTTGGCCGCCTTGCGCAGGGAAGCCGGGCTCTTGGCGCCGTCGAGCACGAGCGCCGGCGCTGTCAGACCGGCCCATTCCCCGGCGCGCAACGGCTCGCCCGCGGTGTGGCCGTCGAGGAGTTCGGCGTCGTACGGCAGGGTGTGGGCGAGGCCGACCAGCCGCTGCCACACGCCGCGCATCGCCCGCATGATCAGGATGACGAACCACGGCGCGCCCATACCCGTGGTCATGAAGTACCTGACCGCCTCGGCGCGCTCGTCGTCGCGGATCAGCGCCCGCAGGTGATCGAGGAAGTCGGCGGGCGGGTGCTTCGCCGAGGCGTCGGTGACGAACGGCGGTTCGTACAGCGCGAGCTTCTTGATCGGGACGCCGTGCGTGGCGGCCTTCAACGCGAGCACCGCGCCGGACGACAGGCCCCAGACGTAGGCCTCTCCGCCCGCGGCGTCGACGACCGCTTGGAGGTCTTCGATCTCGCGTTCGGGGGAGTACGGCGCGGTGTCGCCGCTGTCGCCGCGGCCGCGCCGGTCGTAGTTGTAGACCGTGAACCGCCCGGCGAGCAGCCCGGCCAGCTCCACCAGCCCGGGGAAGGTCCGGTAGCCGAACGCGCCGGAGACCAGGATCAGCGCCGGTCCGTCCCCGGTGCGGTCGTAGGCGATCTTCGTGCCGTCGCGAGAGATGGCGGTGTGCATGGGGGCGATCCTGCCGGGTGCCGTTCGGCGCGTGGCACGCAGGTGGGTGGTCACCTCAGCGCGTCAGTCGGCGATGCCCGCGCGGTAGGCGAAGGCGACGGCCTGGGCCCGGTCGCGCAGGCCCGCCTTCGTGAACAGGTGGTTCACGTGGGTCTTCACGGTGGCTTCGCTGACCACCAGCGTCCGCGCGATTTCGGTGTTGGACAGTCCCGCCGCGATCAGCCGCAGCACCTCGATCTCGCGCGCGGTGAGGCCCTCGACCTCCTTGACACGCGCGGGCGCGCTCCGCGTCGCGGCCGCCACCAGCCGGCGCTGCAGCTCGGCGTCCACAGTGGACTGACCGTCCGCGGCAGCGTGCAGCGCGCGGGCGATGGCCTCGGCGTCGGCGTCCTTGGTGAGGAACCCCCGCGCACCCGCCTTCAGCGCGGCCAGCAGGGATTCGTCGTCGGCGTAGGTGGTGAGCACGACGACCTCGGTTTCCGGGTGCTCGGCGCGGACCCGTTCGGTGGCTTCCACGCCGTCGCAGCGCGGCATGCGGAGGTCGACCAGCAGCACGTCCGGCCTGTGCTCGGCGACGAGTTCGAGCGCGGCGAGCCCGTCGGCGGCCGAACCGACCACCTCGACACCGGGCAGCAGGCCGAGCAGTGTCACCAGGCCCTCCCGGACCACCGCCTGGTCGTCGGCGAGCACCACCCGCAGTGCTTTTCCCGCCCCCCTCTCCGAGGACCCCACCCCCCGGTTCACCCCGGCACCGTCAGGTGTATCCGCCATCCGTCCTCCACCGGCCCGCTGTCGAGCCGCCCGTCCAGCAACGCGACCCGTTCTCCCATTCCCCGCAAACCGTAGCCTGCCGCCGGTGCCTCCGGCGGGCGCCTGCCCTGGCGGTCGGCCACGGTCAGTTCGACCTGCCCGGCGGCGAAGTTCAAGGTCACGTCGACGTCGGCCTTCGGCGCGTGCTTGCGGGTGTTCGCCAGTGCCTCCTGGACCGCGCGCACCAGCGTCGCGCCGATCGCGGCGTCCAGTTCGCGCGGGTCGCCCTCGACGGCGAGGTCGGCGCGGGCACCGGTGTCCATGCGGTACGCGGCCAGCAGGTCGGAGACCGCGCGCTCCACCGGAACCGCGTCCTCCCGGAGCGCGGCGACGGCCTTGCGGGCCTCGGCGAGCCCGTCGGTGGCCAGCTTCTGGGCGCGTTCGATCTGGCCGACGGCGTCCGGGCTCGCGCCGTCACGCATCAGCATGAGCCGGGCGCCCTGCAGGTTCAGCGCGAGACCGGCGAGGGAGTGCGCGAGCACGTCGTGCAGTTCGCGGGCGATGCGGGCGCGCTCGGCGAGCGCGGCGGCCCTGGCGTGTTCCTCGTTCGCGGTCTGCGCGCGCGCCAGCGCGAGTTCCGCCTGTTCCAGCTTCTCCATCCGGTTGCGGCGGTTGAGGGCGAGCAGCACGACCACGGCCAGGATCGCGTAGATCGACAGGACGTCGCCGATGTCGAGCTGCCGCGCGAACACCCACCACGTGATCCCCGCCAGGTTGAGCACGACACTCGCGATCGCGGAGGCCGGTGGCAGCCGGAACACCGCCATGAACGTCATCGTGTACATCGACGCCGAGGCCCAGCTGGACGGCGCCAGCACCCACACGGCTGCCGAGGTCGCCACGATCGCGGGCAGCACCACCGGGAGCAGCCCGCGCGGGCCGCCGGTCAGCGGGTACCACAGCGCCGGGAGGGACAGGGCAAGGGTGACCACGATCAGGACCCAGCCGAGCGTGCCCGCCCGCGGCATCGCCGTGGCCATCGAGACGGCGACGAGCCCCCAGCGCACCCAATGCGGCATCGGCGGCACCCACGGGTGGCGTCCCGGCTGCGGTGTCGTCATGCTCGTCCCTTCGGCTGGTTGTACGGAAAATGTACTTCTCCGGTCTTGGCTGTGCGGTGTCCGGCTTTCCCGCCCCAGGAGGTATCCATGTCCAGGTTGCGACGGCTCGCTGTGTTCGCCGCGGCCGCGGTCCTGCCCGCGCTCGGCCTGACGCTCGCCGGCCAGGCGCCGGCGTCGGCCGCGCCGAACTTCCAGGTCCCCTTCAAATGCGGTGTCACGGTCACCGCCGCGACGTTCAGCGGCCACAATCCTGCCAACTCGGTGGACTTCCAGAAGGCGGGCATCACCGGGATGCCGGTGCTCGCCTCGGCCGCGGGCACGGTGACCCGGGTCGCCAACGAGGGCAGCACCAGCTACGGCCGCTGGATCGAGCTCGACCACGGCGGCGGCTGGCGTACCCGCTACGCGCACCTGTCCGCGCAGGAGGTGTCGGTGGGCCAGAAGGTCAACGGCGGCACCCAGATCGGCAAGGCGGGCGCGACCGGCGGGGTCACCGGGCCGCACCTGCACTTCGAAGAAAACCTCAACGGCGTGACGCAGAAGGCCGTGCTCAACGGCGTCGCCGTGCCTTACTACGGGCACAAGGACTTCACGTCCAAGAACAACTGCGGTGGCAACCCGTACTCGGCCGAGCAGGTCTGCGGCTCCGGGTTCTCCGTCGTGGATTCGCAGCCGCTTGGCACCGCCGGGACGTCGTACCTGCTCTACAACGCCTCGACCAAGGCGAACTGCGTGACCACGCTGAAGGCCGTGTCGCTGGGCACCGCGAGCCCGGTTTCGGCGTTCCTCGAGGTCCAGGGCTCGGCGCGGACGACCGACTCCGGCAGCTTCACCTACTACGCCGGGCCGGTCACCAAGACCGCCGGATCGACCTGCGTGCGCTGGGGCGGCTCGGTCGGGACCAGCGCCTACGAGAGCCCGTTCGAACACTGCGGCTGAGGTCGCGTGACTCGGTGGGCCGCGCAGGATAGCGCGCCCCACCGACAGGACAAGCCTGCCCGTGCCCCCGCCGGGCAGGCTTGTCCACAACGGACCCGGTGATCCACAGATTTGCCGCGATCGCCCCGGCCGGTCCCGTCCCGCCGCAAGGTGGACCCATGACCACTTCCACCGCGGCCGGCACCGATCCGGTCGACCTCCGGGATCCGGCGCAGCTGCTCGCCGCGTTCCCTTACCTGTTCGGGTTCCGGCCCGAGAACTCCGTGGTACTGCTCGGCCATCGGCCTCCTGGCAATGTCGTCGGGCTCCTGCTCCGCGCGGATCTGCCCGCCCGGAAACACCGGGCGCACCAGGCGGAAGCGCTGGCACAGCGGTTCGCGAGCAGTCCGCACACCGGGGTCACCGCGGCCGTGATCGGCGGCAGACCCCCGCGCGGCGGCCGTCCGCCGCACGCGGGGTTCGTCCACCATCTCGACCGCGCGCTGGCCGGGCATGGGCTGCGGATGCTGCACGCGCTGTGGGCCCCGGAAATCGTCTCCGGCGCGCCATGGGCGTGCTACCAGGACACCGTCTGCGGCGGGGTCCTGCCGGATCCGCGTGGCACCGTGATGGCCGCGGTCACCACGGAGTCCGGGCAGGTCGCCTTCGCCAGCAGAGCCGAAATGGAACGGCAGCTCGAGCCCCGGTGCCCCGAGGCACTCGCACGGCGGGCCGCCGCACTCGCCGCGCTCTCCACACCGCCGTGGGATCCGGCGGACGCGGTGGCGGCGGGCGGCGCGGAGATCCGCGCGGCGCTGGAGCGGCAGCGTCGCGGGGCGGGCCCGCCCACCGACGACCAGGCCGTCCGGCTGGCCTGCGCGCTCGCCGACAAACGCGTCCGCGACGCCTGTCTCGCCACCGCCCTCCCGGCGGACACACCGATCGCCCGGGAGGCCGAGGCACTGTGGCGCACGCTGGTGTGCGAGCTGCCCGCGCCGCATCGGGCCGAAGCGGCCTGTCTGCTGGGCTACGCCGCCTACATGCGTTCAGACGGCACGTTCGCCGGAATGGCGTTGGCGAACGCGCTCGCGGCGGTACCGGGGCATCTGCTGTCCCGGCTGCTCGCGGGAGCCCTCGACCACGGCTTCACCCCGGAGTCGCTCGCCGGTCTCGCGCGGTGCGAGGGCGTGGCCGACCTCGGCCTCTCCGGCGAGCCGCCGGATTGACCCCGTCAGGAGTGAGCGACGTGGCGGGAGCGGGTGAACTCCCAGGCGTCGGCGACGATCCCGGCCAGATCGGTGCGCTCCGGCTGCCAGCCGAGCTCCGCGTGGGCGCGGTCGCTGGCGGCCACCAGCACCGAGGGGTCCCCGGCACGCCGGGGCGCGAGCTCGGCCGGAATGGCGTGCCCGGTCACCGCGCGGCAGGCCTCGACCACCTCGCGCACGGAGAAACCGGTGCCGCTGCCGAGGTTGTAGATCCGGTGCTCGCCCGCGGTCGCGTGCTTCAGCGCGAGCGAGTGGGCGTCGGCGAGGTCGACGACGTGGATGTAGTCGCGGATCGCGGTCCCGTCCGGCGTCGGGTAGTCGTCGCCGTAGATCTGGATGTGGGCCCGGTCGCCCGTGGCCACCTGGAGAACGAGGGGAATGAGATGGGTTTCGGTGGTGTGCCGCTCGCCGTAGGCGCCGTACGCGCCGGCGACGTTGAAGTACCGCAGGCTCACCGCGGCGATTCCGTGTGCACGCGCGAAGCTGGTGATCGCGGCGTCGATGGCGAGCTTGGTCGCGCCGTAGGTGTTGGTCGGTCGTGTCGGCGCGGTCTCCGGGATGGGGGAGGCCTCCGGCTCGCCGTAGGCGGCGGCGGTGGAGGAGAACACCAGCCGCGGCGTGCCGTGCGCGTGCATCGCCTCCAGCAGGCGCAGCGACGTGACGACGTTGCCTTCCCAGTACTTCGCGGGGTCCGACATCGATTCGCCGACGAGCGACTTCGCGGCGAAGTGCAGGACACCGTCGAAGCCCTCGCCGAGGATCTCGGCGGCCACCTCGGCGGCATCGCCTTCGATGAACCGGGCGGCCGGGGGCACGGCGTCCTTGTGCCCGGTGGACAGATCGTCGACCACGGTGACCTCGTGACCGGCCTCGATCAGCCGGGCGGCACACACGCTGCCCACGTATCCGGCGCCGCCCGTCACGATCAGTTTCAGGCTGCTCTGGTCCTCGGTCACTTGGTGGCCCTTCTGGTGCGGAGTTCGGTGGTGACTGCGGGGCACAGTCTCTCCTCATGGCGACGCCCCGGATCCGCTGGGGGTTGTCTCCGCCCCGGCGCCGCGTTAGAGCGTGTCGCGGCCAGCGCCACGGGAAGGAACGGCGGTGAACAGCCGTGGCCGGCGCCCGCCCGCCTCGGCGAAGGCGGCTTCGACGGCGGCGCCGATCCGGTCCAGATCCGGCTCGCGCACCAGTGCGATGGCCGACCCCCCGAAACCGCCGCCGGTCATCCGGGCACCGAGCGCACCCGCGGCGCGGGCGGAATCGACGGCGAGGTCCAGTTCGGGCGTGGAGATCCGGTAGTCGTCGCGCATGCTCACGTGCGAGGCGTCCAGGTACGGCCCGATCTCGGCGAGCCTGCCCGCGCGCAGCAGCGCCACGACGTCGAGCACCCGCTGGTTCTCGGTCACGACGTGCCGCACCAGCGGGGCCAGCTCGGCCGGAAGGGCGGCGAGCGCGTCGGCCAGCCCGTCGAGGGTGACGTCACGCAGCGCCTTGACCCCGAGCAGCTCCGCGGCCCGCTCGGTGCCGCGGCGGCGCTCCCCGTAGCCCCCGTCCGCGTGCGAGTGCTTCGTCCGGGTGTCCATGATCAGTACCCGCACGCCTGCCTCCGCCAGCCCGAACGGCACCTGTTCCATCTCGCCGGAGCGGACGTCGAGGAAGAGCACGTGCGAGTCGGTGCAGCAGAGCGACGCGGTCTGGTCGAGCAGACCGGTCGGCGCGCCGACGAAATCGTTCTCGGCCCGCTGCACCCAGCGGGCCACCTCGTAACGGCCGGGTGCGTTCGCGGCGGGCGCGTCGAGTTCGACCCCGGTGAGTCCCAGCAAAGCCAGCGACACCGCGCATTCGAGCGCGTGGGAGGAGGACAGCCCCGCCCCCGACGGGACGTCACCGGCGATCACCACGTCGGCGCCGCGGTCGAAGCCCTGGTCACGCAGCACCCACGCCACACCGGCGGGGTACGCGGCCCACCCGCCGACCGCCCCGGGGACGAGCGAAGCGATCTCGAGCGGGCCGGAATGCTGGAGCTGACCGTCGTCACCGAGCGTGGACACGGTGAGGATTCCGTCCTCGCGGGACGCCGCCGCCGCGGCGAGCCGGTGAGGCAGTGCGAAGGGCAGGACGAAACCGTCGTTGTAGTCGGTGTGTTCCCCGATCAGGTTCACCCTGCCCGGGGCCGACCACACCCCGGCCGGTGCCCTGCCGTGGACGGCGTGGAACGCCGCCGCGGCCTGCTCCGCCGGGCTCACCTGGCCTGCGCCAGCACCGCGTGCAACGCCGAGCTGGACACCTGCGCGGTGGTGTCCCCGCCGGTGACCTCGACGGTGCCGCCGCCGTTGGCCTTGCCGACCTTGACCTTGCGGCCGGGCACGATCCCCACGGACTTGAGCTCGGTCATCAGCGACTCGTCCAGCTGGACGTGCTCGGCGATGCGCTTGATCTCGACCTCGCCGCCCCCGGTGCGCGCGAACTCGTCCAGCCGCACCAGATCGGCCTCGGCGGGGGGCGCGGGCTCACCACCGCCGAGCTTGTCCAGCCCGGGGATGGGGTTGCCGTAGGGCGAGGTTGTCGGGTGGTCGAGCAGCTTGACCAGCTTGCGCTCCACCGCCTCGCTCATCACGTGCTCCCAGCGGCAGGCCTCGTTGTGCACGTGCTCCCATTCGAGACCGATGACGTCGACGAGGAGACGTTCGGCGAGCCGGTGCTTGCGCATCACGGCGATGGCGAGCTCGCGGCCGTGGTCGGTGAGCTGCAGGTGACGGTCGTCGGCGACGACGACCAGCCCGTCACGCTCCATCCGGGCGACGGTCTGGCTCACGGTCGGGCCGCTCTGCTGCAGCCGCTCGGCGATGCGGGCGCGCAGCGGGACCACACCCTCTTCTTCGAGCTCGTAGATCGTACGCAAGTACATCTCTGTGGTGTCGATGAGTTCGTTCACGCTGGTCCCCTTCGTCCGCAGTTGCATATCGTAGTCGTTGGGCCCGACAACAACGGCAGGCCTGGGGATAACAACCCGTGCGGGCCGGATAGTCCGCCCGAGCTGCGGGGACGGGGGTCGTGACGGGAGGATGGGCCGATGCGTCCCCTGATCTCCACCATGGATCTCGCCACCCTGCTCGAGGGGCCCGCCGGAGCCTCTCCCATTGTCCTCGACGTGCGCTGGCGGCTGGCCGGGCCACCCGGCGCCGAGTCCTACCGCGAGGGCCACGTGCCGGGCGCGGTCTTCGTCGACCTCGACACCACGCTCGCCGGTGAACCGGGGGAGGGCGGCCGTCATCCGCTGCCCGATCCGGCCGATCTCCAGCGGGGCCTGCGCGCCGCCGGGGTGCGGGCGAATCACCCGGTCGTGGTGTACGACGACGCCGATGGTTCGGTCGCCGCGCGGGCCTGGTGGCTGCTGCGCTGGGCGGGCCACACCGAGGTCGCGGTGCTCGACGGCGGATACGCGGCCTGGCTGGCCGAAGGCCGCCCGGTGAGCACGGAAACCCCGCGGCCCGCGGAAGGCGACATCGAGGTCCGGCCCGGCGGCATGCCGGTACTCGGCGCGGACGAGGCCGCGCGGCTCGCCCGCGACGGCGTCCTCTTCGACGCGCGCGCCCGCGAGCGCTACGCCGGGGAGACCGAACCGATCGACCCCCGCGCCGGGCACATCCCCGGCGCCGTGAACGCCCCGTTCGCCGGGCACGTGGGAACCGACGGCCGTTGGTTGCCGCCCGCCGAACTGGCCGCACGCTTCGCGGGGCTCGGCGTCCGCCCCGGCGGCGCGGTCGGTGCCTACTGCGGCTCGGGGGTGACGGCGTCGTCGGTCGTGCTGGCGCTGGAGGTCGCGGGGCATCCCGAGCCCGCCGCGCTCTACACGGGCTCGTGGTCGCACTGGTCCCGCGACCCCGAGCGCCCGGCGGCCACCGGCGACCTTCCCGGCTGACCACAGGACACGACCAAAAGAGGGGGGACAGTGGAGGACAACACCGGTCCGAGACGTGTGCTGCTGAGCATCGGCATCGCGGCCGCGGTATGCGCGGCATGCGGAGGTCCCGGCACTGATCACGGCGACCTGCGGAAGGTACCGCCCAGCTCGGCCGAGGCGCGGCAATTGCTCGACACCACCGTCCGGCTGGCGCGGGCGGGGGACACCGGAACCCTGTGTCGGATCGTCGCCGCGGCCGAACCGATGTGCCGGTCGCTACTCGAAAGCGCGGCGCAGAGTCACTTGTCCGCCGGGCACGAAGTGCCACGCGTCCTCGATGAACATCTCCTTGACGAGCCGCACTCGACGCCGACGCTGGTGCTCCGGCTCGCCGGTACCCACGACGACGGCCGGGAGTACACGAGCGATTTCGCTGTCATCCGGGACCAATCGGTAATTCGCAGTATGACGGCGATCTACTGGTCGGAGGTGCAATTCGCGCCGAGATCGCCGCCCGCGACAACCTCACGCTGAGTCACGGATCGGCCGGCGACCGGCCGGAAGCGGACGTAGGGGATCGCGGGCGTGACCCGGCCGCACCGTGTACTCGGTGGGCCGGGCCCGCCCTGCGGTACCCGGGGGATCGGGATGGCTCACGTTTCGCGGTTGCGCATGACTGCGTCCTTTCTGTTCTTGAGCGCTTTTCGCGCACCGGCGATGCGGTCTCGGGGTGCCGCGGCGGCTCAGGTTTCACGGTTTCGCACGGCGGTTTCCCTCCCTTGTGCCAACGGTGGAATCGGATGGGGCGCGGGAACTCAGGTCTCGCGGTTGCGCATGGCGCGCTCCTTTCGTGCGGCGCGGGGATTCCAGGTCGTGGGACGGCTCAGGTTTCGCGGTTGCGCATCACGGCCACCTCCTCTGCTCCCGGTGACAGCGCGGGTACCCAGCGGATACGGGGAAATGGGGCGGGCTCAGGTCTCGCGATTGCGCATGCCGACCGCCTCCCTTCACTGCTCCAATCGAGTAACGTCCATCGATCGAGGCCGTCCGTCGTGATTGGGTGGACACGGTTCGTAGATCACCCAGGAGGGTGCACCACCGTGAGTATGGATGGGGCGGAAGCGGCGCACAGAGCCGCGGGCCGCATCGGTGACGTTCTGTCACCTCGCCGGTGGAAGCTCTGGGCCCAGCGCCCGGGGCTGATCGCCTACTGCCTGCTGATCGAGCTCGTCGCCGTCGCCGCCACGGTCGTCACCGCGGGCAGGGCGACCCGCGCGCGGGACGTCGTGATCCTCGCCGGGCTCGCCGGGCTGGCGATCCTGCAGGCCGAGCTGGGCCGTCAGATCGAACGCGTCCGCCGTCTCGTCTCGGACACCCCGCACATCAACATGACGTCGGTGTGGACGTTCGCCGGCGTACTGCTCCTACCGCCCGCTCTGGTCACCGCGCTGGTCGCGATCCTGTACCTGCACCTCGGCACGCGGAGCCTCTACCGCATCCGCCGGGCGCCGCTGTTCCGCGTCGTCTTCAACGCCGCGCTAGTCGTCGTCACCTGTCACACGGCAGCAGCCGTTCTCGCCCGCAGCGGCGTGCCGAGCATGTACGCCGCGCTCGACGCGGGCTGGGCGGGCGTCATCGTGATCGCGATCGTCACGGCCACCTACTTCGTCGTCGGCGCGTTGATCACCGTCCCCGGTCTCACGGTCAAGAAGCGCTCGTTCCGCACGCTGTTCGGCGGGCTCGGCGACAACCTGCTCGAAGTCGCCACGCTGTGCCTCGGCGTGCTGACCGCGCTCACCCTCGCGACGCTGCCCGCGCTCGCGCTGATGATCGTGCCGCCGCTGCTGGTGCTGCACCGGGCCGTGCTCGTCAAGCAGCTGGAGATCGCGGCCACCACCGACGAGAAGACCGGGCTGTTCAACACCACCGGCTGGCATAGCCTGGCCACTCGCGAACTGCACCGCGCGCAACGCCTGCCGCAGGCCAGCTTCGGGGTGCTCATGGTCGACCTCGACCACTTCAAGCGGATCAACGACCAGTTCGGGCACCTCGGCGGGGACGCCGTGCTCCGCGCCGTGGCGGGCACCATCAAGGGCGCCGTGCGGGACTACGACTCGGTCGGCCGGTTCGGCGGGGAGGAGTTCGTGGTGCTGCTGCCCGACATCCGCGAGACCGATGTCCGCACGGTGGCCGAACGCGTCCGCGAGGCCGTCGCCGGGCTCAGCGTCGAAATCGCGGACGGCAGCCGCGCCAAGGTCATCGACGGGCTGTCGGCCTCGATCGGCGTCGCCACCTACCCCGCCGCGGGCGCCGCGCTCGACCGGCTGCTCCAGGCGGCCGACAAGGCGCTCTACAGTGCCAAGCGCAGTGGCCGGAACAAGGTCGTCTGCATCGCCGACGTCGGCTGAGACCTGCCTCGTGGGCGGCGGGGCATGCTGTGCCCGTAGATACCAATCCGACCGCAGGTAAGCGATTCGTGCAGGTCAGCGAGCTTTCCTGGTCGGCTTACCTCCGGACTCCTTGGTAGTGTGCGGACATGCGCCCGCCCGCTGTCGTCTGGGATTCCGCCCTGCTGGGGTACGACCTCGGCGGGCAGCATCCGTTCAACCCCGTCCGGCTCCTGCTCACCATCCGCCTGGCCACCGAGCTCGGCGTGCTCGACGGCGTCGAACTGCTCGTCCCGGACGCAGCGGGCGACGAGGAACTGCTGCGGGTGCACGTCCCGGAGTACCTCGAGGCGGTCCGGCAGGCGCCGCTGGTCGGCTGGGACGTCGGGCACGGGCTCGGCACGGACGACAACCCGGTGTTCAGCGACATGCACGACGCCTCGGCGCTCGTCGTCGGCTCGACGCTGCTGGCCGCGCGCAAGATCGCCGAAGGCGAGGCCACCCGCGCGGTGAACATCGCCGGCGGGCTGCACCACGCGATGGCCGACCGCGCGTCCGGGTTCTGCGTCTACAACGACTGCTCCATCGCGATCTCGTGGCTGCTCGACCACGGCTTCGACCGCATCGCCTACATCGACACCGACGTCCACCACGGCGACGGCGTGCAGGCCGCGTTCTACGACGACCCGCGGGTGCTGACGGTCTCCCTGCACCAGCATCCGTTCACGCTGTGGCCGGGCACCGGCTACTCCGGCGAGACAGGGAAGAACGGAGCCGAGGGCACCGCGGTCAACATCCCGCTGCCGCCGCGCACGCGCGACGCGAGCTGGCTGCGTGCCTTCCACGCCATCGTCCCGTCGCTGCTCGCCGAGTTCGAACCGCAGATCCTCGTCACGCAGTGCGGGGTCGATTCGCACGAGGAGGACCCCCTCGCCGACCTCTCGCTGTCGGTCGACGGGCACCGCACGATCTACACGACGCTGCGAGAGCTGGCGGGCACCTACGCGGGCGGGCGCTGGCTCGCCGTCGGCGGGGGCGGTTACCAGCTGGTGCGCGTGGTCCCGCGGTCGTGGACCCACCTCATCGCCACCGTGCTCGACCGCGACGTGGCGCCGGAGACGAGGCTCCCGCCGGAGTGGGTGGCCGACGTCGGGCGAGCGGCGCCGGACACGGAGATCCCCGCCGCGATGACCGACGGCGAGGAGACCGCGTTCAAACCGTGGGGCGACGACGTCGACGACCCGGCCGACATCGCGATCCGGGACACCCGTCGCGCGGTCTTCCCGTTGCACGGCCTCGATCCGGACGACCCGAGGGACTGAGCATGGCGGCCGAGGAACGCGATCCGTACGCCTACCCGCGTGAGTGGGAAGCCGACGTCGTGCTGTCCGACGGCGGCACCGTCCACTTGCGACCGATCGTGCCCAGCGACGCCGACGCGCTGGTCGCCTTCCACGGCAAACTGTCCGAACGCACCCGCTACTTCCGCTACTTCGGCGCCTATCCGCGCATCCCGCCGCGCGATCTCGTCCGGTTCTCCACTGTGGACCATCACGACCGGGTCGCGTTCGTGGCGATGCTCGGCGACGACATCATCGCCGTCGGCCGCTACGAACGGCTCGACGGCGGTCCCTCGGCGGAGGTCGCCTTCGTCGTCGACGACGCGCACCAGGGGCGCGGGCTGGGCTCGATCCTGCTGGAGCACCTCGCCGCGGCGGCCTCGGAACGCGGGCTGCGCCGGTTCACCGCCGAGGTGCTGGCCGAGAACGCCGCGATGGTCCGGGTCTTCCGCGACGCCGGCTACCAGGTGAGCCGCGCCATCGAGGAGGGCGTGCTGCACCTGGAGTTCGACATCGACCCGACCGAGGAGTCGCTCGCCGTCGCGCGCTCACGCGAGCAGGCCGCCGAGGCCCGCAGCGTGCACAACCTGCTGCATCCCCGGTCGGTCGCGGTCATCGGCGCGTCCGCCGATCCGACCAAGGTCGGGCACGTCGCGTTCGCCAACATGCTGGCCGCCGACTTCACCGGCACGGTCTATCCGGTCAATCCCGAGCACCGGTCGGTGCGCGGGGTACGGGCGTACTCCTCGGTGCTCGACATCCCGGACTCGGTCGACCTCGCCATCGTCGCGGTGCCCGCCGAAGCCGTCGAGTCCGTTTTGGACGGTGCGCTCGCCAAGGGCGTCAAGACCTTGCTGATCGTCTCCGGCGGATTCGCCGAGGCCGGGCCGCTCGGGTTGCACGCCGAATTGCGACTGGTCGGCGAGGCGCGGGCGCACGGCATGCGCGTGGTGGGCCCGAACGCGCTGGGCGTGCTCAACACCGCGGCCTCGGTGCGGCTCAACGCCACCCTCGCACCCCGGCTGCCCGCGCGCGGGCGCACCGGGTTCTTCTGCCAGTCCGGTGCGCTCGGCACCGCGATCCTGGCCGACGCCGAGGCACGCGGGCTCGGCCTCTCGACCTTCGTCTCCGCCGGCAACCGCGCCGATGTCTCCGGGAACGACCTGCTGCAGTACTGGGAAACCGATCCGGACACCGATCTCGTCCTGCTGTATCTGGAGTCGTTCGGCAACCCGCGCAAGTTCGCCCGGCTCGCCCGGCGGCTCGCGCGCACGAAACCGATCGTCGCGGTCAAGTCCGGGCGGCACGCGGTCCGCCCGCAGCTGGCCGCGACCTCGGCCGAGGTCGACGAAGCCAGCGTGCAGGCGCTGTTCGAGCAGGCCGGGGTCGTGCGGGTCGAGTCGCTGGCGCAGCTGTTCGACACCGCGCTGGTGTTCGCCCACCAGCCGCTGCCCGCGGGGCCGCGGGTCGGCATCGTCGGCAACTCCAGCGCCATCGGCCTGCTCGCCGCCGACACCGCGCGTTCGCAGGGACTGAAGCTGGCGTTCGACCCCGTCGACGTCGGCCCGCAGGCGGGCCCGGAGGAGTTCGCCGCGGCCGTGCGCGAAGCCCTCAACTCGCCGGACACCGACGCGCTCGTCGTGGTTTTCGTGCCCCCGCTGGCGATTCCGGGCACGGCGTACGCGCGGGCGCTGCGCGAAGCCGTGGTGGAAATGGCGCGCGACAAGCCCATAGTGTCCACCTTCCTCGCCGCCGAAGGCGTTCCCGCCGAACTGGCGGTGCTCTCGGACGACGGGACGCCGACACGTGGTTCGGTGCCGAGTTACCCGAGTCCGGAACGCGCGGTGAACGCGCTGGCGCGGGTGATCCGGTACGCGGCCTGGCGCCAGCGTCCACAAGGGACACTCGTGCGGCCCGGCGGGCTGCACGTCGAGCAGGCGCAGACGATCGTGCGGGAACTGCTGGACGCCGAGGGCGGGAAGACGACGCTGCTCTCGGACACCGACGTCGTCCGGCTGCTGGGCTGCTACGGCATCGAAGTCGTCCCGTTCCGCGTCGTGTCCACAGTGGACGAAGCGGTGGCCGCGGCCGCCGAGCTGGGCTATCCGGTGACCCTGAAGGCGGTCGACGAGCGGCTGCGCGGGCGTCCGGACCTCGCCGGGGTCCGGCTGGACCTGACCTCGGAGGACTCGGTGCGCACCGCGTACGAGGGCCTGTGCGAGGTGTCCGGGGACGATGAGGTGTACGTCCAGCGCATGGCGGCCAAGGGGATCTCCTGCGTGATCGGCCTGCAAGACGACCCTTCGTTCGGCACGCTCGTGTCGTTCGGTTTGTCCGGCCTGGTCAGCACGCTGCTGGGAGACCGTGCCTACCGGGCGATCCCGGTCACCGACGTCGACGCGGCCACGCTGCTGCGCGAACCACGCACCGCCCCGCTGCTCACCGGCTACCGCGGCGACGAACCCGCCGACCTGGCCGCACTGCAGGACATGGTGCTGCGCGTCGCCGCCCTCGCCGAGGACAACCCCGAAGTCCGCTCGCTCGCCCTCGACCCGATACTGGCCTCGCCCGCCGGTGCCTTCGTCGCCAACGCGCGCCTCGTCCTCGGCCCGCCGCCGACCCGCCCCGACACCGGCCCGCGCCGCCTCCGCGCCATCACCCCCACCGACTGATCACGCGAGATCTCCTCTCAGACACGCTGGATCTCCCGCCGAGCACGCCGGATCTCCGACTGGGCCCGCGAGTCCGCTGGGGAGGTTCCGGAGATCTCGCGTGACCGGGCGGGGAACTCGTGTGACGGAACGGAGATCTCGCGTGATCAGGCGGGGGTGTCGGCCAGCGACATGCCGAGAGCCAGCAGGTGCCTGGTGGCGCCGCCGAAGGTGAATTCGAGGCGTTTGGCGGCGGCGAAGTAGCGGTGCACGGGGTGGTCGACGTCGATGCCGACGCCGCCGTGGACGTGCACGGCGGTGTGCACGACGCGGTGGCCCGCTTCGGCGGCCCAGAACTTCGCGGTGGCGACCTCTTCGGCGGCCGGAAGTCCTTCGGAGAGGCGCCACGCGGCCTGCCACAGCGTCAGCCGGACCGCTTCGACGTCGAGATACGCGTCCGCGAGCCGTTGCCGCACCGCCTGGAAACCGCCGATGACCTGGTCGAACTGCTTGCGTTCGCGCGCGTACGCGGCAGTCAGCTCCAGCGCGCGCTCAACGACGCCGAGTTGCTGCGCGCAGAGCCCGACGGTCCCGCGCAGCCGCAGCCACTCGCCGACGTCGCCCAGTGACACCGCCGGGGCACCGGTCAGCTCCACGAGCCCGGCGTCGGCGTGGTCGACGGTGCGCTGCGCCGCGATGTCCACGCCGTCGGCCTCGCGGTCGATCAGGAACACCTCGTGGCCGTCCCCGACAGCGGCTTCCACGAGCAGGCCGTGGGCGAAGGCCGCGAACGGTACCGCGGACTGCGCGCCGGTGAGCCGATGTCCGTCCGTTGTGGACTCGGCGGTGAAGCCACACGGCGCGCCCGCGTCCGGCAGGGCCACCGCGAGGACGCGGCTGCCGCGCAGCACCGGGACCACCCAGCGTTCGGTCAGCTCCGGCGTACCGAATTCGGCCAGCGCCGCGGCGGCCATCGTGATCGAGGACAGGTAGGGCACCGGTGCGACGGCGCGGCCGATCTCGGTCAGCACCGAGCACTGCTCCAGCAGGCCGAAGCCGCCACCGCCGACCGAGGAGGGGAGTGCCGCGTCCAGTACGCCCGCCTTTGCCAGGTCCGTCCACAGGGGAGCGTCGAATCCGCCGGAGCCGTGCGGGCCCAGCATTTCCGGGGTGACCTTGTCGGTGAGCAGCTTCCGGGCCAGGCCGGAGAGGGCTTGCTGTGCTTCGGAGTGGGAGAAGTCCATGGGGGGCTCCTAGCGCGTGACAGGAAGACCGAGTGCGGTGGCGGCGATGATGTCGCGCTGGACCTCGTTGGTCCCGCCGCCGAAGGTGAGGATCAGCGACGACCGGTGCAGGCGCTCGATCCGGCCACGCAGCAACGCGCCGGGGGAGCCTTCGCGGACCACCGAGGCCGCCCCGAGCACCTCCATCAGCAGCCGGTAGGCCTCGGTGGCGAACTCGGTGCCGAACACCTTCGTCGCCGACGCCTCCGCCGGGCCGAGCTCGCTCGCCGCGGCCGCCCAGGCGATCCGCCAGTTGCGCAGCTTGAGGTACTCGGCGTGCGCGTGCACCCTGGCCAGGTGCAGGCGCACCCATTCGGCGTCGATCACGCGGCTGCCGTCGGGCAGTTTCGTGGTCTGCGCCCACTCCCGCACCTCGCGCAGGGACGTCATCACCGGCGCGGCGGAGGTCAGCGCGACTCGCTCGTGGTTGAGCTGGTTGGTGATCAGCGGCCAGCCGGCGTTCTCGTCGGCGATCCGGTTGGCCACCGGGACACGCACGCCGTCGTAGTAGGTCGCGCTGGTGCCGGGCCCCGCGACGGTGTGCACCTTCGTCCACGAAAAGCCGGGCGCGGACGTCGGCACGATCAGCATCGACAGGCCCTTGTGCTTGCGCGCCTCGGGGTCGGTGCGCACGGCGAGCCACACGTAGTCGGCGTACTCGATGAGGCTGGTCCACATCTTCTGCCCGGTGACGACGTACTCGTCGCCGTCGCGTTCGGCACGGGTGCGCAGCGACGCGAGGTCCGTCCCTGCTTCCGGCTCCGAGTAGCCGATCGAGAAGTGCAGCTCCCCGGCGGCGATCCTCGGCAGGTAGAACGCCTTCTGTTCTTCGGTGCCGAAGCGCATGATCGTCGGGCCGACGGTGTTGACCGTCAGGAACGGGACGGGCACCCCCGCCACGGCCGCTTCGTCGGTGAAGATCAGCTGGTCGAGCATCGGCCGGGCCTGGCCGCCGTACTCGCGGGGCCAGCCGAGCGCGAGCCAGCCGTCCTGGCCCATCTGACGCACAATCTCCTTGTACGCCACGCCATCGCCGTACTCGCCGCCCTCGGCCGCCAGGCTCTCCCGGCGGGCCGGGGTCATCAGCTCGGCGAAGTACTCGCGCAGCTGACCGGCCAGTTCCCGCTGACTTTCGGTGTAGTCGATCCGCATCCGTCACCTCCGCCCGGCAGGGCTCGTTGTGGTGGGTGAACCCGCCTCGGGGCTACAGTAGAACTTGTTCTAGTTGTACCAGGCTTCGCGGACGGGAGGAAGTATGGAGATCAAGGTGGACCGCTCGCTCTGCGAGGCGAACGCGGTGTGTGTCGGGTTCGCGCCCGACGTGTTCGACCTCGACGACGACGAGAACCTGGTCGTCCGGTCGCCGATCCCGGAGGATCAGGTAGAACATGTTTCGCAGGCTGTGTCGGGTTGTCCGAAGAATGCCCTGTTCATAGCGGGTTAGTACCGTTAATTTCGCCCTTGATAAGTACGAGAACAGATTCTAGTCTGTGGGGCGAGAGGCGGGCTGGACCGGCCCGACGTGCTTCGACGAGGAGGCATCGCGGTGAGTGCGGCCGTAGGCGAGACATTGGCGGGCCGGACGGCCATCGTCACCGGCGCCGGTGCGGGGCTCGGCAGGGCCGAAGCCCTCGCGCTGGCGAAGGCCGGGGCGGCGGTGGTCGTGAACGATCTCGGCGACGCGAAGAGTGTCGCGGAGGAGATCGAGGCGGCGGGCGGGAAGGCGATTTCCGTCGCCGGTGACGTCGCCGAGCGCACCACCGCCGACGCGCTGCTGGAGGCCGCGGTCGATCACTTCGGCGGGCTCGACATCGTCGTGAACAACGCCGGGGTGCTGCGCGACCGGATGCTGTTCGGGATGTCCGACGAGGAGTGGGACCTTGTGCTCGCGGTTCACCTTCGCGGGCATTTCCTGTTGTCCCGCAACGCCGCGAAGTACTGGCGCGACAAGTCCAAACTGGACGGAAAGCCGGTGTACGGGCGGCTGGTGAACACCGCGTCGGAGGCGTTCCTCGTCGGCTCTGCCGGACAGCCCAACTACTCCGCCGCCAAGGCCGGGATCGCGGCGCTCACCGTGTCCGCCGCGCGCGGCCTCGTTCGCTACGGTGTGCGCGCCAACGCGATCTGCCCGCGTGCACGGACCGCGATGACCGAAGCGGTCTTCGGTGAGGCCCCCGAGGAAGGCGTCGATCCGCTGTCGGTGGAGCACGTCGCGCCGTTCGTCGCCTTCCTCGCCTCGCCCGCGGCCGAGAACGTCAACGGCCAGGTGTTCGTCGTGCACGGCGGCATGGTCGCGCTGCTCAAACCACCTGAGGTGGAGCAGCGCTTCGACACCGCGAACGGCGTCTGGACCGCCGAAGAACTCGAAACCGCGGTCGGCGGTTACTTCGCCGGGCGTGAACCGGAGCGGATGTTCGCCGCCACCGACATTCTTTCGCTGCCCTGACCCCTACCGAGGAGCTGAAGTGACGGGACGCTTGGACGGCAAGGTCGCGCTGGTCACCGGTGGTGCGCGCGGGCAGGGCGAGGCCGCCGTACGCGCTTTCGTGGCCGAAGGCGCGCGCGTGGTGATCGCCGACATCCTCGACGAGGACGGCGAAAAGGTCGCGGCCGACCTCGGGGACGCGGCGGTGTACCAGCATCTCGACGTCGGCTCCGAGGCCGACTGGGATGCCGCGATCGCGCGGACCCGGGCCGAGTTCGGCCCGCCGACGGTGCTGGTCAACAACGCCGGGATCCTGCATTTCTCCGAGCTGGGCAAGACCGCGCTCGCCGATTACGAGCGCGTCATCCGGGTCAACCAGATCGGGCAGTTTCTCGGGATGCGTTCGGTCGTTGAACCGATGACGGCCGCCGGTGGCGGCTCGATCGTCAACGTGTCCTCTGTGGAGGGTCTGGCCGGCATGCCCTACCTCGTCGCGTACACCGCGAGCAAGTTCGCGAGCCGCGGGATGACGAAGGTCGCCGCGCTCGAACTGGGCGCCAAGAACATCCGGGTCAACTCGGTCCATCCCGGGGCGATCGACACGCCGATGATCCCGGCCGCGGTGGGCGCCGAAGTCGACATGTCGTTCATCGCCAAGAAGGTCCCGCTGGGCCGGGTCGGGCGGCCGGAGGAGATCGCGCAACTGGTGTTGTTCCTGGCCAGCGACGAGAGTTCCTACTGCACCGGTGCGGAGTTCGCCGCCGACGGCGGGGCTACGGCGACGCACTCTCTCAAGGTATGAGAGGGAGCTGCCGAAGGGACGGAGTGAACACCGCTAACCGAAAGCGGGGTCGGGGAATGAGTAAGACTCATGAGTAGGTAACTACTGGGAGGTGCCGTGGCCGGCTACGGAAATGAGATCGCGGCACACGAAGTTGCCAGGGCAAGGTAGCGGGATATGCAGACCGCGTTTACAGTCCCGGGAACCGCGGCGCTGACGCAGGTCGGCAGGCTCGCCACGTTGTCCTGGGAGGTCTTTCGGGCGATCTTCCGCCGCCCGTTCCAGTTCCGGGAGTGGATCCAGCAGTGCTGGTTCTTCGCCAGTGTCACGATCCTGCCTACGGCGCTGGTGGCGATCCCGTTCGGCGCCGTCATCGCGCTGCAGCTCGGTTCGCTGACACAGCAGATCGGCGCGCAGTCCTTCACCGGCGCCGCGAGCGCGCTGGCGATCGTGCAGCAGGCGAGCCCGCTGATCACCGCGTTGCTGGTCGCCGGTGCGGGCGGCAGTGCCGTCTGCGCCGACATCGGGGCCCGCAAGATCCGCGAGGAGATCGACGCGATGGAGGTGCTGGGCGTCAACCCGATCCAGCGTCTCGTCGTGCCGAGGGTGCTCGCGGCGATCGTGGTGTCGGTGCTGCTCAACGGCTTGGTCAGCGTCGTCGGCGTGCTCGGCGGGTACTTCTTCAACGTCGTCCTGCAGGGCGGGACGCCGGGGGCGTACCTGGCCAGTTTCAACGCGCTCGCCCAGCTGCCCGATCTGTGGATCAGCGAGATCAAGGCGTTGCTGTACGGCTTCGTCGCCGGGGTGGTCGCCGCGTTCCGCGGGCTGAACCCGGCGGGCGGGCCGAAGGGCGTCGGCGACGCGGTCAACCAGGCCGTGGTGATCACGTTCCTGCTGCTGTTCCTCATCAACGTGGTGCTGACCGCGATCTATCTGCGGATCGTGCCGCCGAAGGCGATGTGAGCGGATGACGGCCGAACCGATCCAGCAACCCCTGGTGTCCGACCGGACCCTGGAAGTCATCGCGCGTCCCGGCGCGAGCCTGGAGGGGCTGGGCAAGCAGCTTTCCTTCGCCGCGCGGGCACTCGCCTGGGCGCCGCGCACGATTCGCCGCTACAGCGGGGAAACCCTGCGGCTGCTGACCGAGGTCTGCTTCGGCACCGGCGGTCTCGCGGTGATCGGCGGGACGCTCGGCGTGATGATCGGGATGACGTTGTTCACCGGTCTCATCGTGGGCCTGCAAGGGTATTCGGCGCTGAACCAGCTCGGCACCGCCGCGCTGACCGGGTTCATCTCGGCGTACTTCAACACGCGTGAGGTCGCGCCGCTCTCGGCCGGGCTCGCGCTTTCGGCCACCGTCGGCTGCGGGTTCACCGCCCAGCTCGGCGCGATGCGGATCTCCGAGGAGATCGACGCGCTGGAAGTGATGGCCGTGCCGAGCATGCCTTACCTCGTGACGACCCGGGTGCTGGCCGGGGTCACCGCGGTGATCCCGCTCTACGCCGTCGGCCTGCTCTCGTCGTACCTCGCTTCGCGGCAGATCACCATCTGGCTCTACGGCCAGTCCGCGGGAACCTACGACCATTACTTCACGCTGTTCCTGCCGCCCGAAGACGTCCTCTGGTCCTTCGCGAAGGTGATGGTGTTCGCCGTCATCGTGATCCTTTCCCATTGTTATTACGGCTATAACGCCAGTGGCGGGCCCGCCGGGGTCGGAGTCGCGGTGGGCCGCGCGGTGCGGACGTCGATCGTGCTGATCTCGGTGCTGGACTTCTTCCTCAGCCTCGCGATCTGGGGCGCGAACACGACGGTGAGGATTTCTGGATGAGTGCTCGCGTGGATGTGCTGCACAGACTCCGGCACCAGGTGCTGGGGCTGGTCTTCCTCGTGGTCGCCGCGCTGTTCTTCGCGCTCACGATCGCCTTCTACGACAAGGCGTTCACCTCGGTCACGCTGGTCCGGCTGGACACCGACCACGTGGGCAGCCAGATGCGGGTGGGCTCGGACGTCAAGGTGCGCGGGATGCTCGTCGGCGAGGTCCGCGACGTCCGTACGAGCGGGGATCACGCGACGCTGGACCTCGCGCTGCAACCGGACAAGATCGGCGTGATCCCGGCGAACGTCTCGGCGCGGCTGCTGCCGAAGACGTTGTTCGGCGAGCGGTACGTCGCGCTGCAACTGCCGGAAAAGCCCGAACCGCACATCAAGGCGGGGGACGTGATCCCGCAGGATCGCACCAGTTCCGCGATCGAGCTGGAGAAGGTGCTCGGCGACGTCATGCCGTTGTTGCAGGCGGTGCAACCGGAAAAGCTGTCCAGCACACTCACCGCGGTGTCGACGGCGTTGGACGGACGCGGGAAACAGCTCGGCCAGACACTGGCGCAGCTCTCGGACTACCTGGGCAAGATGAATCCGTCGCTGCCGAACCTCAAGGCCGACATCACCGGGCTGGCCAACGTCTCGAACATCTACGACAAGGCGGGGCCGGACCTCATCACCGCGCTGTCGGATCTGACCACGACCAGCAAAACGTTGGTGGACAAGCAACGTGGCCTCGCCGACCTGTACGCGACGGTGTCCGCGGCGTCGACCGACCTGACGAGCTTCCTCACCGTCAACAAGGACAACCTGATCCGGCTCACCACCGCGATCCAGCCCACGCTGGACGTGCTGGCGAAGTACGCGCCGGAATATCCGTGCATGCTCAAGCAGCTCGCCGATTCGGTGCCGAACGCGGAACTGGCCTTCGGCAAGGGCACCGCGCATCCGGAGGTCAGCCGCGTCACGATCGAATTCACCTCCAGCCGGGGCAAGTATCTGCCCGGCGTCGACGAGCCGAAGTACACCGACAAACGCGGCCCTCGCTGTTATCCGCAGGTGCCCAAACCGGGGCACTGGCCGCAGTACCCGCCGGACGGCCCGATCCAGGACGGTTCCAGCAAACCCGCGCCGCCGAAGTCACCCGACGGGAGGCTGCCCGGCCCGGTGACGTCCGGGGGCGGCGCACCCGGCGGGTCGGGCGGGTCGTCGGTGATCGGGTCGCCGGACGAGCAGCAGCTGATGGACCTGCTGATGTCGCCCGCGCTCGGAGTCGCGCCGGATCAGGCGCCGGGCTGGGGAAGCCTGCTCGTCGGGCCGCTGTACCGCGGAGCGGAGGTGGAGCTGAAGTGAGGAGTTTCGTGCCCTCGCTGGTGAAGATCCTGATCTTCGCCACGGTCACCGTCGTGCTCACCGGGATCCTCGGCGCCACGATCGCGAACACGAACTTCGGCGCGCAGTCCGGGTACACCGCGAAGTTCGCCGACGCCTCCGGGCTGAAGGTCGGCGACGACGTCCGCATCGCCGGGGTGAAGGTCGGGCAGGTCGGCTCCATCGGAGTTACCGGAGGGGCGGGCGGCGAGGGGAAAGACACAGGCGAGAAGAACTTCGCCGAGGTGCACTTCGACGTCGAGGCGACCTACAAGCTCCCGGCGTCGACGACCGCGACCATCAAGTACCGGAACCTCGTCGGGCAGCGGTACCTCGCGCTCGGCACCGATGTCGCGGACGGGAAGACGTTGCCGCAAGGGGGCACCATCCCACCGGAGCGGACCAAGCCCGCGCTGAACCTCACCGTGCTGTTCAACGGTTTCAAGCCGCTTTTCCGCGCACTGAGCCCGAAGGACGTCAACCAGCTTTCCGGCGAGATCATCCGCGTGTTCCAGGGCGAGGGCGGCACGATCTCCAGCCTGCTCGCGCACACGGCGTCGCTCACGACGTCGATCGCCGGGCGGGACAAGGTGATCGGCGACGTCATCGGGAATCTCAACACCGTGCTCGGCACGGTCAACCAGCACGGCCCGCAGCTGGGTGATCTCATCGACCAGACGCAGCGGCTGGTCAGCGGGCTCGCCGAACAACGCAAGCCGATCGGGGACGCGGTGGGCGCGCTGGACGAGCTGACCAACGCCACCACCGGCCTGCTCGCGGACGCGCGCCCCGCGTTGAAGGACGACGTCGACAAGCTCGGCACGCTGTCGCAGAATCTCGGCGATTCCGAACAGCTGCTCGACCATCTGCTCAGCGTGCTGCCGGGCAACCTGCAGAAGTTCACCCGCACGCTGAGCTACGGCAGCTGGTTCAACTACTACCTGTGCGGGATCAACGGCCGGATCGGGATCTCCTCGCTCAACATCGAGCTGCCGATCCTGCCCCTGCCCGCGACCCAGCGACCGGAGAGGTGCGGCCCGTGAAACGACTGAAGGACCGCAACCAGGCCGTTGTCGGCGGGATCGCGCTCGTGCTGGTCGTGCTCGTCACGCTGACGACGTACTTCTCCGATCAGCTCCCGCTGTTCGGCAACGGCGTCACGTATACCGCGTACTTCGGCGAATCGGCCGGTCTGGAGCCGGACAACGAGGTCGAGGTCGCCGGCGTCAAGGTCGGCGAGGTGACGTCGGTGGGCCTGGCGGGCAAGCAGGTGCTGGTGAAGTTCCGGGTGAAGGGCGTCCGGGTCGGGGACGCCTCCTCGGCGTCGATCGAGATCAAGACGCTGCTGGGGGAGAAGTACCTCGCGCTGGAGCCGAAGGGAGCGGGCGCGCAGGATCCGGCCAGCACGATCCCGGTCGCCCGCACGCGGACGCCGTTCCAGTTGCAGGACGCGTTCCAGCAGTTGTCGAGCACCGTGGGCGACATCGACACGAAGCAGCTCGCGGAGAGCTTCAACGTGCTGTCGGACAGTCTCAAGGACAGCCCGCAGTATCTGAAGGACACGCTGTCCGGCTTGTCCGCGTTGTCGAAGACAGTGTCCTCAAGGGACACCGAGCTACATACGCTGCTGGCCAACACGGGGAAGGTTTCGAAGACGCTGTCGGATCGCAACGCCCAGCTGCAACGCGTGATCAGCGACGGGAACCTGCTGCTGACCGAGCTGCAGAACCGCAAGGCGGCGATCGATTCGCTGCTGAAGGGGACGCAGCAGGTGTCGGCGCAGCTGTCCGGGCTGGTGGCGGACAACCGCACGCAGCTGAAACCGACGCTGCAGAAGCTCGGGAAGGTCACCGATGTGTTGCAGCGCAACCAGGGCAACCTCGACAAGAGCCTGCAGCTGATGGCGCCGTTCGCCCGCGTCGGCGCGAACGCCACCGGCAACGGCCGCTGGTTCGAGGGGTATCTGTGCGGGCTGCTGCCGCCGACGATCATCGCGGGCGGGCTGACGATCAACCCCGAGGGCTGTACCCCGCCGATCGCCGCGCCGAACCAGGGGATAGGTGGCCGATGACCATCACTACACGGGGCGGGCGCAAGGTCGTCACCTGGGTTTCGTTCGGCTGTGTGGCCGTTCTCCTGCTGGCGGCAGTGTTGTGGCTGGTGCAGCGGGACGGCAACGGCACCAAGCTGAGCGCGTACTTCGGGAAGACCGTCGGGCTCTACGCCGGATCGTCGGTCCGCGTGCTGGGCGTGAAGGTCGGCGAGGTCACCGGCGTGACGCCGCAGGGCGACGCCGTGCGGGTCGACATGCGGGTGGACGGCGTGCAGATCCCAGCCGACGCGGGCGCCGTCGTCGTCGCGCCGAGCCTGGTGAGCGACCGGTACGTCCAGCTCACCCCCGCCTACGACAGCGGGCCGACCCTGGCCAGCGGCACGGTCCTGCCGAAGGAACGCACCGCGATGCCGGTCGAGCTGGACGACCTGTATGCCAGTCTGGACAAGCTTTCCACCGCGCTGGGGCCGGACGGGGCGAACAAGAACGGGGCGTTGTCGAACGCGCTGGACACCGCGGCGGCGAACCTGAAAGGCAACGGGGCCAACCTGAACTCGACGGTCGGGCGGCTCGCGGATCTCGCGAAGACGCTGGACAACTCGAAGGACGACCTGTTCGGGACGGTCCAGAACCTGAACTCGTTCACCGGCGCACTGGCGCAGAGCGACGCGCAGCTCAACGAGTTCTACAAACGCGTCGCCGATGTGAGCGGCTTCCTCGCCGCGGACTCCGGTGACGTCGGCGCGGCGCTGAGCTCGCTGGGCGGCGCGCTCGGCGACGTCAAGACGTTCGTGGCGGACAACAAGGACGCCCTCGCGTCCAATGTGGACAAACTGGCCTCGCTGACGAAGGTGCTGGTGGACCAGCGCTCCTCGCTGGCCGAGGTGCTCGACGTCGCCCCGGTGGGCGCGACGAACTTCATCAACTCCTACGACGCCGCGTCCGGCACCATCGCCGTGCGGGACAACCTCAACGAGATCACCCATCCGCCGGTGCTCACCCTGTGCCGCCTGATCAGCGCGGGGACACCGAAGGAGATTCCCGACGTGATCGGGAACATGTGCAAGAAACTCGCGCCGGTGCTCGACGGGACGTTGAAGCTGCCGAGCCTTTCGCAGGTGATCGCCTCGCTCCAGACCGGCGAACTCCCGCCGCTGCCCTTGCCGGTCACCGACGTCCTCACCCAGCTCTCCGGAGGCAAGAAGTGAAGCGGCGCAATGCCGTTAAGGCCACCTTACGGGCATCAGACGCCCGCAAGGTGGCCTTAAGGGCACATCGACGGCGGATCGCGGGGGTGCTGGCCGGGGTGCTGGTGCTGGCGGGCTGCAGCGACGGCGGGTTCAACGGCCTCTACAGCACGCCGCTGCCCGGCGGCGCGGACATCGGCGACCACCCGTACCGGATCACCGCGCAGTTCACCGACGTGCTGGATCTGGTGCCGCAGGCGAGCGTCAAGGTCAACGACGTCGCGGTGGGCCGGGTCGAGAAGGTGACCCTCACCCCGGACACCCGCACCGCGGTGGTGTCCATGACGGTCAACGGCGACATCTCCCTGCCCGCCAACGCGCACGCCGAGCTGCGGCAGTCGAGCCTGCTCGGCGAGAAGTTCGTCGACCTGCGCGCCCCCACGGCGGAGAAGGCCGAGGGGAAACTCGGCGAGGGCGCGCAGATCCCGCTCGCGCGGACCAACCGCAACCCCGAGGTCGAAGAGGTGCTCGGCGCGTTGTCGCTGCTGCTCAACGGCGGGGGTGTCGAGCAGCTGCAGAAGATCAGCCACGAACTGAACGATGCCCTGTCCGGCAACGAACCGGAGATCCGCGCACTGCTGTCGCATGTGGACGAACTGGCCACGCAGCTCGACGGGCACAAGGGCGAGATCCTGCGGGCCATCGACGGGCTCGACAAGCTGTCGCGCACGCTGACCGGGCAGACGCAGAACCTGGGCAACGCGCTCGACAATCTGGCGCCGGGCCTGAAGATCGTCACCGACCAGCGTGACCAGCTCGTCGGGATGCTGCAGTCGCTCAACAAGCTGTCCGGAGTCGCCGTCGACACCGTGACCAAGAGCCGTGACCAGCTCGTCGCGAATCTCAAGGCACTGCAGCCGATCCTGCTGAAACTGGGCGAGGCCGGGCAGAACCTGCCCAAGGCGTTGCAGATCCTGCTCACCTACCCGTTCCCGGACTACGCGGGCAACGTGATCAAGGGCGACTACGCGAACGTCGAGGCGACCGTCGACCTCGACCTGGACACGTTGCTGCACAACATTTCCAGCTCCTCGCAGCCGTTCCTGCCGATCCCGGGTTCGCAGGGCACCGGGGCGCCGGGCGCGATCCCGTTCAACAACGGCTCCCCGCCACCCCCGCTGCCCCTGCCGCCGATCAACCCGCCGCAGGCGCCGGGCACGACGCAAGGACAGAACGGTAATCCGCTCGGCGGTATCGGCGGCGTGCTGGGGACGTTGTTCGGGGGTGGCCGATGACCAAGGCGACGCGGATCCGGCTGCTCGCGTTCATGATCATCGCCGTCGTTTCGGTGGTCTACGCGGGTGGGAAGTACGCGGGGCTGGACCGACTGTTCGGCACCCGGGGCTACGTCGTCACCGCGAAACTCGCCGACTCGGGCGGGATCTTCGTCAACGCCGAGGTCGCCTACCGCGGTGTGACGGTCGGGCGGGTGACGTCGATGAAGCTCACCGATCACGGCGTCGACGTCGCCATGGACCTCGACAAGGGCGGGCCGAAGATCCCCGCCGACACCCGCGCGCAGGTGTCGAACCGGTCGGCGGTGGGGGAGCAGTTCGTCGATCTGCTGCCCCAGCACGACACCGGCCCGTATCTGGCCGACGGCGCGGTGATCGACCAGGGCCGCACCTCGATCCCGCTCGCCCCGGACACCGTGCTGTCCAATTTGGACAAGCTGGTCGCCGGGGTGCACCCGGACTCGCTGCGTACCGTGGTCGACGAGACCTACACCGCGTTCGCCGGCGCCGGTCCGGACCTGCAACGGCTGCTGGACAGCTCCGGATCGCTGACCACCGCGGCCATGCAGTACCTGCCGCAGACCCAGGGCCTGCTGGCGAACTCACGGACCGTGCTCGACACCCAGCAGCGCCAGGCCGCGAACATCACCGAGTTCTCCAGCGGGCTGCGCACGATCGCCGGGCAGCTGAAGAAGTCGGACCCGGATCTGCGGAAGGTGATCGACGAGGCACCGCAGCTCGGCCGCCAGATCAGTGACGTGCTCGCGAAGTCCGGCACCGACCTCGGGGTGCTGTTCGCGAACACGCTGACCACCGCGCAGATCACCTCGGCACGCACCGACGCCGTCGAGGAACTGCTCGTGGCCTACCCGATCATCTCGGCGTTCTCGCCGACGACCTCGCCGGACGGCACCGGGCACCTCGGGTTCGTCCTGAACTTCTTCGACCCGGCGTCCTGCACCAAGGGATACGAGGGCACCCAGCAACGGCCCGCCAACGACACCCGCGAAATCCCGGTGAACACCAGGGCCTACTGCGCCGAGCCGCCGGGCAGCCCCACCGGGGTGCGGGGCTCGCAGAACGCCCCATACGCGGGCAAGCCCCCGGCGATCCCGGCGGCACCTAAGCAGCAGGAACAGCCCGCGGGGCAGAACCAGCTTCCCGGCATGCTGAACCTGCTGACCGGGCAGCCCAAGGGCGGGCTGGGCGCGCTGCTGGGCGGCTCGTGATGGCCCGTCTTCCGCGCGTTCTCGCGGTCGCCGCCGTGCTGGCGGTGCTCGCCGCGGCGTGGACCGGCTTCTCGTGGTGGCGATCCGCGCACGACGACGCGCAGGCCCGCGGCCGCGAACGTGACGCGGTCCTCGCGGCGGCGAACACGGAACTGGTCGCGTTGAACACGATGAACTACCGCACCGCAGCGCAGGACGTGGACCGCTGGATCGCAGCCACCATCGGCCAGTACGGCAAGGATCTCTCCGGGGACCGGAAACTCCAGATCGATCGCGCGACCACCACCAAGACCGTGTCCACCGCGTCGCTTGTTCAGGCCGCGGTGACCCAGCTCGACGTCGGTGCCGGGACCGCGCGGCTCATGGCGGTGCTGAACGTCCGCGTCAGCACCGCCGACGGCGCCCCGGCCCCGAAGCTGAACCGGCTGACCGTCGACTTCGCGCGCGATGGTGACGCGTGGAAGGTCGGCGGGGTACAGGCGGCCGGGTCATGAGCCGTCTGTCGCAGGTGCTGGCGGGGATCGTCGTCGTGGCACTGGGCTGCGCGGTGTGGTTCGGCGTCGAAGTGTCTACTTTGGACCCAGGGGACAACGCGGCACTGGTGGACCAGCCCGCGACGGCCGAGGTGTCCGATCAGGTCGGTGCCGCGGTCAAGGCGGTGTTCTCCTACGACTACGGCAACCTCGCCCGTACCGAGCGGGCGGCGGCCGAGGTGCTCGTCGGGGACGCGGTTTCCCAGTACCGGGACCAGTTCGCGTCCGCGCGCAAGCGGGCGGAAGAGCAGAAACTGGTGCGTACCACGACAGTGCGGTCCCTCGGGGTGCGTGAGCTGCGTGGCGATGACGCGTCGGTTTTGCTGTTCCTGGACCAGCAAACCCTGGCGCCTAGTGGCGGCGCGCCCCAGACTTCGGTGGCACAGCTGAGCGTCACCGCGAAACGGGTCGACGGCCGATGGCGGCTGTCCCGTTTGGACCCGCTGTAGCGGTCAGCGGGGATCGATCGGGGTCAGGCGTCCGGCTCGTGCCTCGATCGCGGCGGCTGCGTCGAGGCACAGATCCTCGCGGAACCGCGGCCCGATGACCTGCACCGTCTGCGGCAGACCGTCCGCCACCCCGGTGGGGACCGCGACGGCGGGCAGGCCCAGCAGGTTGACCGCCACCGCCGTGCGGAGACTCTCCGGCCAGGCCGAGAGCCAGTCCGGATCGAGGTCCTCGCCGACCCGGAACGCCGGTGCGGTGCGGATCGGCGCGAGCACCAGCGGCGTCCGGCACATCCAGTCGTGCCAGGCGTGCGCGATGATGGCGCGTTCGGCCATCGGGTCGACTGCGGCGGGCCCGGCGGCGCGCGTCCAGACCGGCTCGAAGGCAGCCCAGAACCGCACGAAGTCGGCGGACGCGATGGTCTCGACCGGCGGCTGTCCTTCGTGGACACGACCGTGGTTCAGCATGATCTGGATGAAGATCTCGCTCGCTCTCGCCAGATGCGGCGGCTCGGCCTCCTCGACGGCGTAGCCCGCGTCCGTCAGCGATGCGGCCGCTTGCCGCAGTGCCTCGGCGATCGGCGGGGCCACGGCGCCGCCGGTCGCGAGCGCGACGTGCTTGGGCAGCGGCGGACCGTCGAGCGGAACCGGCGCGTACCACGGGTCCGCACCCGGACCGCACAGGTGCGCGAACGCCAGCCGCAGGTCCCGCACCTCACGGGCGATCGGCCCGTGCACGGCGAGGAGCTGGAACGCGAAGGGAACCGGCGCCCGCATCGCCATCCCCACGCGTCCCAGCGACGGTTTCAACGCCGCGACCCCGCAACACTGGGCGGGCCAGCGCAGCGAGCCCGCGCCGTCGTTGCCCATGCCGAGCGGCACCATGCCGGTGGCCACCGCGACCGCGTCGCCGCCGCTGGACGCGCCGGGCGTGTGGCCGGCCGACCACGGATTGCGGGTGGCGCCGCGCAACGCGTTGTCGGTGTGCCAGCGCATCCCGAACTCGGGCATGTTCGTGCGGCCGAGCGGAATAGCCCCCGCCGCGCGCAGTTCGGCGATGTGCGGCGCGTCCTCCCGCGCGATCGCCTCCCGCATCGCGACGACGCCGTGTGTCGTGGCCGACCCCGCGACGTCGATGTTCTCCTTCACCGTCATGGGCACCCCGCACAACGGTCCGCTCGTTTCTGCCCGGCCGGCCGCAGCCACGGCTTGTTCGACCAGCACGTCCGTGATCGCGTTGAGCCGGGGATTCACCGCTTCGATCCGTTCGAGGTGCGCGGTCACCACCTCGCGTGCCGACACCTCGCCTGCCCGTACCCGCCCGGCCAGTTCCCCCGCACCTTGCTGCCACAGCTGCGACATCGCTCGTCCGCCCCGCTTCCCGTGCTTGTCGGTGCGGGCGACGGTAGAGCGGAAATCCGGAGAGGTGCAGTCTTGTTCTTTCCTGCGGCGTCAGCCGGTTCAGTCGAGGACCGCGGTGGCCTCCACCTCGACGAGATGACCGGCGATGGCCAGCGACGCGACACCCAGCAGCGTCGCCGGCGGCAGCGGGGTCACCCCGAGCTTCGCGGACGCCTTGGCCACGCCCTCCAGGAACAACGGCATCTTGTCGGGCGTCCACCCGGCGACGTAGACGGTCAGCCTCGTCACGTCGTCGAAGGACGCACCGGCCGCGGCCAGCGCGATGCCGACGTTGAGGTAGCACTGCTCGACCTGCGCGGCGAGGTCACCCTCGCCGACCGTGACGCCGTCGGCGTCCCACGAGACCTGCCCGGCGACGAAGATCTGCTTCGACCCGCTCGCGATCGCCACCTGCCGGTAGACGCCGATCTCCGGCAATCCGGCGGGGTTCATCAGGGTGACGGTCATGGTCGGCTGCCTTTCGTAGTCACTTGCGGTTACCCAGGAACCGTAGGAGAGTGTGCGCTGACAGGGAAGAACGCACTTTTCGGTAACTGAGGAACCATATGGGGACCCAGCAGTTCACAGGCTCACCCGAGGACGCGGACCTGACACGCGCGGACTCGCTGGCGCGCGAGATCTTCTCGGACATCGCCAACAAGTGGGCGTTGCTGATCATCGAGTGCCTGGGCGACGGCACGCTGCGCTTCAGCGAGCTGCGGGACGGGGTCGAGGGCATCAGCCACAAGATGCTCACCCAGAACCTGCGCATGCTGGAGCGCAACGGCCTGGTCGAACGCACGGTGTATCCCACCGTGCCGCCCCGCGTCGAGTACACCCTCACCGAACCGGGCCAGGGTCTCCGCGCGACGATCGACGGGATGTGCGCGTGGACCCACCGCTACCTCGGCGACATCGAGGCTTCCCGCCATCGCTTCGACGCCTGACTCCGGCGCACCGGCGCGGGTCACGCGTGGCGGTGGATCGCAGGGTCGCGAATGGCACATGGGGTTTTCTCGCTCAGGTTTCCGGGTCCGTGGGTGCTGCCCGATGTCGCGAACGGTCCGTTGCCGACTCACGACGCCGAAGTCCACAAAGGACAAGCGCACATGTCGCGGCGCCGCCATACTTTCGTCCCGTCAGTCACTCGGCTGCACCCTGAGTCACGCCGTTGGTGTGAAGGGCTTACTCGTATTCTGTTCACGGGACGAATCGGTGGAGAATATTGCGTCTGGGTGTGCGTAACGGATCCACGTAATCTGGCGGGATGAATTCGGGGAGTCCGTCTTCGGCGATGCGGACCGACCAGTCGGCTTTGTGGAGGAGTCGGTGATGCGCTCCGCAAAGCAGGACGAGATTCCGGAGGACGGTGAGTCCGCCGTGGGTCCAGAGGGTTATGTGGTGGGCGTCGCAATGTCGAGGCTTGCGATGACAGCCGGGGAAGGCGCAGCCGCCATCCCGGATTACCAGCGCTTTCCGTAGTGCTGGAGTGACGAGTCTCTTGGCTCTGCCGAGGTCGAGCGGTTCACCTTTGGTCCCGAGGATTGCGGGGATGACCTGGCAGTCGCAGGCGAGCATGCGGGCTTCGGCGGCGGTGATGGTGCTGACCATGTCCAGGCACGCGGTGCCCAGCTTCGACTTCAAGTCATCCAGTGTCACCGTGACCAGGAGTTGGGCGCGGTCGCCGCCGGGCACGTCCGGGACGTTGGCGAGCATCGCGACGGCTTCACCGAAGGCTTCCCCGTACCGCTGGGACGGCGACCGCAGATCCGGCCACTTGTCCTCCCCTGCAGGCCGGGGCGTGGCCAGGGGATCGAGGATGGTGCTGAGCCGGGTGCCGGTGATGGGGTCGAGCTGGCCGTCGATGTCGAACCAGCCGTCTTTCCGCTGCCGCAACCGCAACTCGGGCTTGCGCTCCGGCGGATCCGGGTCCTTCGGTGGCTTCCCGTCCTGGTCCATCCGCGCCAGGATCTCGTCGGCCGCCTTGACGACTTCCTGTGGTGTGGCGTGGCGGGCGAGTTCGACGAGGATTTTCTCGGCTTTGCTTCTGTCTTCTTCGGACACGAAGGAAGGAACCTTCTTGAGGAAACCGAGGATCCGGTCGCTGTGGTGCGGTCCGATCTCACCGGAGAGTGCGGCCGCGTGCGTTGCTGGCGCGGCGGCTGGGAGTTCGCTACCGTCGATGTTGCGTCCGGGATTCAGCCCGTGGGCTCGGTCGAGGTATTTTTTGGCTTCACCGCGCGACATCCGTGCCATGTGTGCGAACCACGCGGCGGTGGATCCGTACCCGTACAGCTCGGACGCACCGCGAGAGTCGATCTCCGCGAGGTACTGGCCAAGCTCGGCGTCCAGGCGCCACAGGGATTCCAGTCGGGTACGAACCTCGTCGGCGAGTGCGCGACCGGATCGCCGCCACAGCTCCTGCGGCGGCTCCAGAGTGGACAGATTCCCGGACACACCACCATCATACCGCGCTAGTAGAACATATGTGCGACACGATCGAGTGAAGTGCATGCCTCGAATTTGTGGTTGTATGGCTGCGTTTCCCGGGCCGGGTGGTAGCTGGCGATGCGGTGTCGGATGATCGCGGGCCTTGGGGTGATCAGGGTGAGTGGTGCCGTTTACTGCACGGCTCTTCGGTGCGGTTGCGTGCTTCTCCGGCACTGGTGGTCTTGACGTTGGCGAAGGGTGAGGTAGTGGAGTTCGCGCCAAGACGGCCTTCGGTCTGGGCGCTTCGGCACGGAAATGCTTACGTGAAGCCGGGTGGACCGTGGCTGGGGTGTGAAGAGCTGGTTGTCTCATGATGCCTGCGCGGCCAGCTCCGTGAGCGCCGTCGATGTGTCGAGGGGGTGGCGCATCCACTGCGCCAAAGGAGCCCCTCATTGCTTTAATGTCCACAAAGGACAAAATGGCAGCGGGCGAGCACGGGGACGGCGCGGGGCGGGGGAACCAGCCCCCCCCCGCGCACCCCCGTTTTTGCTGACCTAACACACCCCGGCCCACTTTTCCTGCG
>NZ_JBHYJW010000018.1:0-13767 GCF_042741125.1 Amycolatopsis sp. NPDC058986 | reverse complement strand
CGCCCAGTGACCCGGCCGACCGCCCGCGAGACCTTGTACAAAATCGTCGGCCCGGGCGGCACGCTCGCCATCGGCGGGGGGGTCGGGCGGGCTCGCGGCGCGGGCGGCGGGGGGGGCGCCGGGGGCGGGGGGGGGCTGGCGAAACCTGCCCGCGCCGGCGCTCAGCAGTTGTTCCTGACGTACCACACCGGGCCCCAGTTGCCGTGCGAGTCCGAGGAGTAGGCGGGGTCGGTCGTGAACACGTGGTTGTGGCTCTTGCCGTACATCGACGTCGTGTAGTGGTGGGTCTGGTTGTTGATCCACGAACCGCCGCTGTTCCAGCCGTCCGGAATCTCGAAGTACTTGCCGCAGGCCGCCCATGTGCGGCCGCTGCCTTCGTAGTTCGCTTTCGGCCAGCCGCAGAAGGCACCGTAGGAGCACAGGACGAACGGTGTCCTGGCGTCGTTGCCGTCGAGGCCGTCACCCAGCAGGTGCGCGTACTTCTCGCCGGGCAGGGTATAGGTGATGGCCGAACCGTCCGCGGCCTCGACTCTGTTGGCTGCCAACTGTTTTCCGCCTCGTGCCGCGGGGTCGTGGTCGATCGTGCTCTGGAGTTCGGCGGCCTGGGCCGCGGAGAAGCCCGCGCTCCGCAGCTGACCCGTGAAGCCGCCGGAGGTGGCGCCCGCCGGGCTGGTGAACGTCGCGGCCGCCAGCAATGCCAGCATCGCGCCGCCGCAGAGCAGTCTGATTTTCGAACGCATGAAATCTCCCTGTTTCCGGACAAAGACGATGATCACGCGAGGAAGGAATTACCCCGTCGTCGCGATTGTGGTGCGGCGCGCGCGGGTGCCACAATGGTTCAAGTTCAGGCTTGAATGTGACTACGCTGGGGGGAGTAGTGCTGCGCATTCGCTGCACTGTGGACGATCTCTTGCGCGTTTCGATCGCCGAACATCCGGCGCCGCTGGGTGAGCTGACGCTGGCGATCCAGATGCTGCAGCGCCGGGATCCGCATCCGGCGTTCGCCCCGTGGCGGCATCGGATGGCGCGGACTTTCGCGGTCGAAGGAAGCCCGCTGGCGCAACTGGTGTCGCCGCTCGGCGCGGGCCCGATGTTCCTCGATCCGCCGAGCCCCACGATGGACGAGGGGGTCGACCGGGTGATGTCGGCCTCGCGGCTCGACGTTCGCGCCGAGCTCGAGCGGGTGTGCGCGATCGACCGGCCCCGTACGCCATGGGTCCGTGGGCTCGCCGATCGGGACAAGGAGGCCTGGAAGGTACTGGAAGGCGCGCTGCGCACGGCCTATCGCGCCACCCTTGCCGAGGCCTGGCCTCGATTGCGGGCGAGCTTCCACGCCGAAACCGCCTGGCGCGCCCGGATTCTCGCGCGGGACGGCCTGCGCGCCACGTTGACCGGGCTGTCCCCGTCGATCCGGTGGCGGGACATGACACTGGAGATCGACTTCCCCCGGGAGGTCGACATCACGCTCACCGGGCAGGGCATCAGCCTGCAGCCGTCACTGCTGTGGGCCGGTCCGCCGCTCATCGCGCGGTACGGCGACGGCCCGCTGATACTGATCTACCCGGCCTTGACCCCGTTGCCGTTGCTCACCTCCGGCGCGGCCGCCGATCCGCTTTCCGGCCTGCTCGGCGCTACGCGTGCCAGAGCGCTCCGTGTGCTGACCTTCGACCGCACCACCAGTGAACTCGCCAAGGAGCTGTCCGTCACCGTCGCCGCGGCCTCCCTCCAGACCAAGACCCTCCGCGCGGCGGGGCTGGTCGTCTCGCAGCGGGAGGGCAAGGCGGTGCGGCATCGCTGCACGCACCTCGGACTGGACCTGCTCGCCTCGGGATGAGGCCGCGACCTCGACGCCGGTGTCGAGGTCAAGAACGTACGGGGACTAACGTCGCGGGCATGCGGCTTCATGTGGGATGCGCGATGTGGACGCACACCGCCTGGCAGGAGCTGCAGCCGAATCCGCGGGAACGGCTGCGCTCCTACGCGGGCTGGTGCAACGCGGTGGAGGGCAACACCACCTTCTACGCGACACCCGCGCGGAACACCGTCCAGTCCTGGGCGAACCAGACCGCCCCCGAGTTCCGCTTCGTGGTCAAGCTGCCGAAAACCATTACGCACGAACGGCGGATGACCGGTGCCGAGGCGGACCTGCGGGCGTTCCTGCACGCGATCGAACCGCTCGGGCCGCGTGCCCACGCGTTGTGGCTGCAACTGCCCGCGTCCTTCGGGCCGACCGATCTCGGTGTGCTGGCGGGGTTTCTGCGGCAGTTGCCGCCGACCTACCGGTACACCGTCGAGGTCCGCCATCGCGCGTTCTTCGACGACGACAAGGCCGCGCGGCAGCTGGAGTACGTGCTGGGGCGGGTCGGCGCCGAATGGATGCCGTTCGACACCACGACGTTGTTCGCCGCTCGCCCGGTCAGCCCCGGCGAGCGCGAGGCCTGGGCGAAGAAGCCGCGGGTGGCACGCCGCACCCGCGCCCTCACCGAGTACCCGATCGTGCGCTACCACGGACGCGACGACGTCGATGCCACCGTCGCGGGCTGGCGGCCGTGGATCGACGTCGTCACCGCGTGGCTGCGCGAGGGCCGTTCGCCGACGGTGTTCCTCCATACGCCCGACAACGCCGGATCGCTGGTGCTGGCCCGTCAGTTTCACGACGCGGTACGCGCGGGTCTACCCGAACTGGAGCCGCTGCCCGAACCCGAGTCGCACGAGCCGATGACGTTGTTCTGATCCGCGTGGCCGGCGGGCGCGGGCGTCAGAGCACGTGCTCGAGAACGATGTCGGCCACTCGCCCGACCGGCACCGTCGTGACCACCTCGAGCGTGGCGGACTCCCGGAGCAGCGGCTCCACGGTCTTGAGATAGCCGAGCGTCTCGGCGAGTTCCGCCGAGGTTTTCCCGTAGGGATTGGTCGTCCGGGCGGCCAGCCGCTCGACGAGGACGTCGGCCGGAGCGCTGAGCAGCACGATGTGGTCGAAGCGGGGATAGAACAGGACCTGGTTCCGCGTCGTGCCCTGCACGAACAGGGGTGCGGCGGAAACCTCGGAAAGCAGGGCGCCGATCCGGTCCACGCGCCAGAGCCGTTCGCCGTCGATCGTCTCGTGGTAGCCGCCGTAGTCGGTGTCGACGGTCCGGTGACCCCGTGCCGCGAGTTCGTCCAGCAGCGTGCTCTTGCCCGTTCCCGACATCCCGGTGACCAGTACCCGCTTCACTCCGCACACCGTAGTGGCACGCGCCGGTGCCACGTGTGGCACCTTCTGAGCCAACATGGCTTGCGGTGGTGCCACACGTGTGCCATAGTGGTGCCATGGACTTGACCTCGTATGTACGCAATCTCGGAAGTGAGTTCGCCACCCTGGCCGAAGCGGGTGGCGAGGAGTCGCGTGCGCTGGTCGAGCGCCTGACCGGGTCGCTCGAATCGGCGATCCGGATGACGTTGCTGGACGCGCTGGCGGCCGCCGCCGACGAGATCACCCGGGACCTGGCTCCGGGATCGGTGGAGGTGCGCCTGCGGGGACGCGATCCGAACTTCGTGGTGACCACGCCGCCCGCCGAGGCGGGGCCGGACGCGGCCGAGACCGAGGCACCGGCGGCCGATCTGGACGACGGGCCGCCGATCGCCGAGGACGGTCCCACCGCGCGGATCAACGTACGCCTTCCGGAGCAGCTCAAGGCCGCGGTCGAGGAGGCGGCCGCCAAGGAGGGCCGCTCGGTCAACGCCTGGCTGGTCCGGGCTGCCGCGGCCAGCCTGCGGCACTCCGGCCGCGAGCAGCAGCAGCGCCCCGAGTCCTACGCCGGCAAATGGGGCAAGCAGAAGTACACCGGCTGGGTGCGCTAGCCACCGGAGCCGCTTTCCACCACCACGTCCCTGACCTGCGGGGACGTCTCATCCACCCGTTCCGAGGGGACACCTATGCCCATTTTCGAGACACCCGAACCGATTTCCGTGACGCTCGAACTCGGTGTCGGCGATGTGCGGTTCAGCGCGAGCGACCGCGCCGACACGGTCGTCGAAGTGCGTCCGACCAACCCAGCCGACGAGTCCGACGTGAAGGCCGCGGGCCAGGTCCGCGTCGAATACGCGAACGGCCGCCTGCAGATCAAGGGCCCGAAGGCGCGGGCGTTCGACTTCTCCCGCAAGACCAGGTCGGTCACGGTGTCCATCGAACTGCCCACCGGCTCGCACGTGGCGGGCGACGCGCAGGTCGGGGGCTTCCGCGCCACCGGCAGGCTCGGCGAGTGCCGGCTGAAGACCTCCGTCGGGGACTTCCAGTTCGAGCACACCGGCTCGCTGCACCTGGACACGTCGACCGGCCACGTCACCGCGGACGGCGTCGCGGGCAATGCCGACATCCACACGAGTTCCGGCAAGGTCCGCATCGGCGAGGTCGAGGGCTCGGTGGTCGTCAAGAACTCCAACGGCAACACCGAGTTCGACGCGGTCGCCGGCGAAGTCCGGGCGCGGGCGGCCAACGGCGACATCTTCGTCGGCAGGGCAGGCGCGGGGGTCGACGCGAAGACCGCCAACGGCGGCATTCGCATCGGCGAGGTGGTCCGCGGTTCGGTCATGCTCGCGACCTCGATGGGCGACCTCGAGGTCGGCGTCGCCGACGGCACCGCTGCCTGGCTCGAGGTGCACACCGGCTTCGGGCAGGTGCACAACCTGATGGAGAGCGCCACCCGGCCGGACGAGTCCGACGAGACCGTCGAGGTGCGTGCCCGCACCTCCTACGGCGACATCACGATCCGCCGTTCCTGACCCCTTTCCGCTTACCTGCCAACCTTTCCAGGGGGAACCATGACCACCGACCACGCCCGGACCGCGATCGCGGTGAAGGGGCTGCGCAAGGCGTACGGCGATCACGTCGTGCTCGACGGGCTCGACCTGAACGTGCCGCGGGGCACGGTCTACTCGCTGCTCGGCGCGAACGGCGCCGGGAAGACCACCACGGTCAAGATCCTGTCCACTCTGATCAACGCCGACGCGGGGGAGGCCAGGGTCGCGGGCCACGACCTGACGCGCGAACCCGACGCGGTGCGTGCCGCGATCGGCGTCACCGGCCAGTTCTCGGCGGTGGACAACCTGCTCACCGGCGAAGAGAACCTGCGGCTGATGGCGGATCTGAACCACCTCGGCCGGGCCGAGGGCAGGCGGCGTACCGCCCAGCTGCTGGAGCAGTTCGACCTGGTCGCCGCGGCCGGGAAACCGGCGTCGAGCTACTCCGGGGGGATGCGGCGGCGGCTCGACCTCGCGATGACCCTGGTCGGCAGCCCGCGGGTGATCTTCCTCGACGAGCCGACCACCGGCCTGGACCCGCGCAGCCGCCGGAGCATGTGGCAGATCGTCCGGGAACTCGTGATCAGCGGCGTCACCATCTTCCTGACCACGCAGTACCTGGAGGAGGCCGACGAACTGGCCGACAAGATCGGCGTCCTCGACCACGGCCGGCTCGTCGCCGAGGGGACCGCGGACGAGCTGAAGCGCCGCATCCCCGGCGGGCACGTCCGCCTGCGGTTCGCCGACACCCACGGCCTCGACGCGGCGACGCGGCTACTGGGCGAGGTCTCGCACGACAACGACGCGCTCGCGCTGCGCGTGCCCAGCGACGGCAGCCTCCGCTCGCTGAAGCACCTGATCGACAGCCTCGACGAGCGTGCCATCGAGGTCGACGAGCTGTCGGTGCACACCCCCGACCTCGACGACGTTTTCCTCGCCCTCACCGGCAATCCGAAGAACTCCGAGAACCAGACCTCCGCGAACGAGAACTCCCAGAACGGGAAGGTGACCATCCGATGAGCACCGCCGCTCACGCCCTCGCCGGACCGGCTCCCGCCGGCCTCCGGTTCCATCCGCTGCGCGACTCGGCGACGATGCTGCGCCGCAACCTCAAGCGCATGATCCGTTATCCGTCGATGACCGTGCAGCTGATCGGGATGCCGATCATCTTCCTGCTGCTGTTCGTCTACGTCTTCGGCGGCACGATGGGAGCGGGGCTCGGCGGAGCCGCCGGCGGGCGCGCCGAGTACGTCAACTACCTGGCGCCGGGGATCCTCCTGATGACGATCACGGCCACGGTCCAGGGGACCACGGTCTCGGTCGCGATGGACATGACCGAAGGCATCATCGCCCGGTTCCGCACCATGCACATCGCCCGCGTCTCGGTGCTGACCGGGCACGTGCTGGGCAGCGTGATCCAGGCGGTGCTGAGCACGGCCGTCGTGACCGGCGTGGCGCTGCTCGTCGGTTTCCGGCCCGCCGCGGGGGTCGGCGCGTGGTTCGCACTGGCCGGTTTCCTGCTGGTGGTGACGTTCGCGCTCGTCTGGCTCGCGGTCGCGCTCGGCCTGGTGAGCAAGAGCGTCGAGTCCTCGAGCAACATCCTGCTGCCGTTGATGCTGCTGCCCTTCCTCGGCAGCGGGTTCGTGCCCACCAGCTCCATGCCCGCCGGCCTGCGCTGGTTCGCCGAGTACCAGCCGTTCACGCCGATCATCGAAACCATGCGCGGCCTGCTGATGGCCAAGCCGGTCGGGAACCACTGGTGGATCGCGCTCAGCTGGTGTGCCGTCATCGCCCTCGGCAGCTACCTCTGGTCGAAAAAGCTGTTCAACCGCGAGTACTCCCGCTGAGCAAGTTCGCCTGCCACGTAAGGAAATCCGATGACTCACACGGTTCCCGTTCCGCGGGGCCTCCCGATGGAGCGCGACGCGGGCCCGTTCGACCCACCCCGCGACCTCACCCGGCTGCGGGAGGCGCGCCCGGTCAGTCCGCTGATCTTCCCCGACGGCCATGAGGGCTGGCTCGTCACCGGCTACGACGAGGTCCGTCAGTTGCTGGCCGACACCCGGTTCAGCTCGCGCCAGGACCTCGGCATCATCCACCTGCCGTTCGAGACGCCCGGCATGCCCGTCCAAACCGAACCGTCCCCGCAGACGCCGGGCATGTTCGTCGCCATGGACCCGCCGGACCACACCCGGTTGCGGCGCAAGCTCACCGGCGCCTTCACCGTCCGGCGCATGAACCAGCTCGAAGCACAGATCATCGAGATCACCGAACGGCAGCTGGACGAAATGGCGCGGCTGGCTCCGCCGGTCGATCTGGTCAGGGAATTCGCGTTGCCGGTTCCGTCGCTGGTGATCTGCGCGCTGCTCGGCGTCCCGTACACCGACCGGGACACCTTCCAGGTCAACACCACCAAGTTCCTGGAAAAGGACGTGACGCTCGAGGAAAAGATGGCCGCGTACGAGGCGATGACCTCGTATCTGGCCGAACTGGTCACGCGTAAACGCGCCGAACCCGGCGACGACATCCTGTCGGATCTGGCCCGCGATGAGGACCTCAGCATCGAAGAGCTGGTCGGGGTGGCCTTCCTGCTGCTGTTCGCGGGTCACGAGACCACCGCGAACATGCTGGCGCTGGGCGCCTTCGCGCTCCTGGAGCATCCCGGGCAGCTGGCCGGACTGCGCGCCGATCCGGAACTGATGCCCGACGCGGTCGAGGAACTCCTGCGCTATCTGTCCATTGCGGACATCTTCTACCGCTACGCCGCCGAGGACATCGAACTCGGCGGGGAAACCATCCCCGAGGGATCGACCGTCGTCGTCGCCCTGCTGGCCGCCAACCGCGACCCCCGCCGCTTCGACGACCCCGACACGCCGGACTTCCACCGCAAGGCCCGCGGCCACCTGTCCTTCGGCCACGGCGTCCACCAGTGCCTCGGCCAGCAGCTGGCCCGCATCGAGATGCGGGCCGGTTTCACCGGGCTGCTGCGGCGTTTCCCGAGCTTGCGGCTCGCCGTTCCGGCCGGCGACGTGAAGCTCAAGACCGACATGAACATCTACGGCGTCCACGAACTGCCCGTGACCTGGACGACCACGGACCGCTGACCGAACACGAACGAGTGGAGTGCACGATGCAGAACGAAGCGATCGCCGGCCTCAGCGACCTTCCCGTGGCACGTCCCGCGGGGTGCCCGTTCGACCCGCCCGCCGAGCTGGGCCGGATCCGCGACCAGCGCCCGCTGATCCGGCTGACCTACCCCGACGGGCACGTCGGCTGGCTCGTCACCGGCTACGAGGAGGTCCGCGCGGTACTGGCCGACCGGCGTTTCAGCTCGCGGTACGAGCTGGCGCACTATCCGATGCCGGGGGCGGAGGGCATCGAGATACCGCCCGCGCCGCCCGGCGACCTGACCGGGATCGACGACCCGGAGCACGCCCGCTACCGGAAACTGCTCACCGCCCGGTTCACCGTGCGCCGGATGCGGCAGCTCACCGACCACGTCGAGCAGGTCACCGCCGAGTACCTCGACGCCATGGAACGGCAGGGCCCGGAGGTGGACCTGGTCCAGGCGTTCGCGCATCCCGTTCCCGCGGTGATGATCTGTGAGCTGCTCGGTGTTCCCTATGCCGACCGCGAGGCCTTCCAGGGGTATGCGGCGACGGTGGGCAACACCGAAATCTCCCCGGAAGAGCAGATGGCCGCGTACGCCGCGCTGATGGACTACGTGGGTCAGCTGGTCCCCGCCAAGCGTGCCGAGCCCACCGACGACATCCTCAGCGAGCTGACCGCCAGCGACCTCACCGACGAGGAACTGGCCGGACTCGGCACGTTCCTGCTGGGGGCCGGTCTCGACACCACCGCCAACATGCTCGCGCTCGGCACCTTCGCCCTGCTGCGCAACCCCGCGCAGGCCGCCGCGCTGCGCGCCGATCCGGGCATCGCCGAGGGGGCCGTCGAGGAACTGCTGCGCTACCTGAGCATCACGCACACCGGGGTACGGGCGGCGCTGGAGGACGTCGAGCTGGGCGGAGAGGTGATCAAGGCGGGGGAGTCGGTCACGATCTCGATGCAGGCCGCCAACCGTGACCCGGCGAAGTTCGCAGATCCGGACGTCCTCGACCTGACCAGGAAGGCCACCGGGCACGTGACCTTCGGCCACGGCATCCACCAGTGCCTCGGCCAGCAGCTGGCCAGGGTCGAAATGCGCGTCGCCTTCCCGGCGCTGTTCACCCGGTTCCCGACGCTGCGGCTGGCCGTCCCGCCCGAGGACGTCCCGCTGCGTCCCGACCACCAGAACATCTACGGCGTGCGCAGTCTTCCGGTCACCTGGGACCGGGGGTAGGTAAGGGGGATCGGCGGCGGCACCGGGGGATCCGGTGCCGCCGCCGGCATTTCCGGCGTGTCAGCCGTCCCAGAGATCCCCGCCCTGTTTCAGCACCACGAGATCCGACGCCGCGGGCACCGGCCAGAGATCGAGCACGTACCGCAGATGGTCGCCGTACTCGAAGTCGTTCCACTCCGCGTCCGGCGGCCCGGCCTGCAGGTAGGACACCCGCACGCGGTACCGGCCCGGTGCCACCGGCAGGTGCCGCTGCTGGCCCGGATAGTCCGCCGGGCCGAACAGGGACAGCTCCCCGGACGGCACGTCGAGATCGGCTTCCACCACGTGATCCGCGTCGGCGAGCACCGCGGGAGGCGTGTCACCCACGTTCACGATCACTTCGACGAGATCCGACCGGGCGGTGCCGATCGAAAGCGAATGAGGTTCGGCTCCGATCCGGTGCCGGGTGACCGCCTCGTCGGTCCAGACGTCCCGCCGCGGGTGCGTACGCAGCCATGACTGGTGGGAAGCCTTGTCCCGCAAGGAGAACTGCCGGTAGTCGGCGTGCACGACGAACATCACGGGACGCAGCGTAACGACCCGAAAACGGACCAGCCGACGGCGGCCGGGCGCGCGGGGTTAGCGTTACCCCATGACCACTGCTTCTGTCGACGCCGACAGCGCCCGCCGGGATTACGCGGCGCTGGTCGAGCGAGGTCTCCGCCTCGACATCACCCGCGGCAAGCCGTCCCCCCGGCAGCTGGACCTCTCGGCCGAGCTGCTTTCGCTCCCGAATGGCGCCCACACCGCCGAAGACGGCACCGACGTTCGCAACTACGGCGGGCTCAAGGGCCTGGCCGAGCTCCGGCGCATCTTCGCCCCCGCACTCGGGGTCCCGGTCGAGCAGCTGCTGGCCGCGGGCAACTCCAGCCTCGAGCTGATGCACGACGCCACCGTGCACGCGCTGCTCAGCAAGCTTCCCGGTGCCGAGCGCCGCTGGGCCGACGAGCCCCGGATCGCCTTCCTCTGCCCGGTTCCCGGCTACGACCGCCACTTCAACCTTTCGGCGCGGTTCGGCATCGAGCTGATCCAGGTCCCGATGACCGAGTCCGGCCCCGACATGGACGTCGTCGAGCGGCTCGTCGCCGAGGACGCCGGTATCAAGGGCATCTGGTGCGTGCCGAAGTACAGCAACCCGACCGGCATCACCTTCAGCGACGACACGGTCCGCAGGCTGGCCACGATGACCACCGCGGCGCCGGACTTCCGGATCTTCTGGGACAACGCCTACGCGGTGCACCACCTGACCGACGCCGAGCCCGAGCTGGCCGACATCCTGGCGCTGGCCACCGAAGCGGGCAACGCCGACCGCGTGTTCGTGTTCGGATCCACCTCGAAGATCACTCTCGCCGGCTCCGGCGTCGGGTTCTTCGGCGCGTCGCAGGCCAACATCGACTGGTGGACGGCGCTGGTCGGCAAGCGGACCATCGGCCCGGACAAGGTCAACCAGCTCCGGCACGCGATGTACCTGCGTGACGCCGACGGCGTCCGCGCGCTCATGCGCAAGCACGCGGAGATCATCGGGCCGAAGTTCGCCGCGGTGGACCGCATCTTCACCGAGGAGCTCGGCGGCACCGGGCTGGCGTCGTGGACCAAGCCGCTCGGCGGGTACTTCGTCACGCTGACCGTGCCCGAGGGGACCGCGAAGGAGGTCGTGCGGCTGGCCAAGGAGGCCGGGATCGCCCTGACCCCCGCCGGGGCCACCCACCCGCACGGCGACGACCCCGCCGACGCGACCATCCGGATCGCGCCGACGTTCCCCGAACTGGCCGAGGTCGAAGAGGCACTCCGCGGCGTCGCGGTCTGCGTCCGCCTCGCCGCCGCGCAGAAGAGCTGAGCGGAGCCGAACTTTTCCGGACACGGGACCGAACCTCTCGCGTGCCTGCTCCGAAGCCCCTGCGGGTGGGTGAGCAGCCAGAGAGGACTTCCCGTGTTCGGAAAACGCTACGTGCGGCATCTGGTCTCCCGCAGCGCGGAGAACGCCACCGATCGCCGCCGCTTCCTCAGGACCGCGGGAGCGGCGGGGCTCGGGCTCGTCGGAGCCGGGTACCTCGGCAGCACCCTGTCGGTGGCTTCGGCGGGTGCGCCGTCCCCGGCCGAGCAGGCCGCCGCCAAGGGCGCCGACGGTGCCGCGAGTGACGCCGCCGTCCTGAACTTCGCCCTGAACCTGGAGTACCTGGAAGCAAACCTGTACTCGTTCGCGGTCTCCGGGTACGGCCTGCCCGTCCAGCTGACCGGCGGAGTCGGGAAGCTGGGCGGGGTAGCCGGCGGGCACGCGGTGCAGTTCAAGAGCCAGGCCGTCCGCCAGATCGCGCAGGAGATCGCGGGCGACGAGATCGCGCACGTCAACTTCCTGCGCCAGGCACTGGGCAACCAGGCGGTCGCGCAGCCACAGATCGACTTCCAGAACAGCTTCACCGCGGCGGCACAGGCGTCCGGGCTGATCAAGCAGGGCCAGACGTTCGACCCGTTCGCCAGCGAGAACAACTTCCTGCTGGCCGCGTTCCTCTTCGAGGACGTCGGGGTCACCGCCTACAAGGGCGCGGCCCCGCTCATCACCAACAAGACGTTCCTCGACGCCGCCGCGGGCATGCTCGCCGTCGAGGCCTACCACGCCGGGATCGTCCGCTCGCAGCTGTTCGAGCGTGGCCTCGGCGAGGTCACGAACAAACTGTCCGACGCGCGGGACGGCCTCGACGGCAAGGGCGACGACGACCAGGGCGTGCTGGCGGGCGGCCGGGCGAACCTGGTGCCCGCCGACGGCAACGGCATCGCCTTCGGCCGCAGCGCCGACCGGGTGCTCAACATCGCCTACCTGAACAAGGACAAGGTGACCTCCGGCGGTTTCTACCCGGCGGGCGTCAACGGCGACATCAACGCTTCCGGCGCGGCCTCCTGACCTCCACGCGGTCCCTTCGCGTGCCGCCGGGTACCGGTACGGTCGGTGACGGCGGCACGCCGGACCGCCGCGGCGGGGAAGGGGCACGGGTGCGGGTGCTGATCGCGGGCGGCGGGGTCGCGGGCGCGGCCACGGCGATGGCGGTGCAACTGGCCGGGCACGAGCCGGCCGTCTTCGAGGCCCACCGCAGTGGTGGCGCGGACGCGGGCGCGTTCCTGGTGCTCATGGCCAACGGTATGGCGGCGCTGCGGGAGATCGGGGCGGACGGACCGGTCGCCGAAGCGTCGGTCGCCTCCACCGGTCTCGAACTCGTCGCGCCCGACGGCACGATCGCAGCGAATCGGTCCTATGAGGACGGTTCGGGGCCGAGGACGATCACGCGTGCCGCGCTCTATCGCGTGCTGCAGGAAGAGGCGGTCCGGCGCGGAATCCCGGTCCGGCACGGCAAACGGCTCGTCGGCGCGGATCACGGCGCCGATGGCGTGACCGCGCGGTTCGCGGACGGCACGTCGGCCGGCGGCGACATCCTCGTCGGCGCGGACGGCCTGCGTTCGCTGGTGCGGCGGCTGATCGACCCGGCGGTCCCCGAACCGCGCTACACCGGGATCAGCGTGGTGTACGGCTACGCCCGCGACGTCGCGGCCGCGCCCGGGATCTACCGGATGGTCCAGGGCCGGTTCGCCGCGTTCGGCTGTACCACCGGCCCGGACGGGGTGACGTCCTGGTTCGCCCGCGTCCCCGATACCGAACGGAGCCGCGACGAGATCGCCGTGACGACGCCCGCCGGATGGCGTGAGCTGGCTCTGTCGGTATTTCGCGGGACACCCGCACCCGGTCGGCAGCGGGAGCAGGCTTCGCCAGGATATGCCCCCGCTGCCTCCGATTTCCCCGGAGAATCCTTGCCCCCGGCCGAAATCATCGCGGCGAGCGGGGACGAGGTGTTCGGCGATCACGCGTACGACCTTCCCTCGGTGCCGCACTGGTCGACGCCGCGGATGGTCCTGGTGGGCGACGCGGTCCACGCCTTTTCCCCCGCGGCGGCCGCGGGCGCGTCGATGGCGATCGAGGACGCCGTCACGCTCGGCGAATGCCTGCGCACCCGGCCGGACGCGCTGTCCGCCTTCGCCGCTTACGAAAAGGAACGCCGCGAACCCATGGAGAAGCTGGTGGCCGCGGCGCTGACCCACGACGCCGAGCGCGTCGCGGCGTATCGGGCGGGGACGCGCCGCCGCTGAAATCTGGCCGGTCCTCGCCGGTGGCCGCTACGATCCGGCCATGACGCGACCCGATCCGCAGCAGTTCCCGGTCCTCCTGTCGACCATGAACGATTTGCCCGGTTATCGGGTGACTCGTGTCTACGGCGAGGTTTTCGGCCTCACCGTGCGCAGCCGTAACGTGTTCTCGAACATCGGGGCGGGCTTCAAGGCGATGGCGGGCGGTGAGCTCAAGGGCCTGTCGAAACTGCTGGCTGATTCCCGGAACGAGGCGCTGCACCGGCTGTCGGAGGAGGCCATGTCATACGGTGCGAACGCGGTCCTCGCGCTCCGCTTCGACTGCAACGAGATCGCCCAGACCGCCAGCGAGATCGCGGCCTACGGCACCGCCGTCTACGTCGTCCCCGAAAACGACGCGCCCCAGCCCCAGTAGTCCACAAAGGACTCAAATGCCGTTAAGGCCACCTTACGGGCGTCCGACGCCCGTAAGGTGG